>JASJCB010000042.1 GCA_030066195.1 Acidobacteriota bacterium
GGGAGAAACCGGCAACCACCGGAGGACAAAGAAACAGCATCGAGAAAAATAATGGCAGCGCCAATTCAAGGTCCATGGACATGGTGTTCGCGATGTACAGATGCGTCAGCGCGAAGGCAAGACCCAGAACCGGCCCGATCAGGTAGTGCGTTTTTTTATAGGCAATCTCGGCCTTGATCAGGTCGTATATCATGCCGCTTTTCCTTTCAAGGCGTAAACAGCGGCCTCGTCCAGGCTGACCCGAGTTATCTCGCGCACCAGGGCGCCTTTCCGGTCCAAAATACTTTTGGCTTCTTCCCAGTTACTGGTGACGACCAGGTGACGCCCGTCCTCGATTTGGTGGTCGACCACGCCGGGAAGTTCGATGGTGTTGAACGGGAAACGGAAGCTGATCCTCCGCCAGGTTTCGGTGAGGCTGTCCGTGGCGCCGGATTGAATGATACGTCCCTCCCGAATCAGTGTCAGGTTATCGGCTACCCTGGCCAGATCGGGAATGATATGCGTGGAGAAGAGGACGGAACATTCGCCGTCGGCCACGTGCTCGCGGAGTAGGTCCAAAACCTCGGCGCGGGTGATGGGGTCCAGCCCGGAGGTGGGCTCGTCCAGGATGAGTAACCGGGGTTTATGAGCCAGGGCGCAGGTCAAGGCCAATTTGACGCGATTGCCGCGGGAGAGGTTTTTGGCTTTCTTGCGACCGTCCAGTTCCAGGCGTTTGGCAATGGTCTCGGCTCGTTCCATGGACCAACGGGGTTGAACACGAGCTTGGAACTCCAGGTTGCGGTAGACGCTCCAACCGTCAAAGAAGCACTGCTGTTCACCCACGAAGCCGATGTGCGCCTTCCAACTCTGGTCGTTGCGTTGGATGGGTTTTCCCATAAAGCGAACCTCGCCGCTGTCGGGACGGAGCAAGCCCATGAGGATCTTGAGCGTGGTCGACTTACCGGCGCCGTTGGGTCCGGCGAACCCGTTGACCAGGCCCGGCTCTATTTCAAGAGAGAAGGGCCCCAGTTGAAAGTCCGAGTAGGATTTGGCAATTTGGTCACAATGGAGCAGCATGAAGAACCCCTTACAAGTATTAGCTGTGCCGACTGTATATGTCGAACATGTACAGTATACGCGGATGGTGCTCCATGGTTCAAGGAAAAATGGAATCAGGCGCTTCCTGTTACGGGTTGGTTCTGGTAAATATCGATAAACCAGAAGTATACAAGATCGCAAGCCATGGCTTCGCCCTTGTGACACAAACCGGGCTTAACAATACCCGTCAATGAGACCCTCCCGGGTTTTCCAGGAGAGAAGAATGGGCGCTATCGTGGAACCACCTGGTTATATGGGTTTTAATCAGTGCTTATTAGTGGCGGACCAACGCCTTGATCGAAGCAGCTCAGGAATTATCGTTCAAGGCGGCGATCAGTGCGGGTAGTGTCTGATTAGACGGCCCGGCTTTCATGACAAGGCGATTCTTGTCGTAAACCATGAGGTAGGGAAGGTCCTTGATTTTGAAGCCCTGTGCCAGTTCAGATTCCCAACTGACGATATCCAACTTGTAAACCACCATGCGGTCGCCGTAGATCTTTTTCATGTCGATCAGGCTCTTGTTCAACTTTTTGCACGGCGGGCACCAATCCGCGTAGAAATCGAAGACAGTGAAGACGCCCTCTTCGATATAGGGGTCCAGATCGACCATGTTGCCCTTGGCAATCATTTCAAAATCCACGGGCGTGTTGTCGGCCTTGGTTTTTTCAGGGGAGGGTCCACAACTGATCAAGGTAACGGCCGTAATTAAAACAAGGATGCGCATGACAGGCTCCTTCCGCTCATATCTAGGCCGCATTCTAGCACGATCTCTCCCCTGCCCTATTCCGCAAATCCGATCACATCGGCAATTATTCCAGTTTCGGCGACAGGGGTCACAAGGGTAGTCCCCATCCGGGGAAGATAACCAAAACTACCGGCCGAGGAGAGCATCATTCCCAAGCACCGAAGTTGTTGGCTCGGAAAATACAACACCTGTCTCGAGAATCATGCCGCGGGTGGGTTGGAAAGCGGTTCTTTGTCTGGAAAAGTACCTGTTTGAACTGCTGAATGGGGCATCAATCCCGAGAATCAGTCCTGCCTCGATTCTTTTTTACAACTTTCGCCCCGGTTTTGCCTTAGGTGTTACCGTCCGCTTCGGCTATTTTCTCAAAACAACAACTGGAAGCTGCATTTGGTTGGGTTATTTTCCGAGGAATAAGGTCTCTCCAAAGCCGGCATAGGGCACTATTCTCGGGAATGATGCTACCTTGGAGCTTCGAGGGTAGTCCTGTTCCCGGGAATGATGCCGCCTTCAGCAGTCTCAGGTAGACCTTTTCCCGAGAATGGATCTCGTTTGACGGCAAAAATCGGGCCGTTATGTAAAAAACTTGAGCATTTACCCGGGGCTTGTGAATAAAACATCTGAATTGACTGTTTTTTGGAAGCAACACCTGTTTCCTTGCAACGGTTGGTGAAATTGTGGCCGGTATTGGTTGGTTTGAGGGTATCCCCGCTTGCTTATTCTCAGGTCGCCGCCGTCTCTGGAAACCCCACCGATGAACGATCGGGCTACCGCAAAGGGCGATTGCTACAAGAGGAAACGGGAAGGCCGGCTGCTTTAGCCTTGCCGAGCCTTCCCTTCCTCCCGGAAATTATTGTAAGTGTTGCTTCAAGGCGGCGCCGGCTTGCGCCAGGGCGGCTCGCGTTGCGGGCAAATCGCTGAGTACATTCAGCAGCCCGAAGTCGTGGATCATGCCGTTGTAACGGGTAACCACTACATCCACGCCGGCGGCATCCAGTTTGCGGGCGTACGCTTCACCTTCATCGCGCAACACATCCATTTCTGCCGTTTGCACCAGCGCCGGCGGCAAACCCCGCAGTTGACTCGAGTCCGCCAACAGCGGCGAGGCGTAAATTTCTCCGCGTGCGGCAGGATCGGTGGTGTAGTTGTCCCAGAACCATTTCATCATATTCGTGGTCAGGAAGTGGCCCTCGCCGTAGCGGTGGTACGATTCGTTCTCGAAGCCGGCATTGGTAACCGGCCACAGCAGCAGTTGGAAGCGCAGCTTGGGACCGCCCGGTTGCTTGGCCTTCAGCGCGACCACCGCGGCCATGTTGCCGCCCACACTATTGCCCGCTACAGCCAGGCGAGAGCTGTCCACCTTGATTTCGTGACCGTTTTCCGCCACCCATTTGGTTGCCGCATAAGCCTGGTTAATAGCGGTGGGATACTTTGCCTCCGGTGAGGGCGTATAGTCCACGTACACCGCGGCCGCTCCGGATTGTATGACCAGATCGCGAATCAAACGCTCGTGGGTGGGGAAGTCGCCTAACACCCAGCCGCCGCCGTGGAAGTACATGAACGCCGGCAAGTTGCCCTTGGCTCCGGCCGGACGGACGATGACCAGTTGAATGCTCTCGCCGTTAACCCGAATCGTTTTTTTGTCCACATCGGCCGCCGGCAACTCCAACGGCACGCCGGCTTGAGCGCTTTTCAGCACTTCTCGCGCCTCTGTCGGCGAAAGCTGTTCCAGGGGTTTGCCGCCGCTCTCGGCGAGTGCGTTCAGGAATGTTTGGGTTTTTCTTTCCACGCCCGGGCTTCCCGCCGCGAAAGCAATACTACTTGCCATGATCATGGAAAACGCTATGGGCCGAATTGCAGTATACTTTTTCATCTCACTTCTCCTTTTCTTCTTCAATCCAAGTGGTTTTTAATAAGTGTTTGAGTTAGATCAGGGTTGTTCGCATCCAAGTTGCGCTGCTGTCACGGCCGCCGCTAGAGGTAACTGAAGTCGTATGCAGTACGTTCACGCGGCCTCCCTTCTTGTGATAACTATTATCGCGATAATTATTTTGCCAAAATAAAACCCGCGGTGTGCGCTCGTCGGCTCTTCCGCGGGCCGTTGCTGATGCTTAATATAGCGCGCGAATCATTATCGCGCAAATCTTTTTTGAGAAAAATCCTAATCCCCTCTTTTCAAACAACTAAATAGAGAGATCAGCCTCCAGTCGATTCCTCAGGTTGATGAGCGTGGCGCGTAAATCCGTGAATTCACTGCCCCAGATACCGCAATGTTGTGCAAAATCGGCGTTGACCGCTTCGGCCTTCTCCCTCATGGCCCGACCAGCCTGGGTCAACTCAATCGCCAGGTTGCGTTCGTCCCTGGCGTCGCGGCGGCGGGAGAGGAGTCCCATCCCTTCCAGACGTTTGACTACAGGCGTCAAAGCGCCGGGATTCTGATGCAGCCGATGGGCCGTTTCTTTCAAGGTGATGCCGTCTTTTTCCCATAAAACCAGAAGGACCAGGTATTGAGGATAGGTAATTTGCAGCGGTTCAAGCAGCGACTTATACAATTTGGTCATGGCAAGGGAAGTGGAGTAGACCGCAAAACAAAGTTGCTGATCGAGCAGCAGGGGGTCGGGTTCATTCATCAGCGACGGCTCCTGAAGTCAAATTAGTTAGCACGCTAATTATCATAACTCAAAAGGTCCATGTACGGGCAGCTTTCTCTGCCGGCAATCATTGGTGTCGGGCATGCGCATGGCCATGCGCCTCTACCTGATCAGCCTGTTCCTCGGCATGCGTAACGGCGAGTCAAGGCGCTTGAAATGGGGTTACACCGATCTGGAGACCGGCAATTTCAAACTACCCGGCCGGATCGTGTAAAACAAGAAGATCCACATCAAACTCATCGGGACGGGAGCAGGCGAGGCCGGACACAACCCGGCCTCGGTCATGGGTTTATTTTTTGAACGGGAAAGGCGCCCCACCGAACCAGGTGGTCCGTGCGATGGCGGGACAGTTGTCGACCGTTACCGGCAAGAGGTCTTGGGACAAGAACACGGGCGCCGGCCAAGGGGTGGTGGCTGTGAGCGGGTCCAGGTTGATGCCCTCCATATAGCTGGTGAATACCAGCCTCACTTTGGTAAGCACCCAAAACCGGGACACATCCAGTACGATCGGGGTGGAGACGGGAAAGCCCGTACCAGCGTCGGTATTCTCGAAACCATACGCGCTGCCGATGACGTCCGAGAAGCCGATACCGAAGGAAACCGTGGCATCCAAATTCGGTGCCCTTGTGGGATCTGTGGGACTGCCGCCAACAGGCCTCAGCCATAAGTTAGTATTCTGGTTGACCTTGAGGTAGAAACACCGCTCGCCATCCACGAAGCGGACCAGTTGAACGGCATCGGACGCCAGGGCCAATTCGAGGGCGGTTCCGGGTGCGTTGAGCCTGGCGCCCAGGTTGATGGGATTGTCTAAGGGTCCCACCAGGGTCTGATCCAGTTTGACCCCCTCGGGCAAGCAAAATTGGATATAGGCTGGGTTGGTGGGGTCGACGGTGCGAAAATCGTCGTCATCGATGGTCAGGATCAAGGCCCCGGCGGGCTGTTTTTTCTGACCGGCTGTGATGGTGGTCGTGCTGGAAGTAAGTTCAGCAGCCCACAGGGGACCAACCAGGGCCACCATGATAAAGAAGAATAGTAAACTTTTCATCGTACCCTCCAGAGTGCTAAGTAGGGTTATATAAAAAGAAGGCGCAATATTATAGCACAGGACAAATTTCCTAGATAAGATTCAATCTACTGAAATTTGCTAAAACAGCAAACCTTTTTGTCTAGGACAGGTACTCGATAACTGAGTGCAGGCAGCGGATGGCTCGAACGGAATCGGCCCGCAGCTTCCGCTGGAATTCATTGCGCGGGGATTGCTCGGTGTTGCGTTCAAGCCTGCTGTTTGCCAAGGTTAGGCCATTGGTTCAGCTACAATCGCGGGACCGATGTGTTGCCAAATGCCTACCTGGGCGGTGGCTGCCGTTCACCGCACTTGTGGGTCATGGTGTTATAGCAAACGGTGATGCCGCCCTCGTAATGGGAATGGGGGTCTCTGTTGGTGGCCGTGATTTCCGCCGTTGCGGGCGGTGATACCGGGACGATGAGCAGGATCAGAGCGATGGCTGAGAGGATCAGTAACAGTTTTTTCATGGCTGCCTCCTAAATGGGTTTTCTTGCCTGTTTGAAAATGAGCCGAGAAGCATCGTTCTCGGCGGAAAAGAAGATAAGCGTTCGGTCTTCCGGCACTACACCTAATAGCTTTTGTTCCTCCGGTGCCTCCAGCCAACCCATTTGTTCGAATTCTCGATTCCAAAATTCGATGATCCCCCTGGTGGTGGACTTGTCGACGGACCTGCGAAGTTCGGTCACATACCCCTCTTTCCAGGGATAGCAGCCGGAAAAAAGCGTAAAGGTTCGGCGGAATGCGCGTTCCTCCTCGATGCCCCCGACACGTGCGGCTTTTTTGTAGTCCGGCTCTACGTACCGCCGACTAGCCAGTTTGACCCGGTTGGTTACGACGCCGTCGAGGTTACGGAAGATCAATTCATAGCGGTGGTTGGAGTATTGAACCAACTGATCACCCGATCGAAAGATGCCTCCTTGTGGGAAGAAGGTATCGAAAGCATTGCCGAAGTCGTCGTCAATGGGAGCGAATTCTTTGGTTACCCGCCCGTCCGGCATTACCAGAAACAGGGAGTTGTCGGCATAACGGGTGTAATTGGTGGTGAAAACCGAACCCGGCACGGGACCTTCACAGTAGAAACCGGAAGAGAGCTTGGCCGGTACGTCGACCTTCTTGATAAAGACGCCGTCCGCGTCATAGATATTTTGCTGCATGCTTCCGGTGCCCAGGTGAATCAAGCCACCGCTCTTGTAAATACCTCCCGCAAAGGAATATTCGCCGGGCCCCTGACCGGTCCGCCCGATCAGGTATTTCAGGTTGCCGTCATGGTCGAAGGCAAACGCCTGTTTGGCATACAGCAGATCCACGATGAGGAACTCTTCGGGGGTGTACTGAAAACCGGTGACCATGAGGATGTCCTGATCTCCTGATTTGAGGGTCACCGATCTTACATCGTGCAAATCGAGTCGGGCCGGGTCCGGCAGGTCGGCTTTACGGCAGGAGGAGATGGAAAGCAACAGCAGTACGGCGTATAGGGAGCGAATCATGGGTTAGTCCTTGTGTTTCAGAAAGCCTTCGGTCGGCCGGTTTGCCGTAAAAACAGCATCGCTTCGACTGGAGACTGGGATGATAGAGGTATCTTGCGGGCAAAAAGAGTCACAGTCAATAGAAAAAGACACACGTCCGTAATAGGGTATTCGAAAAATATTTATTCGCGAATGATAAATAACCCGGCCAGCTTTGTGACCGGTATGATCCACAACTGTCAAGGATTGATTGGTCGGGCCGTGAGGTTCAAAGTTCAAAACGTCACTTCGACTCAGCCGTCCCCCGGCCCCATGCATTCTTGATCCATTTACTAAAAATGCCCATGTCACAGACATAGCTCCCAACACTCTGATCTTTCCAAACACCGATCTCCGAGCGAGAGCGCTCTCCCCGTTTCTTGGCTTGATATCTGATCTGTTGTGCGGTGAAAGGCAGCCGCTCACAAACCGCCGTCAATAGGAAGAGGCCGGTCGATTCAAGCAATTCATTGCCATCGTCCGGCAGTTCTCGCGTTATCTTCGAGACTAAATGACGCTTACAGTAAGGTCCGAACACCTTGATCCGAATAAGCCAATTATTCCAAAGCTTCTTGGCCCCCATCACATCCCAAGGGTTTTGCCCTCTAGCCGCGATCTCCTCCGCTCTTCTCTTGAGAACGACGGAACTGACATCTAGCAAAGAACTGATTTCCTTGAATAGGAAAACGCCATTATTTTGGGAAAGTAATTGATCGCGGCCCCATCTAGGGTCAACCCGTCTCAACATCATTTCATCAGGCTGGAATATCATGAAATCCCTAAGCCTGGTTGCCCAGGTAGCGCCGTACCACGCATCGATCGGTATGCCATGTGGCGATTCCGTGGTTTGCGCCGGCAACCCATGAATCAGACGGCCGGCCAAAACATGAAAGCGTTGGGCGTCTACTCTTGGAATCAAGCCTTGCGTCACGGCCAGATTCACCAAACCGCCGATGCTGTAGGCCGATTCAGGTTCTAATTGGTCCGCCAATTCATTCAGATTTGCTTGCACGATTTTCCGTCCTACCGTGGTTTGGGCAGCAAGAAAAATCAAGATTGATCCATCGCCCAGTTTTTTCAGCAGGGTCATTTTTTGGAAAAGAAATGCAAAATACAAGGTTCAGATAGGCAAAGAGACGGCAAAACCATACCAAGATGTGCGCAGAAGGCAGCCTTTAGTGAGGTGAATAATGAACCAAGTCAGTAAAGTTGGTGATTGTAAACTTTGATCGGCTTAGTCAATTCGCACACCCGTAAATTTGCCTATTTCTGTTACCTGTACGCCTCACGCTAAACGATCTTCAGGGAGTTGATAAATGAGTCATTTAGGAAACCATAACGTGCTTTAAAAGTCGCCCAAAATGATGTAAGCTTTTCTTAATTGACAGGAGACAGGGTTGACACCGAGATATATCCTTATCATTAGATTGCTTGCGCCCAATCAATTCTTGACCTACGCTCAAGTTACACGCGTGGCTCGTGATCACTTCGATTGGTATGAAAACACGATCGATCCCAGAAGGGCCATGGAATCCATGATCCGGGTATCTATTAACAAACACGCTGAATTTCTCGTTATCAGCAACGGCGTGAAGAGAATCGATACGACAAAGGCGCTCGCTTTTGCCCATGAGAAGTACCCCATATTGGCGGAACCCATTTTGGCCTCTGATATAGAGAAAGACAGTGAAGAGGTTATTGACAGTATCGATCAATCAGAAACAGTAGCGCCACAAGTCGTGGCCACTGGAAAACCACGGCGCTGGGCCACCCGGCTTTGGCGAAGTTCGGCATTTATCGTTTGTTTGTTGCTGGCCTTCCTTTCGAAAGACGCTGTCGTCATTGCTTTTTCAACCCCTCTGACTATCCGGAAATCGGAAATCAAAGCATTCTCATGGCGCACCGGTGAGTTTGAGTGCACGGATACCATCTACAGCCCAGGGCAAATAATCACGATCACGGATAGTTTCACCCTCAACTTGTCAGAGAGAAGCTGGACAGGCATCATCGTAGCGGTTGATTACGACGGCGACATACCTCGAATCAAATTGAAAACCAGCACCTTCCTGGTAACAATTCCAGTACGGCAGATGGTTTGGGAAGGCAGAGCCTACTTTCCCGGTGAAGATAATCTGGATTATTACGTGTACCCAGGGAAAGAATCACGGTGGGATTTCCACCCACCGCCAAGGATCAACCGGCGATGATTATTTTTCTTTTCGTTTTCTCTCAGTACCATTTAAAAGAGATACCGGACGCGAAGCCTTGGGATTTCATCACCAGCAAAAGTGGGCACGTCATTCTTTTTGACATAGATGAGGATCATGGCTTTGCCCATTACAACCTCAAAGGTGATCTGGTTTTTGAATACCGCACCAAGGACGAAATCTCTGCCGCCTGCCCGGTTCCAGGCGGATATCTTATTTCATGGATCGGGCACCCGGAATATGGCATCGCGTTGGTGGATCGCGGGAAGGAAAGAGTCACCTCACTACCCAAATACTATGCGCCCTATTTTCGCATGCATGGAGACCAGATCTTTGCCGGACCACGTGTATGGGCCAAAGACACCGATTTCTTCGTTCCAATCACGGTGAAACAACGGAACATTTCCGGGAAAAGCGGGGCCTTCTATCGACCCAAGGTCATAGACCCGAATATCAAGAAAGCATGGTTGGTCATCAAGGGCAAAACCAAATACGCCATGTCTCCCCTTGAGCCGGTTGTCACCTCATTCAATGGCGAAGAGAGCGGCCGACACAGGCTCGATATCGAATGGAAGCCCTATCCCGGTCGTTTCACCTACGGGCAACCCTTCGACTGGTACACGTCCCATCATCGGATTGTAGGCTTTGGCAAAACCGGAGAAGGGTTTCAAGTAGCGGTTGAAAACCTTGACGGTAAAACAACGCGCATCTATTTTCTTGCCGACGATTTAAAAGTGGAGCACTCCCAAGACATCCCAGGATATTTAGGACGATATGGGCTTTACGGCGGTACTGACGGAAAGATTGGCTATCGATTCGATCCCGCCAAGTGGCAGGTATCCGAGGTCAGACCATAGCGCAAGTTTATAAACCCCGTCTGAACTGCGGCGGAGGGATGCAATCGCCTTGTATATTTCGACATTCTCCCCAGGCGTTCACTTCCCGTGATACCCCTTCTGCCGTGGTCGTTTCTGTTGTCGCCGACACAGAAATCAAAAAAATCAGGCCAAGAAAAAAAGCGCGTTTCATAGTGACCACTCCTTACTGACGGATTGGTTCCTCTGCAATGACGAAACAGGGTGCGGAGTCCATGGTCAAATGTTACCACAACCGGAAAGACATCATTCGATTACAGGCTGTGATATGAAATTTTCCCAGGTGAGGCACCATACCCGAAGCTGTTAGGAGTACCGGATTTTAGAAAAAACAACATCGTACCCGAGCATGACCATGCCCAATCCCCCTGTCAGTTTCGGTGAAGCGGTCGGGTCTTACGAATCGTGATAAAAAAGGTCTCGCTCTGTCCTTAAAAAAAGACAATGCGACCGGCCGCCGGCGCGGAAGTCCGGCCATTTTGTCGTCGTTCGTCAAGAAAAGCCGGCTTTTTTATTGGTTTTCGAGTAAGATGGTGCGTCGGTCATGTCGACCGGGCTTATGGCCCTGTCTAAGACATCACCACTTCTTTTCTGCATTCAGGGCTTTTCCAGGTAGGCAGCGTATCTGGAATGAAATGCCGATACCCGTTGTTTTCCATTCGCCTGGCACGACGCTTGCCAGGGAATTGAAAGAACCGTGACCGGTTCAAACGGCTCCATGGAGTACTGGTTTTGACTTATCGGATTGCGCTTGTGATTGCATTGGCCGTGGGTATCAACGTGGCCGCTTATATGGCGAAAGGCGATCATTATTTCGCCGCCAACATGCCTCCTCTGGAACTGGCCGTCCTGGCCATGGAAACCGACGGTGCGGCGCGTCATTTCGACGTCACCGCTCATGAAGGCCGTAACGGCGCCGTCTTGCGCTGGGAACTTGCCCAGGTTGAAGGCGGTGAAGACACGCTCCCCCTGAAGGCGGAGGACATTCTGTCCATGGCCGTGAACGCCGATTTCACCCTGGCTTCCCAGGAGGGTGACAAAGCGGTCTACACCTTCCAGTGCGCGCCCGTCCAATTGGGCGAGGACATCGTGATTGCCGAACCCTTCACCGGTCGCATGATCATCAACCAGAAGACCCTGGATGTCGAGTGGATCAAACTGGCGAAGACGCAGACCCCCAACTACGCGGGGAAGTAAGCGGGCTCACTCGTTTTCGATACCGTAGGCCTTGATCTTCTTGTGAAGGTTGCTGCGCTCCAGCTTCAGCGCCTCGGCGGTTTTGGTGATATTGCCCTCGTGCCGCTTCAGCTGGAACTCGATGTAGCGCCGCTCGAAATCCTCGCGGGCCTCCTTCAGCGAATCGTAGTTGCGGAAGGAAAAACCGTCCCGGCGTCGGCCGCGCACCTGTTCCGGCAGGCGGGCCACGTCGATCTCCGGGCTGCGGCTCATGATGACCAGGCGCTCCATGATGTTGCGCAGTTCGCGCACGTTACCCGGCCAGCGGTAGCTCTGGAGGCACTGCATGGCCTCGTCGGTGAAGCGCGGTTGTTCCCGACCGTAGGCGCGGCTGAATTCCCCGGTGAAGTGGGCGCATAGTTCGGGCAGGTCCTCGGCGCGTTCCCGCAGGGGCGGCATGCGCAGGGGGATCACATTCAGGCGGAAGTAGAGATCCTCGCGAAAACGGCCCGCCGCGATTTCCGCTTCCAGTTCCTTGTTGGTGGCCGCAATCACGCGCACATCCACGTGGATGGTCTTGCCCGAGCCGATGGGTTGGAAGCGCTGTTCCTGCAACACGCGGAGGACCTTGGCCTGGGTGCTCAGCGACATGTCGGCGATCTCGTCCAGGAACAGGGTGCCGCCGTCGGCCAGTTCGAACTTGCCCGCCCGGTTTGCCTGGGCGCCGGTGAAGCTGCCCTTGACGTGACCGAACATTTCCGATTCGATCAGTTCTTCCGGGATGGCCGCGCAGTTCATCTCCACGAAAGGGCCGGCGGCGCGGTTGGAACGCTCGTGAATCAGGCGGGCGGCCAGTTCCTTGCCGGAGCCGCTTTCGCCCAGGATGAGCACCCGGCCCTTGCTGGGCGCGGCCATTTCGATATCTTCCTTCAGCGCCGCAATGGCCGGGCCGGAGCCCACCATCTGCACCGTGGGCAGTTGCGCTTCCAAGCCGGCGAAGCGTTTTTCCAGGCGTTTCTTCTCCAGCGCATTGGCCAGGGTCAGGACAACCTTGTCCAGGTTGAGGGGTTTTTCAAGGAAGTCGAAGGCGCCGTGTTTGGTGGCCTGAACCGCCGCGTCCAGAGTGGCGTGGCCGGAAATCACGATGACCGGGGTCTGGTAGCCCAACTCGCGAATCTGCTTCAGGGTTTCCACGCCGTCCATGCCCGGCAGCCAGACATCCAGCAGAATGGCGTCCACGCGGCTGTCCGAGCGATGCAGGGCCTTGATCAGGGATTCGCCGTTGGGCACCGTTTCTACCTGATAGTCCTCATCTTCCAAAATCTCGGCCAGGGTCTTTCTGATCGCGGGTTCGTCGTCACAAATCAAAATGCGCTGTGTTGCGGCCAAGTCACGCCTCCCATACTTGCTGCCTTCAATCTAGCATGTTACCGGCCCGGCGTGGGTTGGATTCTGGGGCGTCCCCGTTTTGACGAGCCTTGGTCCGGTCATGCAGAGGTTGGCGCCGCTTGTTGATTCGATGAGGCTTTCGGGTTTACCCGGATAAGGGTCTGTTGGTTGGCGTCATTCTCTGGTATGGTAAGCCGTCGAGAGGCATTCATGAGAGCTGCTGACAAAGTAACGCCACCCAGTTTCGGCACCCTGCCGGTTTTTCTGACGTCCATTTCCACCATTCTGGGCGCCATTATGTTTTTGCGCTTCGGTTACGCGGTGGCGCATACCGGTTTCTGGGGCGTCATGCTAATCATCTTCCTGGGTCATGCGGTTACCATTCCCACCGCGCTGGCCGTGTCGGAGATCGCCACCAACCAACGGGTGGAAGGCGGCGGCGTCTACTACATCATTTCGCGGTCGTTCGGTTTGATTGCGGGCGGTTCCATCGGCATCGGCCTGTTTTTCTCCCAGGCCATCAGCGCCGCGTTTTACGTGATTGCCTTTGCCGAGGGCCTGGACCCCATTCTTGGTTTCCTGGAGGCGCGGTTCGACTTCGAACTGGCCGACAAGCGACTGGTGACCGTGCCCACCATGCTGTTGCTGACCTGGGTTATGCTGACCAAGGGCGCGCGCATCGGCATGCAGATCCTCTACGTGGTGGTTACCCTGCTGTTCCTTTCCCTGGTCTTTTTCTTCATGGGCGAGGCGCCGTCCCCGGAAACCGGTGGGGAGATGTTCTACATGCTCAGCCGCCGCCTGGAAGACCCCGACAACTTTATGTACGTATTCGCCATCTGCTTCCCGGCGTTCACCGGAATGGCCGCGGGCGTGGGCCTGTCCGGCGACCTGCGCGACCCCAAGCGGGCGATCCCGCTGGGCACCATGGCCGCCACGATTGCCGGTATGATCATCTATGCGCTCATCGGCTTGAAGCTGGCCGTGTCCGCCACGCCGGAAGCCTTGGACGCCGACCAGTTGATCATGAGCAAGATTGCCGTTTGGGGGCCCATCATTCCCATCGGTCTGGCCGCCGGCACCTTGTCCTCCGCCCTGGGCAGTTTGATCGTGGCGCCGCGAACCCTGCAGGCCATCGGCAATGACGGCCTGCTGCCCCTGCCCGCTCTCAACCGCTGGCTCGCCCGTGAAAACAAGGGCGGTGAACCGGTGAACGGTTCCATCGTCGCCTGCGCCATCGGCATTGCCTTCGTGTTGGTGGGCGATGTCAACGCCGTGGCCGAGATCATTTCCATGTTCTTTATGGTGACCTACGGCTCCATCTGCCTGATCTCCTTCCTGGAACATTTTGCGGGCGACCCCAGTTATCGGCCCTCGTTCAAATCGCGTTGGTATCTCTCCCTGTTCGGAGCGATCGCCTGCGGCTGGCTGATGTTCGAAATGAACACGACCTACGCCATCCTGGCCGCGATCATCATGGGCGCCACCTATTTCACCCTCAGCGCCACCAACCCGGAGAAGCGCGGTCTTTCGGCCATTATGCAGGGCGTTATCTTCCAGGTGAGCCGCAACCTCCAGTTGTTCCTGCAACGCAGCCACCAGAGCCGCGGCGAGGTGAACTGGCGTCCCTCCGTGGTCGGCATCTCCAGCGACAGCTTCGAGCGCCAGAGCGCCTTCGACTTGATTCGTTGGATGGCCCATCACCACGGTTTCGGCACCTATATCCATTTCATCCGCGGTTATTTGTCGCAAAAAACCCAGCGGGAAGCCAAAGCGTGCAGGCACCGGTTGATCCGCCTGGTGGGGGCCAGCCGGGGGCGGGTGTTCGTGGATACGCTGGTCAGTCCGTCCTATACCACGGCAATCTGCCAGGTGATTCAGTTGCCCGGTATTTCCGGGCACGAGAACAACGGCATCCTGTTCGAATACCCCAAGCGTGAACCCGCACGCCTGGAGCCCATGCTGGGTGACTTGAACTTGCTGCCTACCTCCAACTTCGATATCTATGTCCTGGGCAGCGCGGAACGCCGCTTCGGGTATCGACGTGAATTACATGTCTGGTTGACGCCCCAGGATTATGAAAACGCCAACCTGATGATTCTGACCGGGTATATCATCCTGGGCTCACCGGAGTGGCGCGGCGGTTTCCTGAAGATATTCGCCACCTGGCCGGAGCACCGCATCAAGGAGGAGCGCCAAAAGCTGCGCACCCTGATCCAGGCGGGCCGTTTGCCCATTTCGGAGCGCAATATTCGCGTGATTCCCATGACGGAGGGCTGCCGGGTGCGCGACCTGATCAACAGCCATTCGCGCGAGGCCGACCTGGTGGTGCGCGGTATGCGGCTCGAGCTGATCAAGCGCAAGGGTATCGAGGTCTTTGACGGCTACGACGGCATCGGCGATATCCTGTTCGTCAACACCACCTCGGCCAAACAGATCCTGTCCGAAAAGGAAATGGACGAGGTCAAGAAGGTTGTCGAGAACCACGCGAAAGAGGTTTAGCGGGCGTATTCAGTCTTTCGGTTCCAGGGCGTAAGCCGTAAAGAGACCTTCGATTTCGAGGCTTAACTCGGTTTGGAAGTTCCCTTCCGAGACATCCTCCAACGGGGTTTTATCGATGACGGCGGCCAGGAGTTCGTAGGGGTTGTGCTGCCATTCGGTGACATAGGTTTGCTTGTCGCCGCGTTTGATGCGTTTCAGGGCGCGTTCGAATTTGGCCAGGGCGGCGACCATAGGGTGTTTGTGATCGCTCATCAGACCCAGGAAACGGTCGGCCAGGGTGGGGATATGGGCCTCGTTGACGCCGGTGTACATTTCGGCTTCCAGGGTGCTGTACCACAGGTCAAGGCGCCGCATCAGCTTATGCGTGTAGGGGCAACCGGTTTCCAGGTTGTAGCCGATCCACCAGTTGGAAACCTCGCGCAGCATAGCGATATTGGGGGTGCCTGCTACCTGTTTGATATAGTCCGGGTCGTCGTCGCGAACCGGGGTATCGTCGCGGATCAGGTCGTAGAGCCTGTTTTGAACGGCTTGTAACTCACTGCTCATGGCGGTTGCACACCTCGTTCAAACGCTTCATTTCGGCGATAATGGCGTCGTGGCCCATACGCGGTATGGCTTGGGAAAGCAGCTCGTAAGTGAGCACGTCCACGGTGCCGCCGCTGCCTTGAATGATGCGTTCGGCCAGGTCCAGGGTGGACTGCTTCAAACCCAGGCAATGTACGTCCAACAGGAAACCCTTGTGTTCGTAACCGCAGGCCACGTGGATTTCGCGCACATTGGCCAGGTTGATTTCGGCCAGAAATTCGTCGATATCCAAACGGTTGTTGAAGATCTCGCATTCCAGGTTGTAGGCGTCCAAAAGGAGACCGCAACCGGTGCGCTCGCAAATGGCGTTGATAAAGGCCGCGTCGGTGAATTCGTTATCCTCGTCGGGTAGAAGGCGCACGATGTTTTCCACCAGGAAGGGGATCTGGTAGCGGTCTTGAATGGCCATGACGCGATCGCAGATCATGTCCAGCACCTCGCGGGTGCGCGGCAGATGCAGCATGGTGCCCAGGTAATCGCCGTGGACGCGGGTGTAGCCCAGATGTTCGCTGTGCCAGACGGCGGGCACGCGTTCCAGGAAAGCGTCCAAAAAGTTGAGATAGGGCTCGTGCATGCCGTCGTAGGAGCCCATGGAAAGGCCGATGCCGTGAATGATCATGCGTTTACCGGCGGCCAGGGCGTGGTCGATCTGGGCCATTCCGGGCTCTACAAAGGTAATTTTGCCGTTTTCGCCGTTGCCGAAACTGTCGGGGGGAAGTTCAAGGATATCGATCAGAGGCAGAATTTTTTCCAGCAGGTCGGGGTTGCAACCTTCATAAGCAAAGGCAACCAGGGGACGACCCTCACGGTTTTCCAGAATGGGGCGGCTTTCAACTTGTGTTTGCATGCGGGAACCTCATAGATAAAGTAAAAGGCGGGCCCGAGAGCCCGCCGCAACGGAAAGGCTTAGCCCCTGCCGCAGGTATCGCCGGTGCCGGTGGTGATGATGGGACCACCGAGACCGCAAACCAGGCATTGCTTGTCGATGTCATCGATTTTGATGTCGGTCGTTGCGGTGGCTTCGAGGCCGCCCAGAATATTGTGGATGCGCTCCAGCTTTTGGGCGCCTTTCAGCTCTAACTTCTTCATAAGATGTCTCCTTGGAATCTTCGATAGAGTAGCGTCGGGGGAAGGTTAATCGCGGCCGGGACCAAGGACGATGCGTTCTCCGGTCGTGTTGGAGAAACTGTCATCGCCGCCGACCACGGCGCGCGAATTACGAAGGCAATCGGCACCCGACTGAATCAGAGCATCCAATTGCCCCGACCGTCGGGTGTGAACTGTAAAGAAATTCATGACGAGGCGACGATTAATGGCCGCCGCCGGTCAGGATGGGGCCGCCCAAACCGCAAACGATGCAGTCCCGGTCGATTTCCAATTCGGCAACAGCGCCGCCGACGACTTTGTGGATGCGATCCAGTTTGGTAACTTCCAATTTCTTCAGTTCCTTTTTCATATTTCTTCTCCTAGTAGTAATGTACAGCCGGCCTACGACCTAATATCGAAAGAACTATCGACAAATCGACCAATGATTCGAATGAAGCAGGGCAAATACGCAACCAAATAATTTCGCGAGATCGATGGCCTTTCACGGCCGAAGCCTTCTAGCTGGTTCCCTAATACTAGTTATTTTCGGGAAAAAAGACAAGCAGATTATAGGTGACTGGTTTCACATTACCCAGTGAGACAAGCCAAGCCGCCGTTACAACGAGGCTTGCGATTCTTGGAGCGGATTCAATCAAGAAGACCTTTATCCCGGGCCACCTCGACCAGGTAGTTGATCGCCTCCCGACCACGTGCACCCAGGGCCCGTGTGTAGTCGTTGACGTATAGGTCGACATGACTTTGCATGACTCGGGGCTCCATCTCTTGGGCGTGGCTTTGCATAAAGGGCATCGTTTCCGCGGCATGCGCCCGAGCATAATCGACACTTTGGGTAAGGGCGCGATCGAAGGCGGCGATTTCCTGGGCGGGGAGATCCTTGCGGGCCACGATGCCGCCGAGCGGAATGGGGTGCCCGCTTGTCCGTTCCCACCAGTCACCCAAATCGACCAAACTGACCAAGCCGTGCCCCGCGTAGGTGAAACGGGATTCGTGAATGATCAAGCCGGCGTCCACTTCACCCGCGGCGACGGCGGGCATGATGCGGTCGAAAACCATCTCGACCGTATTCAACTCCGCGCCCAGCATCAGCCGCAACAACATGGCGGCGGTGGTATGTTGTCCGGGGATGGCAATGCGTTTGGTTTTCAAGACGTCCAACGAAATGTCCCTCGCGGCAACCACCAGGGGGCCGCAACCGAAACCAAGCGCCGAGCCCGCTTCCAGCAGGGTAAAGCGGTCACGTAGGTGCAGATAGGCGCCGAAGCTGATCTTGCAGAAATCGATATCGCCCTGAAAGCATAGGCGGTTCAGTTCCTCGATATCGGCATAGCTTACCCGGGGAATCTCGGCCAGATCGGTCTTGCCATGAATCAGGGCGTAGAACGCGAAGGTATCGTTGGGACAGGGGGAAATGGCCAGGCGCCGCATGCATCCTCCTCGGGCCGAAGAAGGTTACTCGTTCCACAGCAGGACGCTGAGGGTTTGACCGGAGGTCATGACCAGGTCGGAGCGGTTGCTGCCGTCCAATTGACCGAAGACCGCGTAGGTTACCAGGTCATCGCCGCCGTAACCGTAATAGCCTTCCGCCTTGTCAATACCGCCGCTCGCGTCCAGGTGCAGGGCCACATTGTTGGCCGCATCCTGGGGCGCGACCAGATCCAAACCGTTGGCGCCGTCGGCGTCCTGAAAATCGACGAAGTTGTAGGTGATCTGGTCGTAATTCTTCACCGTGGCGTCGTCAAATGTGCCGGCGGTATTACCGGTGTAGACGTACAACTGAGACAGGTCGTTGCTCTCATCGCGGAAGAAGATGTGGATGTCCAAATCGGAATCGGTGCTCCCCCTGGCGAAGACTTCCAAGGTGGCCGTCATGGTGCTGCTGTTGTAGTCGATGGTCTGGTCTTCGTTGGTTACCTGGCCGTCTACCAACACTTTTACGGTCTGGGTGAACTGGTCGATGGTCGCAATTTCTTCACGGGCTTCGAAATTGAAATCGGCATCGCCCTGCACATACCACAATTCGTTGAGTTGCAGGTAGACAATGCCGTAATCGTGATCGGTCGCGGCATCGCCGTCGAAGTCGCCCACCCGGAACTGCACATTGACGGCGCCGAGATTGTAGGTAGCTTTTTCTGTGAACCGATCTGCTTGATCGGTAGCGGTTTCATCGTAATCGTAGAAACGCACGATCCCGCCGGCATCCAGGTAATAAACCAGATCCATGATGCCGTCCGCAGTGTAGATGAAGCCCATGCTGTCGGGCTCCGGCACACCTTCGAAATCTGTAAAGGGCGTATTTTCAAAGCCGTCGTTGGTACTGTTCTCGTAGTGGCGAAGCCCCGTGGCGGTCACCAAAAATAAATCGTCCGGTGTGGTGCCCGTGCGGGTTTTTACCAGGGCGGCCTGATCGATGGCCGTTTCCAGATCGATGTCCTCGTCGTTGAATTCTTTGATCTCGTTTCCTTCGACGAAATACCAGTCCAGGCGGTCATTGGCCAGGACGCCGATGTAAGTGCCGTTGGTCTGGACACTTCCGGTGATCAACCCGGTGGGTGTTTGACTGAGATCGAAGGTCAGCGGTCCGTCGAATGTGCCCTCCCCGGCCGCGCTAGTCGTCGCCGATTTGGTCGCATTGGATTCGGGGATCTCACTGTCCTGACCGAAGTCGTAAGCGGTGACCAATACCTCATAGGTTGTCGCGGCCTCCAATCCGGTCAAGGTCCAAGAAAGCGCGCCGGCGTCGGTGACGATATTGGGCGCCCCGGTAGTGTCCACGGTAGTCCCGTACCAGATACGGTATTTCAATTCAGAGGAGGGCAGTAAATCATCGGCCCCGGGCGTCCAGGAGACCTGGATTTGGGATTCGTTCAAGGCAACCACCGAAAAATTGGAACTACTGAAACTGGGCGATGTTCCGGAATCCACACTGTGGCAACCCACCATCAATAGTAACAAGGCGGTAGCAATACAAAGTTTAACCATCTTCGCTTCTCCTAGGCACGCATCGCTGTCATGCGACAGTCAACATAACAACGATTGAGCCAAAAGAAAAGACGATGATGAATCAATCTTCGATAAATCAGAGGATGGGTGGATTAAGAATATGCTGTTTCAAGTACCCCGGCTCTCAATAACTCCATGGATGATAAGGCTGGAACTATTGCTATAATACTCTAGACCATGTCAGGAGAGAGGTTTTCTTGCTCGGCTCATTGGCGTTACAACATGTCGGCCCCGCCTCGGCGCTGGAAATGGAACTGAAGCCAAGGCTAAATTTCATCACCGGCGATAACGGACTGGGTAAAAGCTTTATGCTGGATGTGGCATGGTGGGCCCTGACCCGGACATGGTCCGGCCGTCCGGCCGCGCCTCATCGCAACCCGAAAGCCGCCCCGCGGATTTCCTACTGCCTGGCATCGGGCGAAATACGCTCCAGTATTTTCACATGGGAAACACGTACCTGGCCTGTCGATGCAGATCAGAGCGGTGCACCTTGTCTGGTTATCTATGCCCAGGTAGACGGCGGCTTTTCAGTTTGGGACCCGGCGCGCAACACCGGTCGTAAGGCCGGCGACAGCGGGCCGGCAGCTTATCGGTTCAAGGCCGATGATGTTTGGGAAGGTTTGGAAGTCAATGGCAAGCCGCTATGTAACGGCCTTATCCGCGATTGGACCACCTGGCAGGGAAAAAGAAATAGAGCTTTTGACCAGTTGCAACATGTGATTACTCGCCTCTCTCCACCAGGCGACAAGGCCCTGGCTATCGGCGAACCCATGCGCATCGATCTCGACGATGCTCGGGATTTTCCAACGCTGATCATGCCCTATGGACAAACCGTCCCGGTGGTTCATACCTCCGCCGGTATACGGCGCATCATTGCCCTTGCTTATTTGTTGGTCTGGGCCTGGCAGGAACACCTTGCCGCCGCTGAATTGACCAATAGGAAACCGGTCGAAAACATCGTTTTTCTGGTGGACGAAATCGAGGCCCATTTACATCCGCGTTGGCAACGCTCCATTTTGAGAGCGCTTCTGGAAGTTGCCGATGCACTGACGCATCAGAAGCAAACTTCCGTCCAATTGCTGACCGTAACCCATTCTCCGCTGGTGCTTGCCTCGGCTGAACCGGAATTCGATTCCGAACAAGACAGCATTTGGGCTTTCGAAGAGCGCAACGGTTTTGTCTATCTGGAACAGCAACGCTGGCGTCGTTTGGGCGATGCATCCAATTGGCTCGGTTTTCTCGGTATCGAAGAGCCCGTTGCTCTGGAGGCCGAACAGGCTCTTCATGAGGCGTATGCCATCCTTTCTCAAGAGGAAGCTGACCTGGAAACAGCGGAAGCAATAGATCGGGAATTGAGAACCGTGTTAAGCGATGTCAACCCATTCTGGATCCGCTGGAGCAGTTGGCTGGAAGCACTACGGGGTGCTTCTTGATTCCAGTACGTCCGGCACCTGAGCCGCCTGATTTTGACAGCAAAGTTCGTAAGCCGGGTAATCTGGCTGTTGATGAAATGATCGGACGTTCCAGGGAAACACGTCATGGAAGACCGCGGAAGGTAATTGCTGACAAGCCCGAGGACATCCCGCCCGATCGATTCCCACCCTATTGGCGGGAGGCTCTGCCGGAAATGTTGACCGCCTACCGGCGAATCTGCGCTTATTTGTGCTTTTATATCGAACCGGTTACAGGCAGCGCCTCGGTTGATCACATGCTCCCAAAATCCACACATTGGCAGCAGATTTACGAGTGGACCAATTACAGGCTCGCATGTTCGATGATGAACAGTCGCAAGAATTGTATCGCCAATGTGCTGGACCCGTTTGAAATTGAACCCGGATGGTTTGAGTTGGAACTTGTCGCTTTTCAAGTCAAACCGGGACAAAAGACCGATGCTCAAGCAAAAAAGCGTATTCTTGAAACCATAGAAATCATGGGCCTGAATGACAGGGAATGTCGCAAGCTACGAGAGGATTATGCCCTCCTTTATTGGAACCGCGACATCAGCCTGGCTTTTCTGGAACGCCGCGCGCCGTTTGTCGCGCTGGAATTAAAGCGCCAAGGCCGGTTGAACAAACAATAGGATATTCGGCACCGCCCCTTTATGTGAATGACAGCCACTCAAACAATGCTGTTAGAATGAGGCCGTGCCGATTCCCGAGGACTCCATGCAATCGTTACCCATCGTCTATCACGACCACTACAGCATCATCTGGCCGGAAAAACACCGCTTTCCCATGACCAAGTTCGAGATGCTCTACCGCTACCTCCTGGATCAGGGCATCGCCTCCCCCGATCAGTTCCACGCCCCGCGCATCGCCTCCGACGCCACCCTGACTCGGGTGCATCATACCGATTATTTGGATTCCTTCGTTCAGGGAACCTGGGCTCATAAGATCCAACGGCGCATCGGCATGCCCTGGTATCCCGATCTGGTCACGCGGGTTCGTGCCGAGGTGGGCGGCACTGTCAAAACCACCCGCCTTGCCTTGGAATACGGCCTGGCTTGCAATACAGCGGGCGGAACCCATCACGCCTATCCCGATTTCGGTTCCGGCTTCTGTATTCTCAACGACCTGGCCGTGGCCGCTCGCCTGGCCCTGGATGAGGGCCGGGTGAACAAGGTGCTGATCGTGGACCTGGATGTGCACCAGGGCGACGGCACCGCGTTTATCTTCAAGGACGAACCGCGCGTGTTCACCTTTTCCATGCACGGCGCCCGTAACTTCCCCTTTCGCAAGCAGGAAAGCGACCTGGACGTGGGTTTGCCCGACGGCGCCGGGGACGATGCCTTCCTGGCCGCACTGCATGAGCATCTCCCCCGCTTGATCCATGATCAACGGCCGGATCTGGTGATCTACGATGCCGGTGTGGACGTGCACCGCGACGATCGCCTGGGTCGCCTGGCGCTTACCGACGAGGGCCTTTATGCCCGCGATCGCTATGTCCTGGAACAAACCGCCGCGCAAGGCATTGCCACGGCTTGCGTGGTGGGCGGCGGCTACTCGGAGGACCGCAACTTGTTGCCGCAACGGCACGCCGCTTTGTTCCGCGCAGCAGCGGAAATATTCGCCGACCTGCAAGCACCCTGATGCTAGAATGAATCAAACACCGTCTCAAACACCATGGAGGGAATGTGAACAAACACCTGGAAGAATGGCACCGAATCGTGCAACACAAGGATTGGGAAGCCCTGGGCAATATGTTGGCCGAGGATGCAACCTTTCACTCGCCTTTCGCCTGGACGCCCAAGGAAGGCCGCCGGGCTGTACAAGGGGTGCTTGCTACCGTCTGCGAGGTTTTCCAGGATTTTCAGTACCACCGCCAATGGGTCGACGACGGCGAATGGGCCCTGGAGTTCAGCGCAAAGGTGTCCGACCTGCAATTGAAGGGATTGGACCTGGTGACCCTTAACGATCAGGGCATCATCACCCGTTTTGAAGTTTTGATTCGTCCCGTCAATGCGCTGCAAGCCCTCGGCGCCGAGATGGGGCGCCGCCTGGCCGCGATCGGCATTTCCTAAAAACCGCCCGCCTGAAAAAGGAGTTCCTCGATGTATCGTTCGATCCTGTTGCTTGGTTTCCTGTGCGCCGCCGCTAACGCCGGCCAGATTGCCGATACGCTGATGCTTAGCGAACCGGCGATCAGCAAGACCCATATCGCCTTCACCTACGCCGGCGATATCTGGGTGGCCGATCGCGACGGCAGACACCCGCGCCGCTTGACCTCGCATATCGGCCGCGAAGACTACCCGGCCTTCTCCCCCGACGGTCGGCACCTGGTGTTCAGCGGCGAATACGACGGCAATGTCGACGTCTACATCGTACCCGTTACCGGCGGCAATCCCCGTCGCCTTACCCGGCACCCCAAGCCGGATCGCGCCATGGGCTTCACCCCGGACGGCAAACAGGTGCTTCTGGGCTCCGCGCGGCTGTCTTTTGCGCCCCGCGAAATCTCGCGCCTGTTCCTGGTATCGACAGGCGGCGGCCTGCCGCAACCCCTGCCCATGCCCACGGCCAATCTGGGCGCCTTCGACCGAACTGGTCGACGGATTGCCTACACCCCGCTGCAGGAGGCATACGCCCAGTGGAAGAACTACCGCGGCGGGCGTATCTCGCGTATCTGGATCGTGCGACCCGGTCAAGACACCTGGGTGGAGATTCCAAAACCGGAAGGCGGCTGTAACGATAACCACCCCATGTGGATTGGCGGCAAGGTCTATTTCACCTCCGACCGCGCCGGCGAGTTCAACCTGTTTCGTTTCGATCCCAGATCGAAGCAGGTGGATCAATTGACCCGTTTCGACGATTACCCCGTGCTCAATCCCTCCTCCGGCGACGGCAAAATCATCTACGAACAAGCCGGCTACCTGCGTCTGCTGGACCCGGCTACCGGCAAGGACCAACGCCTGAAAATCGCCCTTGCCGCCGACCTGGACGATACTCGTCCGCGCACCGTTTCCGGCGCCAAATACGTGCGCAACGGACATCTTGCGCCTGACGGCAAGCGCGCTGTCTTGGAAGTGCGCGGCGAGATCGTCACCGTACCTCCCGAGAAGGGCGAGCCGCGTCACCTGACCCAATCGGCCGGCAGTCATGACCGAGACCCCGCCTGGTCGCCCGACGGTAAGTGGATTGCCTGGTTCTCCGATGCCTCCGGCGAGTACAAGCTGCATATCACCGATCCCCTGGGCAAGAAACCGCCGCGTAAACTGGACCTTGACGGCTCCGGTTTCTACCACAAGCCCACATTCTCGCCCGACAGCAAGAAAATCGCCTACACGGACAACGCCATGTCCATTCGCATTCTGGACCTGGAGACCGAAAAGTCGGTGGAAGTGGCCGGGCAGGTTGAATACGGCCCTCCTGACGGCGTCACGCCCAACTTCAGTTTCTCGCCGGACAGCGCCTGGCTTGCCTACGACTTGCGACCGGACGGCCTCATCAGTTCGGTCTACGTCTACAATCTGGAAAGCGGTAAGTCCACCAGAATCACTGACGGCATGAGCGAAGTTCTGAGTCCCGCATTCGACAAAAGCGGCAAGTACCTTTTCTTTCTTGCATCTACAGACGCGGGGCCGGCCGTGGACTGGTTTGCGCAGTCCAGCAGCGATTTTACAATGAGCCATCGCATCTACATGGCCGTTCTATCCAAGGACATCCCGTCACCCCTGGCGCGTACGATCGACGAACCGGTTGAGCCGGAAGCCGGGGATCAGAAAGAAGGAACCGCTACGGTCATCGATTTCGAGGGTCTGGATCGCCGCATTCAGGTATTGCCCGGTTCCGAGGGTTACATGAGCAGTTTGGCAGCGGGCAAAAGCGGCGAACTCTTCTTCCTGACCCGGAAACCGTCCGGCATGTTGGAGGGCATTACCTCCCCGGGCGCCTTGACTCGCTACAGCCTGGAGGATCGCAAAGCGGAGACCCTGGTAGATAATGTCACCCGCTTTGCCGTTTCCCACGACGGCAGCAAGATGCTGTATCAGGCAAACGGACAAACCCATCTTGCCGGAACCGCCTCCAAGGCATCGGCGGTCGGCGGACAGTTGAACATGGAGCGCGTTAAGATTCGCATTGTACCGCGCATGGAGTGGGCCCAGATCCTTCGGGAGGCCTGGCGCCTCAATCGCGATTACTTCTACGCCACTAATTATCATGGTGTCGACTGGAATGCCATGTATTTGAAGTATAAGGACTTCGTACAACACGCCGCGAGTCGTGACGACCTCAACAAGATCATCCGCTGGATGTGCAGCGAACTGGCCGTAGGCCACCATTATGTCTCCGGCGGGGAGCGGGTGCATGAAACGAAAACCATCCCCATCGGCCTCTTGGGCGCCGATTTCGACGTGGACAAGGGCCGCTACCGCATTACTCGCATCTACGGCGGCCTGAACTGGAATCCCGAACTGCGTTCCCCCCTGGCCGTTCCCGGCGTGGAAGTAAACGAGGGCGACTATCTGTTGGCGGTGCAGGGCAATGAACTGCGCGTGCCGCAAAACCCGTTTATCTACTTCGAACACACCGTGGGTCGGGCGATCGAAATTACGGTTGGACCGCATCCCGACGGTAAGGATGCACGCACGGTTACCGTGGAACCCATCGGTAATGAAAACAACCTGCGCCTGCGAGATTGGGCCGAGGGCAACATACGCCGGGTACACGAGGCCACGAACGGGCGAGCCGCTTACGTCTATGTACCCAACACGGGCGGGTCCGGCCATGCCTGGTTCAAGCGTTATTTCTTTCCCCAAACCCACAAAGAGGCGATCATCGTCGATGACCGCTGGAATCGCGGCGGGCTGCTGGCCGACTACTACGTAGATCACCTGCGTCGACCCGCCATGGCCTGGTGGGCCACGCGCCACGGACGCGATATCCGCGCGCCGCATTCGACGATTCAGGGACCCAAGGTCATGATCACCAACGAGTTCTCCTCCTCCGGCGGCGATTACCTGCCGTTTATGTTTCGCAAACTGGGTCTGGGCACCCTGGTGGGTAAGCGCACCTGGGGCGGCCTTGTGGGCGTGCTCGGATTCCCGGTGCTTATGGACGGCGGCGGAGTCACGGCGCCGGATATCGCCATCTGGACCCAAGACGGCTATGTGGTTGAAAACGAGGGCGTAGCGCCGGATATCGAGGTAGAGCTGGAGCCCGGCGCCTTTGCCAACGGCCGCGATTCTCAGCTGGAAAAGGCAATCGAGGTGGTTTTGGAGGATTTGAAGAAAAACCCACCTTCCCGAACCCCCGAGCGCCCGCCGTTCCCGGTTCGCAACCAGTAGTGACATGTCCCGTTTAAGGGACGAGATCCGATCACCGTTCAAACCATTTTTCGACATCGATTTCCGCCGGGACGAGGGCGCCTGCTTCCCGGCGGGCGTATGTTTACAGATGTAATAAACAGGCAAAAATTATAAAAAAGGTGAAAAAAGGGGATCACAATGTCAGTAAATCGTTATATATTAGGAGGGCACAATCTCCATTTTTGTGTACTTGCTTGAACGCGGGTACCGCTGTGAAGCGGTACCCATTTTCATTTGGGGGATCGGGTTCAAGCCACGTTTTCCTTGAGCCGGCCGTAGAGCCAGGCGCGGGCCGTTTGCCAGTCGTTGCTGACGGTGCGCTTGGAGATACCCAGAACTTCAGCGCATTCGTCGATATTCAAACCCGCAAAAAAGCGCAGTTCCACCACCAGGCCCTGGCGCGGGTCCATCCGATTCAGTTCGTCCAGGGCCTCGTCCAGCGCGACCAGGTAGGGCAGGCTTTCGATTCCGTGTAATTCTTCGTTGTGGGGAACGTGCTGTTCACCGGCGCCGCGTTTCAGGGCGCGGGTGCGACGGGCGTAGTCCACCAGGATACGGCGCATGGTGCGGGCCGCGGTTGCCAGAAAGTGGGCTTTGTCATTCCAGGAATGTTCGTCCTGCATCAGACGGGCGTAGGCCTCGTGAACCAGGGCGGTAGGCTGCAAGATATGACCGGCGTTCTCGGTATTCAAGAGGCGATTGGCCAGGGCGCGCATTTCACTGTAGACGGCACCGGCAAGGGCCCTGGTATCGTACCGGAGACGACCGGAAGGTTTCGGTTTGATCATTCCCGGGTTGGTTTTCCGTGAACGTCGTTGCAACCAATAGGCGTGCGAAACCGCGGATGGTGTAGCGAAGGCTTCTGCTGTTGCCATACATCTCTCCCAAAGCAGCACTGTCAGCTAAAACAGGAAACACCTGTCTCTACTCTAATCAGCGGAAAACATCGGAAAATTGGCTCACAAAAACGTTATTTTCCGCTATCGTCCAGGTAATCGATCAGGATACCGCTGGTTTGGCGTAGGCGCTCGCTCATCAATTTGGCAATTTTTTTCAGCAGTTTCACCGCCAGTTGCGGACACTCCTGGCACAATTCCTCGAAGCGGTCGCGCGTCATGACCAGCAGCACCACCGATTCCATGGCAACCACGGTGGCGGATCGGGGATAGCCGTCGATCAGCGACATCTCCCCGAAGGCCTGGCCCGCGCCCAAGACGCAGATACGACGGTTCTTGCCGCTGTCGCCGGTCTTGTGGATCTTCACCTTGCCCTTGGCGATCAAAGCCAGGTAGGCGTCGCGCGAACCCTCTTTAAAGAGAATCTTTCGGGTGGGAATTTCGTATGGTTCCAGGTAGGATGAGAGGGCTTCCAATTGATGCCATTCAAAGTCTCGGCCCCACTTGGTGCTGTCCAGGAATTCAGCGCGCTTGCGGATGGTAAAGGGAGATTTTTTCAGATCCTCTTTTTCCTGAGTAGGTAGCGTCATTCCCGGCCCCCCGCCTTGGTCATTGCATTACACTATAATCTAATCGGCCGGCTTGGGCAATGACATCACGCACAAACAGAAAGACCTATATTTCATTTTTTGGAGAGCATATGAAACTTCGTCACATGATATTTATCCTACTTTTCCTGTCCGCCTGCCTGCCCAAGGATATCGCCCGAGAACACGTGAAACCGGAGGCAAATACACCGGCGCTTCACTATATCGTCGATGTTAGCGACAGGAGTGAGGACCTGTTCAGCGTGACCCTGCGGGTGGACGACCTGAGCGAGGAAAACGCGATCCTTCAATTTGCCAAAACCGCGCCCGGCACCTACCAGACCATGAACATCGGCCTTTTTGTCAATGAAATTGGCGCCTATGACGACACGGGCAACCAACTGCCCGTCGAGAAGCTGTCCACCAACCAATGGGAGTTGACGCAACCGGAAGACACGGCCGAGATCCGCTACACCATTTACGAAACCTGGGACCAGACCCCGGAAGGCAGCAAGTTCATCTACCCAATGGCGGGTACCTCCATCGAGGAAGACCACGTGCAGATCTGCCCGCACGCGGTTCTGGGTTTTCCCGTGGGTATGCAGGAACGACCCCTGCGCCTGGAACTGGAATACCCCGAAAACTGGACGGTGGGCACCGCCTTGGAAGGTGAGGACGGCGTCTGGCATGCCGACAATTACGACCACGCGGTGGATTCGCCCCTGCTGTTGGGCGAACTCAGCTATGCAAGCACCGAAATCGGCGGCATGCTCGTGGATGTGTTCACCTATTCCAAAACGGGAATAGCACAGTCGGATGAGATCTTGAATTCCATCCAAACCCTGCTGCCGGCGGTTCACGATTTCCTGGAAGAGATGCCGGCCCCGCGCTATACCTTCCTCTTCCACTTCGAGGATTTCAGTATGGGCGCCTGGGAACATAACCTGAGCAGCAACTACGTCTACAGTGAGAAGGACTACCGCAAGGAACTGAACGGCAGCCTGCTCGCCGTTGCTTCTCACGAAATCCTCCATATCGTGACGCCGCTGAACATTCACAGCGAACGCATTACCCCGTTCAACTTCGCCGACCCGATTCCCTCCAAGCACCTCTGGCTGTACGAGGGCACCACTGAATGGGCGGCCCAGATCCTGCGATTGCGCGGCGGGATTTTGAGCCTGGAAGCGTACCTGCAGATGATGACCGAGAAGCTGACGATGGACAGCTACTTCGATAAATCCTTCAGCCTTGTGGATATGGCCGAGCGGTCGTATGAACCGGAGGGAGCGCGCCAGTTCGCCAATATTTACATGCGCGGCGCCATGACGGCCGGTTTACTGGACATCCGCCTGTTGGAATTGTCCGACGGCAAGGCGGGCCTGCGCGAGTTGTTGTTGCGGCTGTTGGCGCGATACGGCCGTGACAAGACCTTTCCCGAAGATCGTTTCTTCGACATTCTGGTGGAGATGACGCATCCTGAAATCGCCGACTTCTTTGACCGCTACGTCAAGGACAATCAGCCGTTGCCCGTGGCCGAGATGTTCGGCAAACTGGGCATTACCTACACGCCTGAGGTTACCGACGAAGAGGAGCAGAGTGTCTTGGGTTACCAACTGGTTCCATCGGCAGAGGGCAAGCTCCTGATCGGGCGCCCGGAAATCGAATTAAAAGAGATGGGCCTCAAGAACGGTGACGCGCTGATCGGCATTCAGGGCAGGGAACTCGGTCTCGACTTCTCGGAAGCCTCCTTGAAACCGCTGATGGATTTGCCGACAGGCGCCGACTACACCATCCGCGTTAAACGCGGCGAGGAAGAAAAGGACCTCAATTTAAAGAAACTGGGCCGCAAAGTCACCCGGTACCATATCCTGACGCCCGATCCTCAAGCAACGCCGGAACAACTGGCCTTTCGCAAAATCTGGATGACGAACCTGTGATCCAACCCTTAAAACCAGAAAAGCCGCCCGAGGGCGGCTTCTTTCTTGGGAGGAATGGTACCGACTGAGGGAGTCGAACCCCCGACCTTCTGGTTCGTAGCCAGACGCTCTATCCAGCTGAGCTAAGTCGGCACTGTTTCCTTATCGGGGAACGGATTCCCCAAGAACCGGCCAAGAATACACGGAACGGATAGGCCTTGTCAAATCTATTTTTCGTTAAGCTTTTCGCCGGTGCCCTGCATGACCCGGGGAAGCATACGCGGCCGGGGTCTAATGAACGGGCGGCCCCAACTTGTGGTCATAGTTGAACTGGTGCTGCGCGAACACGAAACCCATCAGCTTTTTCTTGAAGTCCAACTTAATTTGCTTCCAACGATAGGGCCAGGTGCCGGCGCGCCGACTCAGCCAGGAGCATTCCTCGGGTAAGAGGACCAGGCTGACGTGGATATTGGGCGCTACGCCGATCGGGAGGTCATAGCGCATGCAGGTTTCGTAGAGGTGGCGGAAGATGGGTACCATCTCATGCGTTTTGGGCGGGTCCATATCGGCAAAGTCCGTGCCTTGCAGCGGGCGGAAGACGCAGACGGTCGGCACGGCGCCCACCATGGCCAGGCGCTCCACGGCGATCATGGTGGAGCGCGGCGGTTCCAAGCCGGCAATCAGCTCGCCGTTGGCAACCCAGGGTTCGGTGAGCGTGCCCGGCCCCAGACGCGCGCAGAAATCGATGGCGTCCAGGTAGCGCTCGAGTCCATAGACACGGAATTTGCCGGGACAGACCTGGGCAAAGCGTTTCTCGTCGAAGATTTCGAAGCAAAAGGAGACCCGATTCACCCCCATGTCACGGAGCTTGCGATAGCGGTCCAGGTTGTGGTGGGGCGGAGTTTGCACGCCGATCAACAGCCCGGTCTCGCGCTTGACATTGGCGATGTAGGGCTCCAGCGCGTCCAGGTAGCCCTCGTCTTCGTAATGACCCGTGTTGAAATCTACATAGGTGATGCCGCATTCCTCACGCGCGGCTTCCACCACTTCCATGACCTCGGTGACGGATTTCTCGCCGGCGTCGTCCGCGCCCAGATTCAATCCCACCGAGCAGAAACGGCACTGATCATGCCTGCTGCCCTTCCAGAAATCGCAGACACGAGTGGGGAAGATGCCCAGATAGGTTCCCTGCAAGGTACCCACCCGACGCATGGACTTGCCGGTGGAACAGACGCGATCATACCACTTGGGCCTCGGAGCCAGGGCGACCGGCATCGTGTCATCGTGATAGGAAATGAAAAATCCGCCGTCCTCAAAAATCAATTCCATCCTGGAATGTTTGGAAAAGGGCTCAGCTACCGGCGCGTTCACATACAATTCACCGGGCAGGACCAACTCCAGACCGCTGCCCAAACCTGCCCGAGTGCGCATGATTTCCCGACCCCGCCAAAGCGCCTTACGTGCCTCCGTGGATATTCGCAAGCCCTCGCAAAAAAGGGCCAGCTTCATCAGCGCCGGGTTTTGGGTTCTGGGGATGTACTCGTTGTCCTGGGTAAAATGGTGGTAGGGCTCGGGCTTTCTCATGATGCACCTTCCTTATACACGGACACTCACTCTTTACAATACGTAATATAAATGGTGCCCAAGTATGACCAAAGTCATAAACAAGGAGCCTTTCTGCTTTTTTTCGCCGAATGTTATCATGGGGTTCGGAAGAGACGGCATTTGAAGGAATCCCATGTATCGGCTGACCAGTATCCTGCTCCACAATATCGAGGGTCCCGTCAATCTGGGCGGTGTGTGTCGCGCCATGGCCAACACGGGTTTCAAAAACCTGGCCTTTACGGGCGAACTGACCGGCAGGGAAGACGATGCGCGCAGGTTCGCGGTGCATGCCCGGGAAATCCTGGACGGCGCTCGCATCCACGACGATTTCGCAGCGCTTATCGAAGACCGGGACATGTTGTTCGGTTTCACCCCCCGCAATCCATGGGACGACGGGCGCGGTTTGGATTTGGAGGGTTTCCATGCAGCCTTCAACCTGGCTTTGAAGCACGGCAGACGCATCGGTCTGCTGTTCGGCAACGAGCAACGCGGCTTGGAGAACGCCCAACTGGCCCGCTGCCATTTCCGGGTGGCTCTGCCTACCGCCGACGAATATGCCTCGATGAACCTGGCCCAGGCGGTCCTGGTGGTGCTCTGGGAACTGCGCCGGCGCCACGATGCGGGTCACTTGAAAGCGGGGCAACAGGTACCGGAAATAGCCACGGCGGAGGAGCGAAAGGCTCTGTTGGACAATATCTACCGCTACCTGGAAACCATCGAGTTCCTGAACCCGCAGAACCCGGAACAGATCTGGATCGAGGTTCAGCCGTTGTTCGCGAGTCGCAACTGGACCAAACGCGAGTTGACCCTGCTGCACGCCGTCTTCGGCAAGGGCCGAAGCCGCTACCTGGCCGCTTTACGCAAACAAAAAGAATAGGTGCCCGGGATTTGTTGCGAAGGAGGTCGGGCTGGAAGTACCTGGAGCACTTTCGAGGGCCCTTGGAAAGGTCCGACATGTCCGGTTCTCCACTATACCGGAGCTGCCAATCTACGCAGGGCCTCGTCAAAGTCGGAGGGCAGTGCATAAAACAACTAAACAGCATGTCAGACTGCATAAACGTTCGTTTAGTCGAAAAATGTCTTGTTGTTCCCATTAGCAACAAAGTCCCTACAATCCGGAACTCGATTGTTCCCGGGAACAATCGAATATTTTATGCATGGACCTAGTGTGTTCCCGGGAACAATCGAGTATCGGACTACGGAACTGTGCTTGCTCACCGGCTCCGCCTAAGGTAGCATACTTGTTCTTCTGGAGATACAGTCGCGAAGTAAATGAGAAAAGTCGAAGCGGTAAAAATTCTGTTAAGAATTATTAAAAAAAGTTGCCGGAAAGACTTGACACAAAGAATTGTTAGGAGCATATTAGTTATATCGATACTGTCACACGAGGAGGTGCCCATCACCCCGCCAAACCATACAACCTATGGTGACAACGTGTGGGTAGTAGATGATTACTACAAGTAGAGGTGTTCCAACACCTTAGGGTTCTTGCCGCTTGCAGGTCAAGAACATAAAAAGATAAAAAAGAGCCTACTCTAGTTAAACATAGAGTGAGGCTCTTTTTTAGTTTAGGATAGTATCTCAGGCGAATCGATCGCTTGAGAACATATCGATATTTAGTAATATCGCAAGCGTTCCACACCGCAAACAATACGACCCAGGCGCGCCACCTGCATGGAGTAACCATATTCGTTGTCGTACCATACATAAACGACGGAGTGGTTACCGTGAGCCTGTGTGGCCAGAGAATCCACGATGGCGGGATGGGTGTTGCCGATCAGGTCGGTGGACACCACATCTTCATCGCGGGTATAGTCGATCTGAGCCACCAGACCGCCCTTTAACGAAGCTTGACGCAGGCTTTCGTTCACCTCTTCGGCCGTAACTTCCCGGTCGAAGGTCAGGTTGAGGATCGCCAGCGAGACGTTCGGCGTCGGCACCCGCACCGCGTTGCCGGTGACCTTGCCGGTCAGTTCCGGCAGGGCCTTGGAAATGGCCGAGGCGGCGCCGGTTTCGGTAAGCACCATATTCAACGGGGCAGAACGGCCGCGACGCTGCTTCTTATGGAAGTTGTCCAGCAGGTTCTGGTCGTTGGTGTAACTGTGTACGGTTTCCACATGTGCGTATTGGATACCGAAGTTATCGTTGAGCACCTTGATGGGCGGCACGATGGCATTGGTGGTGCAAGAGGCCGCGGAGAAAATGCGCTCGCCTTCCTGCCAATTGCGGGTATTCACGCCGTAGACGATATTGGGAATGTCGCCCTTGCCGGGCGCGGTCAACAGCACGCGGTCCACACCTTTGGATTCAAGGTGCTTGCTCAGACCGGCGCGATCGCGCCAGGCGCCGGTGTTGTCGATGACCAGGGCGTTGGTGATGCCGTAGGCCTCGTAATCGATCTGGTCGGGCGAATCGGCCGAGATGAACTTGATATAACAGCCGTTTACGATCAGGGCGTCTTCCTCGGGCAAGATCTGCATCTGACCCTTGAGGGACCCGTGAACCGAGTCGCGGCGCAACAGGTTGCCGCGCTTGACGACGTCGATCTTGCCGCGACAGACCACGGCGCGCAGACGAAGAGCGCTGCCGCCGCCCGCCTGCTCGCTGAGGATGCGGGCCATCAAGCGACCGATGCGGCCGAAGCCGTAGAGCACCACATCGCGGGGTTCCATGACATAACTGCAATCCAGGTGGGCGGTCAGCTTCTCCTTGAGGAAGGCGTCCAAATCGCCCTCGGCCTTGTTGTCCACCAACCATTCCATGGCCAGGCGACCCAGGTCGATCCGGGACGGGCACAGCGTCATCTTGGCAAGGCTTCGGATGATGGGCAACGTCTCAACCAGGGTCAGTTCTAACTTGGAAATTTGACTGGCGTACTGGTGGCTTTTGAGCAGGCTTTGGGTACTCTGATGAACCAGAACGCGACGAAACATAAGTAACTCAACCGAACGATCGATCCACATCTGATGGATGGCGCTCATGGCCTCCAGCGCCATCTTCTCGTTTTCGACCCATTTCTGTAACTCTTCTTTGTAATCGACCAATGAACACTCCTTACGCACGCGGGCACCCGGCCGAGCGGCGGATTCTGTGTGGTTTTCGCAATCAGCGGACCGTGCCGTGGGTTACATCCAAAAAATACAACAACACGCTGCCTTTATCGACACGCGGCACAAGTGCGTTAGCTTATCACAAGCCGCCCGCGAGGTCTCATGGGTAATTCATGCGGGGTTGGACGCAGTCGAAACCCGGGTCAATACTCCAACATCTTGGCGATCTGTTCCTTGCGGTGCATCTTTCGCTGATCGTCGTAGAACATTGAACCGCTGTCCTCGTATTCGTTCTTCAAACCGAGGTGCTTGAGAATGTTGTCGCGCGAACCGCCTTGATCCGCGGTGCCCGCCGCCAGTTTCCCCGCGACCTGGCCGCGAATGTTGTTGTATTTTCGGGTGTTCCTCATAAATGGGATCTGCTTGTACCACTTTTCGTTGTCCAATTGGCGATCCAGATTGGTGTTGATACCCGCGGCCCTCAATTGGGCAAGGTATCGGGGGTCCTCCAATAAGCGGGTGGCGTCCTTGTGCTTCTTATACATTTTGTAAGCCTTGATGCCCAGACCGATTCCACCGGCAGCAGCCAGCAGACCCCAACCAACCGGACCGGCGCCCAGCGCCAACGCAATACCGGCGCCCAGAGTTGCGCCGCCGCCCAATGCCTTGAGCAGATTACTCCGACGTTTGCCTTTTTGCGCGTCGGCCGCGAACCGGGCAAGACCGTAGTCACTATGATGTTCGCCCATGTCATCTCTCGCCTGCTCCAGTTTCTTCATGCGGTGATGCGCCATACCCGCGCCGATCCCGCCGGAGAGCAGATTCGCGCTGCCGGTGACGATGGAGCCGACCGCGGCGACCGGCGTGTAGTCCATGGTGTGGCCGAACAATTTAGCAGCCTTGGCGACGGAACTCGCCCCGCTGGTCGTTGCCTTACCCAGGTTGCCCACCACATCCAGGCCGGTCAATGCCTTGTCCTTCTTCTTGCGGTCGCTGGTGGCCATGTCGTGTATATCGAGCCCGGCATCCAATAGTGCGCCGCCTGCTCCGATGACCCCGGAAGAAACCCCGAAGGCATCCTTGGCATTATCGGCGTCCTGGGACGCATGCCAATAATTGGCGAAACGGGAAAGCTGTCCCCCTGCCGAAGCGATGCCCTTGCCGCCGGTAATGCCTTTTTTCAACTTACCGGGCAACCCGCTGCTGGTGGCTTCCCTACCTATCTGAAACTGCTCGTCGCCATGCCGTTCCGAATCGCTGCGAATCCGGGGCGCCTGGTAGGGCATGCTGGAGTCGTAAAACATGTCCGAGTTACTGTCGACGCGCAGCCGTTGGTTTTCTTGATTGTTGCCGCCTGTCATCTTATTCCACCAGGTTTTCCAGAACGGGTCCATTTGGATGGGCGTTTGTCCTTGTCGTCCCGGAGCATGAATGGCGTAATTGCCGATCTGGTGGTGCCCGATTTTAGCCGGGGCGTGAACGTCGTTCTGCTCCCGCATCACGTCCGCGTTGGTTTCTTGACGGTAAAGCGGTGCACTGCTGACGGGCGGGCGGCCCGGGGGGATGACACTCACTGGTCTCTTGATTCTCTTTTTGGGCACAACATGCCTCCGGAAGGCAGAGCGGATAAAGGGGTAGGTAAGCCTGAATATAGCTGTTCGGTCTAAAAAATGCAACTACCGGGTCATTAATAACAATCTGTGTCTCGATGGATTGTCCTGAAACAGGGTGATGCCTGTCACAAAAAGGAAGCAGATCGCAGCCGATACTCCGTCTCATTTGCCGGCCCGAGATTTGCTTCACCATCATCACCGCTCTTGGGAAAGGCGGTTTGCCCCGTGCGTCCGATCGAGGTCCTATGCTGTATCTGTTGCTCTTGGGTTTCCTGAACCCGAAGAATCCCATGAATTATGCCTGGTATTACGATCTGAAGATTCAGTACACCCAAACCGAATTGATCATTCGTCCTCAGGCCAAGCCCTGGATGCCGTCCGTGCTGGCGCGCGGGTCCCATGAACTGGCCTCCGCCGAGATCGACGGCAATCCTCACCTCTTCGACATCTTCAACTTCCCCGCCATTGCAAGCGGCGGCTTGAACGGCAAGATAGACCTGACCCTGATCTATCAGGTACGCGATACCGCCGGGGTGCTGGTTGACGAAAAACTCTTCCGCCGACGGGTTAAAATCCAGGGACGCGAAATTTCCATCCGCACCGGCGGCAAGCTCATCGGACAAACCGACGCCCGGGAGTTGGGAAGCCTTCAGGGCGTCTCCACCTTCCTGGGTTTGCTGGCCGCGCCCGACGGGTACGTCACCATGAAGCGGTCTATCAACCGCGACTTCGTGGTAGAACTGATCTGGGGTCTTGGACGCAGGACCGGCATACGCCAAAACATCAGGGGTCGCACCGCCGCCCGTATTCCCTTCAGTCACAGACATCCCCTGGCCACCGCCTTTTGTCGCGACGGCGTCGCTTCCCCGAGCGCTTATCCGGCTCGTTATCGCGAGACCATGTTGGCCAAATTGGATGCCTACCAAAACTACGAGGACCCTGAACGGCATATCGAAATGGTAGAAAGGTTCCTGGCCATGAACCCCGGTGACAGCAAAGGCTTGCAAACGCTGCTGGAATTGCACTGGAAACAGGGCCGCGAGGAAACCGCGCACCGGATCGTCCGTCGCCTGGGGCCCCTTCTTCCCGAGAAAACCCGCGAACAAGCCGAGGCGCTTTACCGGCAGAAGCGGGACCGCCTGATGCCCATGCGCCATCGGTTTAAGAAGAACCCCAAGGCATCGATTTCCCTTAGCGCCCCGCAAGCGAACGCCCCCGTGGCCGGCATGGTGGACCTGACTTTCACCATCGCCGACGCCCAAGCCCCGGTGCTGCTCGTGGACTGCACCCTGAATGGAAAAACCGTGGCCACTTTTGACCGGGCGCCCTTTCGCACTCGTTTCTCTACCAGGGGTTTCAGCGGCAAACAATCTCTGGTCATCCGCGCGTCTTTCTTCGACCAAACCTATGCTCAAACTTCCATCCCTGTTGAGGTCATCCCTATCGATGATTTCGCGGAGGTCCACGTCACCCCCCTGCGAGCCGTGGTAACCCAAGCGAACCAGTTCATCACCGATTTACAGCCGGAGCAGTTCGCCGGTCGTCTGGCCGGGGAGCCGATTACCCTGAGCCGCCTGGAACGGGAAACCGCGCCCTTGCGTATCTCCCTGCTGATGGACATCTCCTCCTCCATGCAAGGCGAGAAGATACTCTCGGCTCAGCACGCCGCCTATCGGTTCCTGGAAAACCTGTCCGCGCCCGATGAGGCCGAATTGATTGCCTTCGACCACAAGGCGCTGAGGATCGTGCCCTTCAGCAGCAACCCGGAGGATTTCTACCCGGGTCTCTTCGGCCTGGACCCCAGAGGCGGTACCGCACTCTACGATGCGATCGTCTCGGCCGCGGACGTCCTGGCCGAACGAGACGGCGTGCGGGTAATCATCGTGGTCTCGGACGGACGCGACCGGGCCTCGCGCGCAAAAGTCGGTGATGTGAAACAACGGCTGATTGAACACGGCATCATGCTCTATGCCGTGACCCTGGACGAGTTGGTCACCGAACTGGCTCTTCTGGCCAGGGCGACGGGTTCGGTGTATACCAACTTGGATGAAACCATGGACGTGACGGGCACACTGAAGCGCATCTATCGAGAACTGAAGTCCTTTTATTATGCCGAAATCACCACACCTGCTGAACCGAACCTGTCCCGCTTGAAGCTGAAACTTAAAGGCCGCAAGGGTACTCCGCGCATACGTCGCCTGCTTGAGCGCCAATGAGAACCCGGGGCGTCTCTTCCCCGGGTCCCGAACCGGATTAGTCGTCCCACAAAAAGCCGCCGGCTTTTGCTTTGCTTCTGATGACCATGTAATCCTCCTTCTAAAATCTGGGCGGCATCGGCCGCTTGATAGACCGGGCGCAATACCCGGCAAAAAAAGGACACTTTTTTCGCTGCCGGCCCGACCCGGCGAGAAGCGAGATAGTGCCGATTAGAACCCGGGGCGTCTCTTCCCCGGGCCCCGGATCGGATTAGTCGGTCCAATAATAGCCGCCGGCTTTTGCTTTGCTTCTGATGACCATGAAATCCTCCTTCTAAGATCTGGGCGGCATCGGCCGCTTGATAGACCGGGCGCAATACCCGGCAAAAAGAAGACGCGTTTTTTCGCTGCCGGCCCGAACCGGCGGGAAGCGAGATAGCGCCGATTAGAACCCGGGGTGTTTCTTCCCCGGGCTTCGGACCGGATTAGTCAGAGAAATAATAGCCGCCGGCTTTTGCTTTGCTTTTGATGACCATGAAATCCTCCTTCTAAAATCAGGGCGACGTCGGCCGCTTGATAGACCGGGCGCAATACCCGGGAAAAAGAGGACATGTTTTTTCGCTGCCGGTCCGACCCGGTGCGAAGCGAGATCGTGCTTTAGAGTTGTTTGGGTGATTCCGGTTCCAGTTTCAAGGTCTGATCCGGTTCCTCTCCCTCGGTTTCCACGGGCGGCAATGCCGGTACCTCGCAACGGGTGACATCCAAGCCGAAGCGTTCCGGGTGCTTGGGAGTAACCGTGGCGAAGTGAGCCATGATCTCGCGGAAATCGGCTTCCATGTTGCCGGTGGGATGGATCAACTTGTCGACGGTGGCGATTTTACGTCGGTAATCCAAGCGGGACAGTACGATGGGCACCCCCGCTTCCAACGCCACCTGGTAGAAACCGGTCTTCCATTTGGCGCGATATTGTCGGGTGCCTTCCGGAGCAAGAGCCAGGGTAAGTTGATCGTGATCTTTGAAGAGCTGAACCATGGCTTGAACCAGAGAGGGCCGCCTTCCTCCCTCTTTTTTCGGCCTGCGGTCAATACCGATGGCGCCCAATCTTTTCAAAAGCGGAGCCAGGGGGGAATTGAGCCATTCCTGCTTGATACCGTAACGAAACTTGACCTTGAGAATCCTGGATGCGAGCAACATAAAAAAGGCATCCCAGTTACTGGTATGCGGCGCGGCAACGACCACACACCGGTCCAAAACCCGACGAACATCCTCAGGCACATGATCTCGGCCGATGGTCCATCCCATCAACCGGGCCAATAATTTGTACATGCTTCCCCGTTAGGAAAAGAAGGTACAAGGTACCTTCTTTTGAGCTGATCGCCCGCGGCGCCGAGACGAAGGCGGTGCTCGTGACTGGCGGACAGGTTGAACATTGGTCTAAAAAACCGGGTTCATTTCCGGCACACGCTATTTTGCCAGATTTCATATATTTTCTCAAGTAATTGCCGCTCTTCAACAGGACTCCGTCAAAGTCAAACATGAGCCGTTGACAACCCCGATTCTTCCCGGGAAGAATTGAGTCAGTTCGGGGTTGTCAAAGGCTCATATGTGACTTCGACGGAGCCCTGATGCACGAGCACTGTTTAATGCAGTGAATGGCCGGCCGTGGTAGAATCGCGGTAAAAGGCCGGTGGGAGATTCATGATGAGCGATGATTTAGCGCTCATCCGGGCATTGGAAGCGCAGATTGGGAACACGTCATCGACCTGAACAGCCCCTACTTGCTCAACCCAACGGCGCCAAGAAGTACCTGCTCCAATACATCAAAAAACGCCGCGCGGCCAAGCAAACGAAGGAAAAGTAAACCATTGCGATTTACCTCTCCGGCGTGATAAGCCATCATTGTTTCCACCGGTGGGCTAATCGTTCCTGCTATAATTTTCCGCCGCCGATCTTCCCCTCGCGAGGTTTTTCAGATGAATACCGCCCTTGAATCCATCCATCACACCATTTCCCGGGAACTGTCCGTCAAGCCCCATCAGGTCAAGGCCGCTGTCGACCTGTTGGACGAGGGCGCAACCGTTCCCTTCATCGCCCGTTACCGCAAAGAATGGACCGGCGGGTTGGACGACACCCAGTTGCGCTCCCTTCAGGAACGCCTGGTCTACCTGCGCGAGATGGAGGAGCGGCGCGAAACCATCCTGGCTTCCATTGGGGAACAGGGCAAGCTGACCCCTCAACTGGAAAAATCGATCCGGGAGGCCGACACCAAAACCCGTCTGGAAGATTTGTACCTGCCGTTTAAACCCAAGCGCCGCACCAAGGCCCAAATCGCCCGCGAGGCAGGCTTAGGACCCCTGGCCAATCGCCTGTTGCGTCAGCCCCATCTGGACCCGGAAGGCGAGGCCGCCCGTTTCGTCAATCCCGACAAGGGCGTTGCCGATACAAACGAGGCCCTGGAAGGAGCCCGCGCCGTGCTGGTGGAGGAATTCGGCGAGGATGCCGACCTGCTGGGCCGTATTCGCGAGCATATCGCTCGCCGGGGTTTTCTATGCGCCCGTGTTGCCAAGGGCAAACAGGAAGAGGGCAAGACCTATCGCGACTATTTCGATTACAGCGAGAAACTGGCACGTGTTCCCAGCCACCGGGCGCTGGCCATGCTGCGCGGCCGTAAGGAGGGCATCCTCAAACTGGACGTGGCCGCCGATCACGATCATCTGAATGAACCCAAAAAGCGCACCCGTTGCGAGGAAATGATCGCCCGCCGTTTCCGCATCAAAAACCACGGGCGCCCGGCAGACTCCTGGCTGGAAAAAACGGTCCAGGTTTCCTGGAAGCAGAAGATCCATCCCCACCTGGAAAACGAGGCCGTAGCCGCCGTCCGCGAACGCGCCGAGACCGAGGCGGTCAAGGTCTTCGCCAGAAACCTGGAGGACCTGTTGATGGCGGCGCCCGCGGGCTCCAAGGCGACTCTGGGACTGGACCCAGGCCTGCGCACGGGAGTGAAGGTCGCCGTGGTCGACGGCACCGGCAAGCTGACGGCTACCGACACCATCTACCCGCACAAACCGCGTAACTGGTGGCGCGAGTCCATTAAAACCCTGGTCGAACTCTGCAAACGCCACCAGGTGAAACTGATCGCGATCGGCAACGGCACGGGCAGCCGCGAGACGGATAAACTGGCGGCCGAACTGATTCAGCGTCACCCGGAGATGGACCTGCAAAAGGTCATGGTCAGCGAGGCCGGCGCGTCGGTCTATTCGGCCTCGGAATTGGCGGCTCAAGAGTTTCCTGAGTTGGACGTCTCCCTGCGCGGCGCCGTGTCCATTGCGCGCCGGTTACAAGATCCCCTGGCCGAGTTGGTCAAGATCGACCCTAAATCGATCGGCGTGGGCCAGTACCAGCACGACCTGAACCAGAGCAGCCTGGCCGGGGGTTTAGATGCGGTGGTGGAAGACTGCGTGAACCGGGTGGGCGTGGACGCCAACACCGCCTCGATCCAATTGTTGACCCGGGTATCGGGTTTGTCCAAAACCCTGGCCGGCAACATCGTCGGCTTTCGCGACAGCAACGGCCGCTTCCGCGACCGCAAGACCTTAATGAAGGTGCCGCGCATGGGCGCCAAATCGTTCGAACAATGCGCTGGTTTCCTCAGGATCACCGACGGCGTCAACCCTTTGGACGGCTCAGCGGTCCACCCGGAAGCCTATCCGGTGGTGCAACGCATCGCGAGAAACACGGGCAAGGCCCTGCCGGAACTGATCGGTAATACGGCCCTGTTGAAATCGTTGAAGCCGGCCGATTTCACGGACGATCGCTTCGGCATCCCCACGATCACCGACATTCTGGCCGAACTGGACAAACCGGGCCGGGACCCGCGCGGCGATTTCCAGACCGCCGCCTTCCGCGAGGGCGTGGAGGAACTGGAGGACTTGGAACCGGGGATGACCCTGGAAGGCGTGGTCACCAACGTAACCAACTTCGGGGCATTCGTGGACGTGGGCGTCCACCAGGACGGCCTGGTGCACATCAGCCAACTGGCGAACCACTTCGTCCGCGACCCGCACGACGTGGTCAAAGCCGGCGACGTGGTCACGGTGCGCGTCCAAGAGGTAGACCTGGATCGCCGCCGCATCGCCCTGACCATGAAGCTGTAGATGGTGTGTTGTTCCGTCAAGCTGAAATTGGTAATTTTCGAGGAAGTTTTCCAACGTTTTCAACTCGTTTTCCACAGGTAGGCATCTCGGGGTCGAAGTTGGTACCGGAAAGCAGCATAGCCCTCATGATGACCAGTATTTTACGCATGATCGCACACAAGGCCGCCTTTTTGGCTTTACCAGCTCTCACCAGTCGGTCGAAGGCAATTGAGAACGGATTCTTGGGGACACGTATCGCCGAAAGGGCAGTCATATGCCGAAAGGACAGTCATATAAAGTACCTCGCGAACCGCCTTGCCACAGTCCTTGGCAACCCTTGTTTTCCGTTTCACGGAAGTCCCGGATTCGTAGACGGTCGGGGCTGTCCCGGGCCGGCCAGGAATTGCCTGAAAGCTTCTTTTAACTGCGGCGCCGTTACAACGCCCTTGAAATTGCGCGGAATGGGGCCGAAGCGCACGTAATCCGGTTTGGCGCCCTTGCTGATGTCCTTACCTTTTAATAGAGTCTCTTCGATCATGGCGCGCGTTTGCTCGTCAACATCCGTCGGAAGCGATACCGTGACGCAGCAGGCGTCCTCGTGTTCGCTGTCTACCTTCAGGCCCACCACCGCCAGTTCGAAGGGCGTGTCCGCCGGTTCCAATTTCTTTTGCAACAGGGCGGTCAATTCACTGTTGATCTGGTCGTAGGCGTAGTTGGAACCGCCGCGAATCATCAGGGTGGACTCGCGGCTCATCCAATAATAATCCAACTCGCCGTCGTATTTGCTGACCAGGGTGAAGCCGATGTCCATCAATCCGGTGTACCAACCCTCTCGCATCACCCGATCCGTTGCTTCCGGCTGCCTGACGTATCGGCACATCAGGTTGTCCCCGTCGGTGATGACATAGCCGGGTTCGCCGGGCGGTCGCGGTTCCAGGTAGCCGGGTTTATCGGGATCGATTTCAGCGACGATTTGTACCCGGGTATACGGCGGGTGCGGTCGGCCGATGTAGTAGCCGGGTCCGCCCCGGTGCGACCAGCCGCGTTCGAAGGCGCGCATGACCGCATCGTGGGGCAGTGTCGGCGAGATGCCCATGACCTGGAGGCAGGTTTCGGTGGAGCCGAAGCGAACCGTGGGCAATTTTCGAGCGAAATGCATAATGCGTTTGACCGTGGTGGGTCCCACCGGCGCGGAACCGATCAGCAGGGTGACTCGGGACAAGGCTTGCTGGAGGCGCGGCAGGGGAACGGGCAGCCTGCCGGCAGTTTCCAAATCGGCCAGGAAGTCGAAATGCCGGGCGACCACGGGTGCAATGATGGTTTTCAGGTTCCGTTCGGAAATGTCGGTCAATACCCGCCAGTAGTCCGTGCAATAGCGATCGACAAGATGCAGTTCCGCGTGAGGCTCGCGTACGGCCCAGTCGCAGGTGGCCGTGGCGTTGGCGTGGTGCAGGGCATTGGCGACCACCAGGGCGAACGGTTTGCCGGGCTGCAGGAAGTCGTTGAAGGTGGCCTGGTTGGTCACATAACTGCGGTAACGGTGCAGCGCGCCCTTGGGTTGTCCGGTGGTGCCCGAGGTGAAGATGACGATTCGGGGGTCTTCCTCGGTCAAAGGCAGCGGGTCAACGGGGGCGGCCCGCATCCGGTGTATCTCCGCCGCGTCAATGATGGGGACGTTTGCTTCCAATTCAGCCAATAGTTCTTCACGGAACAGATCATCGCGAATGACCAGCTTGCAGTTGGCCAATTGCCGCTTATAGGCTACCCGGTCGGGCGTATCGGCTTCCCAGTTCACTGTCACCGGTACAGTTCCGGTCATGGCGGCGGCCAGTCGAAAAACCAGGTCCTCCAAACGGTTGGCGCCGAAGCAGTGCAGGTGGCAGTCGCCCTTCTTCAAGCCGTGCTCGCGAAGCAGCCGTGCGGCGCATAAGGCCAGGTCCCAAACCTGGCCGCGGGTATAGACGGCACGGGTCAGGCGTTTACGGGCATCGGCCCGGTAATAAAAGAGAAATGGGGTCGACCTTGCGGTAAAAGCATCCCGATAAATCAAGTCCTGGCGCACCGACGACTCCTTTGTTCGAGTATTTTACCCAATGCCGGCCCGGTTTTTTCCAGTATTGCGCTCCAGAACAATAAAAGGACTCGCCTTTCGCATCGAACGGCTTTCTGTGATCTTTTCCGACAAATCGCCCTAACCTACTGACGTTTATTGCCGATAATTCCCATTGAGTCTTGCTTCGCGTTATTTTGCGGACACGACCCGCCCGCCTTGCGTACAATCAAAGGGCTTGGCAAGCACACCGTGCCGATGCGGCTGTCATCATGTTGGAGCGTTATGGGTTCACAATCACCTGCCGTTATACCCGTCGATTTCAATAAACTGCCGGAAGTTACCCAGGATCTTCAATCGGTAGATAAGCGCAGTTCCAATGCCTACCAGGGCAAGGTCATGGGCATTTCCCAACAGTTGAACAAGTTGGGACGCGGCGTAGTGCGAGAGATCGATATCAACGAGTTGCAGGAGCAGATCGGGCACTTGATCTACTACACGGTCAAGCAGTTCGAACACCCCGTACCCTACGATGTCGAACACCTGGCCGATTTGTACAGCCACATCAAGAACCCCACTGTCATTGTGCTGCGCCGTATCCGTCGTTACCTGATGGCGGGGCACCGCAAAATTCTGGCTCGATTGGAAGAAGAGCAGGCGCGCGAACGCCAGATCAATTTTGCCGGGCTGGACCTGAACAACAAAATCAAGATCGGCCTGGAAGAAATGCAGCGTTTCCAGACCATGGCCTCCATCGCCGGCACCGTCACCCGCAAGCTGGATATTCTGACCAAGGCGCTGCACGTACCCGCGCGCGCCGGCGATGAATTCCGCCTCCTGGACCGTTTCTTTACCGACCCGCACCACCTGCGGCATCGCGAGGCCATGAGCTGGATCGAGTCCTCCATGTTCCAGGGCAACCGCCATGTACTGCGCAAGTTCATCGGCAAGGGCCGCACCATGTTGCAGCAGAAGAGCAACGAGATTTTCGCCACCATGGAACGGCTCTCCGGCATTCCCTTCGATCGCGATACCGAAAGACTGGGCACCGGCTTCAACTGGTTCTCGTTAGGCACGCCCCTCCGGCGCGGCGAAGACTTCGTGCGCATCTTCGAGAACGAGGAACGCATCGAGAACCAGATCAAGCGGCTCACCTTCTTCATGGTGCGCAGCACCTGGGACGCCGACTTCTACCGCAAGCAATTGGAAGAGAAATACTATCCCAGCCAACGGGATCGCCAGGAGAATTGCACCAAACTGGCGCGGCTGTACATGGAAGTGGAACAGCGCATCAACGAAAGCACCAATCCCGAGGGCGAGGTACAGACCGCAATCGCTACCGATATCGCCAACGAGTTGTTGAATGAGCAGGAGGCCGAGGCCGCGCGCGAGTGGGTGGTGACCAACAAGGCCAAACTGCAAGAACTGAAGCTGGAAATTTTCGGTATCATGCGCGACACCAAGGCACTGCACCCGGAAGTAGCGCTGCCGGAACAAATCGAAGATCTTCTTTCAATGGAAGGCGAGGGTGCCGCTCGCTTGGGCCGAACCGGTCTGCCGAAGATTACCATCATGGACCTGCACCAGGCAGTGGAAGCCCTGGAAGAGCGCCTGGTCCTGCCCGACGGCAGCCTGCTGGCCGATTTGATCCGTCTGCGCGGCGAGGTCATGGCGCGCAAGGATCAGATGAACCACATCGACTTCCAACGCCAGGTCCGCGATGCCTGTGACAGCTTCAAGGAATACGAAGATCGCCTGATGGAGTACAGCAAGGTGGAAACCAGACTGGACGAAATGCAGGTGAAGCTGGACCACTGGATCCTGGACGCCTACCGCGACATCATTTACCAGGATGTAGACGCGGAAGTCCTGGACAAGGCGTTCGGCATCGTGGTGGACCAGATGCTGCGCGCCATCCGCATGCTGGACTACAGCGTCATCGACGCCGCCATGTTCCGCGAGTTATTCGACAAAGCCCTGGAGTTGGGGGACGCGGCCAGCCTCGTCCAAATGGATCGCCTGCTGCACGAGGTTCACACGATCCCCCGACAAAACCAGGTTCTTCCCGCCCTGGCCGATTGGGAGAGCACCCTGGGTAAAAAGGATTTCGAGGCCAAGCAGGAATGGATTTTGGAAAACGAACTGGCCCTGCAGCAGTTGGTAGACGACGTACGCGCGGAACTGCGCGAACGTATCGGCCGCTCGCCCATTCGCCCGCGCCGCCTGCGTTTCGAAGTCTTCAGCCTGGCCGATTGCTACGCGGGCAACCTGCGCTCCCTGCTGGAAGGCCTGTTGCGCCTGGCCCCGGTTGTAGCTTCCGATTCGGAGGGCGAGCGTTTGATTGCCAACCTGCAAGCCATCGAGGCGCAGATCATCGAGGCGCAACGCGTCACCAAGCCGGAAGGCGAGGCCTATGCCAAACTGAAAGAACTGGAGCGCATGAACCTCTTGCCGGACCAGGTGGTTCAAGACCTTCATGTGGACTTGCGGGAAAACTTCAAGGACCTGGATAAACTGCTGAAGGAAGCCAACGATGGATTGGAACGCGTTCGCGCCCTGCAAAACCGCTTCGGCGGCGAACACGATACCAGTCATCTCTCGGTCATCATCAATATCCACGACCTGGAGAGCCTGAAGAGCATCTACCACTTCGTCGACAACATCACCATGTCCGATGTCAAACGCTTCGGAGTGATCTACAAGCAGAAGAACACGGTGATGGAAGACCTCTACGAACGCGCCTACAACAACGCGGAGGACGTGCCGGTGGTCATCGCCAAACTGATCGACAAAAAGGCTTACAAGAACTTCAAGGCCAAAAACGTGGTGCCCATCCCGCTCAAAATAGCCATCCTGAAAGAGATGCCGGAGATGTTGGAGTTCGAATGCGAACTGTTGATCCGCACGCTGAACCTGGTCAGCGAATCGAAGATACGTGAGAAACTGATCTACCGCGCACTGCTCAAAATGATGGAGACCGCCAAAAAAGGAACCATGGACCACAAGCGAACCCTGCGCCGCATCTGGGTCAAGTTCCGCAATCAGATCAACGGCTACCAGCCGAGAAACTTCCAGCAAAACTACCGCAACAACACCCGGGCCCTGATGACGGACGTCAACGATACCGTAGGCCACTCCTTCGACGGCTTGTAAGGGAGCCGAAGGTAGACGCCCGGAACCGCTCACCCCTTTTTATTGAAAAAAATGTTTCCATTCGATGAGGTTTGATAGTAGTATTACGAGCGCTCGTGGCGATGTAGCTCAGGGGTTAGAGCACACGGCTCATAACCGTGGTGTCCGGGGTTCAAATCCCTGCATCGCCACCATTCCCTTTTTCCATGCATCATATCGACCGGAACGTCTACCTCTCTGTTTCCCGGACGAACCCGGTGGTACCGGGTATAATGGATCGTTAATTTGTACGATCCATGTAACTGACAAGCGGATTTAACTCCGACATCATATCGACGCGGTTCAACGCATGCAAAAGCGAATTACAGATGGAATTTCCCAACGGCCGGCGACCGCGATTTATCTTTGGACTCTGTTTGGATTATCGGAGGGTTTCGGCCTGTCATCATCCTGAAGCCGCAGTATAAGGAGTGTATCCATGTTTGATATAAACAGGGTAAGTATTTTGAACGTACCTCGCTGGGAAGCAGTCTACCGGGCCGAGATCTGCCCGGGTATCGTTTCCATTGTCGCCATACACGACACCACCCGGGGCCGCGCCCTGGGCGGCTGTCGCATTTTAACGTACGAGAACGAGTCAGCCGCCCTGACCGACGTATTGCGCTTGAGCCGGGGCATGACCTTTAAAAACGCGATTGCCGACCTGCCTCTGGGCGGCGGCAAGGCGCTGATCATGTGCGATCCGGAGATCGCCGGCGAAGAACGCGAACGCATGCTGCTGGAATTCGGCAAGTTTGTGGATGCGGTCAACGGTGATCGGGAACGTTATATCACGGCCGAGGACATGAACACCACGGTCTCGGACATGCTGGTCGTCAAACGCACTACCCGGCATATTTCCGGCATCGAGGTGGATCCGTCCCCCTATACCGCCTGGGGTGTGTACTGCGCGGTCAAATCGGCAACCAGGTTTTTCGCCGATGATCTTTTCGGCGGAAACGGTGACTTACGGGGTAAGCGCATCCTGATCCAGGGTATCGGCAAAGTGGGTCACACCATGGCGGAGCACCTGGATAAAGCGGGCGCCGAGCTGTTTGTCTCCGATATCAACCCCTCGTCGATCGATCGTTTGCTGACCGAGGTTCCGTCAGCCAATGTGGTGGCCCCGGACAAGGTCATCGACCAGGAAGTGGATATCTTCGTGCCCTGCGCGGGCGGTGAAGTGGTTACGAAGTACAACATCGACAATGTGAAATTCAAGATCCTGTGCGGCGCGGCCAACAACCAGTTGGCAACGACCCCCATCGGCGCCCGTCTTCAGGAGCGCGGCATTGTCTATTGCCCGGACTACATCGCCAACATGGGCGGCGTTTGCTCCATTCAATACCTGGAGATCGAGAGACTTTCCGAGGAAGAGACCCTGGAACGCATTGCCAATACGGTCGATCAGCGCTTGAAGCTGACCTTCGAAACCGGCTTCGCCAATAACCTGTCCTTCAACGAGGCGGTGGATCACGCGGTCAAGGAACTGATCTGGGGCAACAAAGAAAGCACCCTGACAGCCCACAACCGGGACCTGTTCCCAGGAGCATGCGCCAACTAAACAAGCGGCCGGCAACTTAAAAGCAAACAAAAACCCCGGATCACCATTGACCCGGGGTTTTTTGGTCGTGTCGTGGTTGAAGTTAAGTGAAGCAAAGTAATGCGGAGTCGAAGCTTGAAGGGCGAAGCCAAACCTTGAAGCTTGAGGCGTGAAGCTTGCAGCTTGAATGGCCGCCCCTCCCCCCCAGGAAGAGGCGGCCGATCGGCAGTTTCGGCTGAAAGTCACCGGGTTTCCCGGTCCTCCCCGGACCGGAAGCGGGTTAGTTGCCGGCGGCAACTTAAAGCTTGCTTATCCGGGTTACCGCAGATGGAAGACATCGTCGGGTATTTCATTGCCGATATCCGTATTGCGGCGGATGACATCGGCCAGTGTGGTGTTTTCGATTTCGCGGAGTTGTCGGCCCGAGAAGTGACGGGCATACCAGAAACGATCGCCGTCGCGCAGGGCGCGGAACTGGTCCTTGATGACGCCGGAGGCCACGGGGCCCAGCAGCGATTGGGCGATACTGTCCTCGGCAAGGCAGCCTACCCAAAGGTCTACCTGATCGACGGATTCATAGGCCGCGGCCAGACGTTGCTGCATTTCAGGATCGGAGGAGATGTCGCTGAATTGGGTGATGGGACGCATGCCCATGGACCGCCGCATTTGGCCGAAGGTGGTCAGGCCGTGGTCACGACCGCGTTGGATGTTGAGGGTGGCCAGGTCGAAGCCGCCCGATCCCGGGGGACCGAACAAGAAGTTGCGCAAGTCATCCACAATCAGCGCATCAATCTCCTGGCAGGGTTGAGCGGCCAGACCGCGAAGAATGGGTTCCAGCCCGCCTTCGGCCAATCGGTGCGGTGCGAAGAAGGCTTCGCGCAGAGCCAGGTGACCCGCTTCGATTTCGTTGCCGTTGCGGTCCAGGCGCAGCAAGATCGCGTTGACCGCGCTGTGACCGAATCGGTAGGCGCCGGTGGAGAAACCGTTGGCTATGGAGGCGTCCACGCCGGCGCGGTAACCGGCATAGGGTTCCAAGGGATCGGGGCCCAACAGGGCCGGCAGGAATTCACGGTAGGTGATCACCTGAACCAGGGCGGCCACGATCTTGCGGGCCTCCTGGTACAGGCGCTCACCGTTCCAGTTGGGGTTACGTTCAGCCAGTTGCTCGGCCAGGCGGTTATGTTCACGAACAAAAAGGGTGTGCATGACGATCAAACCCAGTTGTTCGTTGGCCCTGACATCGCCGCCCAGGAACAGGTTGTCGCCGGAACCGCCCGCGTTGGGCAGGCCCTCGGTGTTGAAGGGCATGAAGTCGCCCTCGCTGGTTTTCAGTTTGCCGCTGCCGTCGTTGGTGCGCAGGGCGGCAGCGCGTTCCGCGTCCGATCCGTAGACCATGGACGCATCGATCCAGGTAGTGATCTGGTTGATTTGTTGGCGCGGATTGGTTTCGTCCGTGCCGGTGGACTCGTCGAAAGCCGAGCGGTTCAGCGGCATGGTGACGGCGCCGGTTCCCCGGGGATCGAAGTGGGGATCACCGGCGGGGATGTCGACGGCGAAGGACTCCGGCGGCTCGGTGCCGTCCGTGAGGTCGATGTCGTGGTCCAGGAACTGGCCCCATTGCCAGAGGAAGTCCGTGACGCCTTGAGTGTTGGGTTTGGATTCGGGTTGCGCGCAGACAAGGTTGCTCACGGTTCTGGGGTTGGGTCGTTGAGAACCGGATGGTTCGCTGATGCCGTCCGTGTAGGCGGCGGGCATCAAACGTAGCAGTTGGGTAAAAGCGGCGCCCATTTGCGGGCGGATCGGGTTGTTGCCGCTGCCGTCGATGCTGCGGAATTCGGGACCGTTGCCGGGAGGAGGCGGGTTTTGCGGCCCGTTGTTGTCCGGGCGCTGCATGTTCTCAATGCGACGAATGGGAGAGACCTGGTTGTTGTTTTCGCGGTTGCCGTCCTGTTCACCCTGGTTACGGTCGTTATTGTCTTGCCGAGGCGGGCGATTATCCTGCGCCGCCGCCGAGATAGTCAGTAAAAAAGTCGTGAAGAGAAAAATAAAAAGCCGGGACATGAAAAGACTCCTATATGTTTCCGAATCAAGCGTGATCCCCTGCCTGCTGATACCAAGATCAGACACAAATGTGGAGGAAATATGGCGCGCCGGTCCGAGTGTGACCGGACGCACAAAGCAGCCGGATCGGAGCCTGGATTTTGTGATGCAGCGCAAATTCCGGGGCGCGAGAACGGCCTACCGGAGGGTGGCTTCCAGGATGTTTTGAGTTCCAGTGGGGGAACCTGCAATGTCAGCCGGAATTCTATAACTACAGTCATATTTAACGTCGTAGACTTGTTGCGCCGATAGGTGTGATGAATAATAGTTGCAAGGATGGTCTAAGGTGCGACTGGATCTGGTCAAAAGGCCGCAACATTTCAACATCCCGGGCAGCGAACTGGTTCGTGTGGAAGGGAACTCCGGTTACGGGATTCGCCTGGGCGAGCGGATGGTGGGTTTCTCATCCGATGCGGTCAATCGGGTTGCCCTCAAGGTTGAAGACGGCAGCCTGATGATCCGACTCCAGGCCGAATCGGGGGAGACCATCGGCAGCTATCGCATCCCCAGCGCGGCCGTGCTGCAGCAAAACCTGGCCGGTCTGGTGGAGTCGGGCATCACCATCCACGCCCGCGAACGCGACGAACTGGTCAAGCTGATGCAACTCAGCATGAGCGGCGCCATGTCCAGCGAGGAAGTACTGCTTTTGCTGGACGAGATCAGCCACACCGTCCCGCGCCTGCCCGCTTCAGGAGCGGTCGACGCCGGCGATCTCTATCCCCAATTATCCACCAAGGTCCGCGAACTGCTTCAGGCCATGCCCCCTGAGATCCAGCGCTTCGTCATTCTGAACAACTACCACCGCGTGCCCGAGGCAGACTGGCACGCCCTGCACTTCCTATCCAAGGTGGACCCCGCTACCGACAAGGCCCTGATTCGTTTCCTTTCCGGGCTTACCCCCTATCATTTCGAGGCCGCCGCCGAGTTGCAGGCCGTCGCCCGGCGCAATCCCCTGATCACCCCCAAGAACCTGCCCAAGTTGAGCGGTGACATCTTCGGTCAATTGGTCAAGATGTTGGCCGGTGTCGAGGTGACCGGCAACAGTCGCATTCTCTCTTTTCAACCCGCCCTGGCCCGGTTCATCTTCGACAAATACCCCATGGAGATTCCCGACTTCACGGCCGCGCCCACCTTCGAGGCCCTGGAACGCAAATTTCTCAACTCCCTGCGTTTGACAACGGGCGAACAGGCGGAGATTGACCCATTACGGCGTGTCCTGCTGGGTCGCTTGGACGCCTCGCGTTACAAGGAAGCCGCCTTATTCCTATCCGGCGATCCCAAGGCCCGCTTTTCGGTAGAGGTTCGCGAGGGCCTGCGGCATTTCTTCGCCAATATGCCCGCCAAAACCCCGGACGCACACATCTCCAGCATCAATACGCGCGCCTTGGAACGCGTCCGCCATTTTCTGAACAGCGCCCAACCCGGCTTGCTGGAAAACCTCGCCCATGTTCCGGTCCGGCAGAAGGAACACCAGACGCCGGACGCGGCCCTGGCTCGAAAGTTCACTGCCATGTCGCGCTCCGAACGACTCGGACTGTTCCTGCTGGACCACCTTGACCCTCATCGGCACAAGGGCCTGACCGAATTCTTCTCCGGCGCCAACCGCCTGTCGCGCATGACGCCGGCCCTGTTGGATGCGTTGGGCGACCTGCTGGAGCAACCGGCTTTCCCCAAGCAACACCGGGGCCTCTCCGGTTTACGCCTGGACCGCTTCGAGCAATTGGTCAAGATCCTGGATCAGAAACCCGGCCTTACCGCGCCTTTGGACTACCTGCCGCGCAACCCCGTTCTGCGCGAGGCGGTGGAGGACCTGGCCCTTCCCCTTAAAAGCCAAACTGCGACAGATCGCGGCAAAAGCGCGGCCGACCTGAAGGCGGTGGCGGCCTCCATGGAAAACCGCCTGAAAATGCTGCCCGAAACCCAGCGCAACCAATTGCTGACCAACCTGCTCGACGAGCATCTGACCCACTTCAAACGCGTGGCCGCCCTGGACCAGGCTTGGAGTGCGCAGAGCCATTTGGACGCCTTGATCCAGGGTAAGCCCGGCAGAAGCGAACTTCGCGATTTAATCAACGCCTTGTATGGTTTGCGCGACGTGCTGGCCAAGGAAAGCGAGCCCGATATCCGTTGGGACCTGTGGCAACGCCGGGCTCGCGAGGGCAAGGTTCGCGACCCCAATCCGCCCCTGGTGGAACGACTGGTGCAGCAATCCAAGGGCCTGGAACGCTATCTGGACCTGGATCTCATGCTGCCCGATGACAACATCAGCCTCAAGGAAAAGGTGCGCGAGTTGGGATGGGTGCGCCGCATCGATCACTTCCTGGGCCGTATCGATGAACGGCGCGATGATCCCATGCGTCTCATGCGCTCGCTCAACCGGTTCCGGCCCGTGCTCATGGAAATGATCGAACTGCTGGGCAACGAAGGCAACCAGGACTGGACCCTCCTGGCCGGCAGTCCCATGCTGAAACGCAAGATCCGCCAGTTCATGGACTTTCGCCAAAGCCTGCTGGCCGGCGAGAAGCCGGACCCGACCGGGCTCTTCGACGGACCTTTCCTACGCGGGGAATTGGGTCCCTCGGCCGAGCGTATGCTGCAAGCCGAGATGAAACGCTTCGAGCCCATGTTCCGCGAGGCCCTGCTGCGCTTGGGCGACGGCGAGGAAAGTCTCTTTCGGGCGGTGCTGGAACGCGCCGCAAGCCCGGCGGGCATGGACGGAACCGAGGTCGCCGCGCGCGTGCGCACCATGCTGGAAAACATTCACGAATTCAACCAGTACCAAAACCTGAATAATCAACCCCTATACCTTTCGCTGCCCCTGCGCTACGGCAATCAGCAATCAGCCATGGAGTTGGCCGCCTTCAAAGTCCCCGGCAAGAAAAACGACAAACAGCGTTTCCTGGTCGTCATCCACCTGGACTTCCCGGACTGGGGCCACCTGCGCGTGGACGCGTTGAAGGATAAGGACAGCCTGTCGGCCACCTTTTGGGTAGAAAACCGCAAGATGCAAAACCTGCTGATGGACGAGCTGCACCTCCTGGAAGACCGCCTGGAAGAAACCGGCCTGGGCGAGACCACGCTGAACGTGCGCTTGCAGCCGGAACGCGCCTCGCGACCGGTCTCGGAACTGTGCATGCCCGCCCACGAAGGCGAGGTTGACCTGCAAATCTGACAGGCCTTATTGCCTGCTTAATTTCTCCATCACGGGCACGCCGGCTTTCAGATGCAATCGCCTGGTATAGGTCTCTCCCCGGTCGTCGCTTACCTTCAGGGTCCACATACCCTCCGGCACACCGAACGCCGACCCTCCCTGATCGGAAAAAAAAGCACCCCGGCCCTGTATGAAGTCCTCTTCCTCGACGAAAATGCATTGGATGGTTTGCTCTTTCCGCTCCAGCCGGGCAGACGTCATGCGGCGCCCGGCGACGTTCAGAAGAAAAACCAGTTCAGTCGCGGGCTCAAGCTGGACCGAAACCTCGCTGGTTTCGCCTTCTCGAACCTGGATGTCGGGTTGTTCAATCACCGCCTCGCGGCCGCAAAAACTCATGACCAGGTCCACTCGCCAGACCCCTGTTGGAATCTCCGCCGATAAAACAGTGGAGCCGTTGACCGAAAATTTGCGCCTGACGGCGGGCTGTTCACCGCCCGCTTCGGTCAACGCCAGGTCCATCCATCCGCTGATCGGTTCCGGTGTAAACCGAACCAGAAGGCTGCCGAAGGTGTTCGTCCCCACCTCGCCCACGTCCATATCGGGACCATTCGCGGGCATGGTCAGGCCGCTGACCAGCAATTCTCCACGCTCGAAACCGTCGCCGCCGACCAGATCATAGACGCCGGGCGGCACGCTGTCGAAGCGAAACTCCTTGCCGGCCGGTTTTTTTGAGCGGCGATACGTCAGGCCGTCAATCGCGCCGACCAGGGTAACCCATTCGAAGGACGCGTTTTTCAAGCGACCGGTCAAGGCGCCGAAACGGTGGAAGGCAACGGTCTCCCGAATATCCTCGGCGGCTACCTGGAAATCGAAGCGGTTGGGGTGCAGGTGCAGCACTCTTTCAAAGAAGGGTTCGCCTTTCCCGCCCAGCACCAGGGTATAGGCGCCGGGCTTCACGTTTTTGAAGCGGAAGCTGCCGTCCGGTTCCACGGCGTACTTTATTTTTTCGGCCCTGCGGACCCAGGGCTCCCGCGTATTCGGTATCAGAAACAATTGGTGTCCCGATGCCGGCAGATTGCCGTGAAATGCCGAGCCGCCGACGGTAAAGCGCCTGTCGAAACCCCATTTCAATTCCAGGCTTTCACCCTCATCAAGGGTCACGCTTTCGGATTCGGTAGTCTGCCCGGAGACCTTCAGGCTGACCTGATAGTTGCCGGGCTGCAATTTCTCGAAATCCGCTTTATGACCCTTTTTCAGCGAATGACCCTGAGTGCCTCCCATTCTATCGAGAAATAACCTGACAAAGCCGTCGGGATAGGTTTCCTTGTTTACGGTCACGGTGAGGCGGGCATTGCGGACAACACGTATTTCCAGATTCTCCCGTTCCTCGACCGGTTTGTCCATCAGGCCGGCCAGGTGAACAGGGGCAATTGTATCGCCGATGACCATCAGGTCGGCGGGGTTTCCCTCCGGAAGGTTTTCGAAGAGGAAACGGCCGGTTGCGTCAGTGGTCGCCTCGCGGAAAAGTAAGGCTTGCTGCCGGAACGTTTTTCTGGACCAGGTTGCCGTCGAAAAAAAACTGAAAAAGGGATGGCCCTGTTGGTAGCACCACAGCAGCACCTCGGCTCCGGCAACCGGTTCCCCCCGGGAGGTTTGCACCGTCCCCGAAACGGTTACCGCATCGGCGCCGATGAGGAATTCACGCTCGACGGGTTCTTCCAGCGGAACGATGTTTGAAAAGTAACCCGCGACACCCTCGCCCGCGGCGATGATCAGGAACCGTTTTTCATTCTTTTGTTTGTCCAGCAGGAAACGGCCGTCCGGGGCGTCGAACTGAACGCCCTCATAATCCCACAAATCGCGACGCATCCGGTATCCGCTTTGCGAGAAGACCTTGACGGTAAAGGACGGAACCGGCCGGCCCGTGCGCGCATCGATCACCCGGCCGGCGATAGCCAGGCCCTCCGATAAGACCACTTCCAGCGTTTCCATATCGGTAAGCACAAGGCCCGGCAGTTTTTTAGTGAGATAACCCGCACGACTGAAGGAGAGGTCGACATCACGCGGGAGGTCACGCAACTGGAAGCTTCCCGCGCTGTCGGTAACCATTACATCCCGCCGGGAACCCCGCCGAAGAGGGGAAAACTTGTCCGTTTTCACCGGGTTTTCGGCCTGAATCTTCACCCCGCTCAGCGGTGCGCCCAAGCTGTCGACGACGCGGCCTTCCAAACTGAAGCCCGGGGACAGGCGGATGTGCAGCGGTTTATCCCAGTCGACCCGGAGGATGATTTGCGCCCAAACCGCATAACCCGGTTTGGTAACCTGGAGCCGCTTCTTGAAGGAACCCTTGGGTAGTTGAACCTCGAAACTGCCGTCCCCACGCGTCTGAACGGGTTCCCGGTCGCTGATGACGACGGCGGCGCCTTCGACGGGCAGGTCCCGCTCATCGGTAACCCTGCCGGTGATGGTGGTCTCATAGGTCGGAGGTTTCAAGACCAGTTCCACGGGCATGGTTTTCCGGTCCACGCTTAATTGAACCATCTTCGAGGCCCTCTTATAGCCGGGCGCGGAGGCTCCAAAAAAGAGGCGTTCGCCGAAGGGTAGGCTCTCGATGCGAAACGCGCCGGCGGCATCGCTGAACACGTGGTCTCGGCGGCCTTCCAGTGTGACGCGCGCGCCGGGGAAAGGCTGTCGGCTTTCGTCGTAAACCACGCCTTCTATCATGCCGCCGGGTTCCAGGAAAACAGTAAAACGGGAGCGCTCCTGCCCCGCGTTGTCGAAGACCCGACGGGCCCTGGCGAATCCGGGCGCGGCGACTTCCAGGCTCCAGATTTCGGGGGAAAGGAACAGGTTTACACGACCGTTTTCGTCAGTCTTATAGGTTTCGCCGGCCAGATCGACGGGCGTTACCGCCGCGCCGGCAACCGGCTCGCCCGTTTCCCGAGCGACCACGGTCAGTACCAGTTCATGCGCCGGCTTCATCTCCAGGTTGAGCGGACCCACCGAGGGTTCTTCCTCACCGACCTGGAACCGAAGGCGATTGCCGGCGCGGTCGAAGGAAATCAATCCGGGCGCAACGGCGTGAATGAAATAGGCCCCGGCCTCCAACTTCTCGAAACGAAAGGCGCCGTCGGGGCCGGACATCACCGGCGGCTTGTAACCATCACCGTCCAAACCACGCAACACCACCCTGGCTCCCGCAAAAGCCTTGCCTTCATGCAGAACCGTACCGAAGCAACCCAAGCCGACACCGTCCGCCTTCGCCTTTCGATGCTTCTTAGTGTCTCCGTCGGTCGTGGATGCATTCACCCGATCGGCATCGGCCGTTGCCTCGTCATTTGGGCCGGATGTGTCCCGACGGGTTTGATCATGGGTATCCTCGGCGGTTTGTGGTGTCGCGGTTTCCTCGCCGGTCGCATTCCATGATGCATCTCTGAATAAAAACAGCAGCAAACCGACAGCGACAATGATTACCGCGACGTATAGACGCTTTCTCTGCATGGACAGCCTCACTCCCTGGTTTTAATCTAGTCGAAAAAAGGTGAAAAACAAAACGATAGAACGGGGGAGTACAGCCGGTACAATTGTAATTAAACGCGACTGAACCAAAAAAGTTCGATAAACAGCAACCGTGGCGGTGATCCGCCTTCGAAGGTCGTGTCTTCCCGGGAAAACGAGAAGTGTTTTTCAAGGGGCGCAAGGGCCCAGGGTAAGGCATGACTGTCCTGCGCCCCCTGGAAAAGCATGTGTTGAACTGATCCCGCCGGAATATTAGCTCACGGAATTTGCTTGACTGGATCACCAGGAGAATTGGAAAAATGACGAATCGTACCTCTTCTAACCGGCCATCTTCCCAGAAAAATAAGCACCCTTTCCAGGTGAGAATACCGCTCCAAAGTGGCGGTGCATCTGTATTTCTTTTCGTTTTTTCCCTTTTGGATACACTCCGCCCGGAACCTATTCAGACGGCAGGTATTGAGAATCCAGTGATGGTGAAATCGTCGGCTCTTTTTCTCAGCGGCCGGGGTGAGCCTTTAACTCGCTCAGGAATCACCTACATCGTGAAGAAATACGCGGGCCTGGCGGGACATCGGTGCCACACAATCCAATCTAAATCAGTCAGCCCTCATACCATTCGGCATTCCATTGCCATGACCTTGATCCGTTCCGGCCAGGAAATCTATATGATCCAGGACTTCCTTGGTCACGCCGACATCAACACCACTCATACTTACTTCGAAATCGACATGGATATGAAACGAAAGGTTCTCGAAAAATCGTCCCCGCAAGATAGGAAACAGAAACCGCCAAGATGGAAGAAGCCGTAAGGTATTGGCTTTCTTGGAAAGCCAGACAAAGGGAGGTTTGGCACCTGCCGCCCCATCATGATGATTTCCGATTATGTGAAGAAAATACGACGAACTTACAATGTTTACAGGGAGAAACGTAGGTCTTCTCACATAATCCTTGTCAGACCATAACCCGAATACTCGTCCGGTCGAAGGGTTTTTGGGAAACGACCCTCTTTGAATTTTGTTGATCGTGGATGCTCATTGTATGTGCTTATCTACCCCCGCCCCAGCGCCGTGCCCGACATAACCACCGCCCCGGCCGAACTAAATAGCAAAGTAACAACCGGAGTCAACGCAACCGGGCAACGGAAAAAACACCCGGCGATGGTACCGGACACAATTTCTGATTTCTTCACCAATTTCCATGGATGCTTACCCTTAGGCACGTTACCTTTTCAACAAAGCCACCTCAATTAGTTGTTTAATTCACAAAAAGGTCAAAATTCATCACTTTTTTGCTCAAAAACCCTCTTGAATCGGCGTCATAGGGTTTTTTGCCCGGGAACGAGACCGGTTGACACTCGTCGGAACGGTTCCGTTCCCGGGAACAGGACCGTGTTCGGAGTCGGAGACCGGTTCCGTTCCCGAGATTGGTTATACCTGAACGATGCGAAGTCGGTTCCAATCCCGGAAAAGTACCCAACGAACCATCAACCCGGGTTGTTTTTTGCGAAAATGTGTTCGAGGTTCTCGGCCAGGGAGATTTCGAATCAGGGCCGAAGTTGTGAAATCGGCAGTATACGACGCCAATTTCGAGGAAAGATAGGAGTTCTTGAGTTCCAAGCGTCCGTTTCTTGAGCCTAAAACTCCTTTTTTATATATGAAAAATCCGATTCCCGGCCGTCGTATTGTATTTTCCTTTTTGACAATACTGCTGCCCGAGAACGTTGCCCTGTTTCGTTTCCACCCCGGTTCCGTCGCCGGGAATGGAACCGACGTGAACGGTCGCGACAATGACGGACCATGTCTGCCGTGACGGATGGTCAAACTACAAAGGATAAGAGAGCCTTTCTGCACCAGGTTGCCGGTTCGGTTACCTCAATCACATCACCCGCATTCGCGGCATCCAACGCGTCCCTGATAGTCGTTGTAAGGGCCTGCCGGCCGAATGGATCTCATCACGACTTCGGCGCGTTCCTGAAAAAAAGTCAACGTCTGCTTTGGATATCGGGGGATTTGTATTAGAATGCAGAGTTTTGTTTAGAGGAGGTGTTGCCCATGACGAAAGTCGTACTCATTCCGGGGGACGGCATCGGTCCCGAAATTACCGCCGGGGTTACCCGGGTTCTCGAAAAAGCCGGAGCCGGCATAGAGTGGGTAGAGGCGGCAGGTGGTTTGGGCGCCTACGAAGAATTCGGCGATCCCCTGCCCGAGGAAACCATCGACAAGATCAAGGAACACCGTATTGCCTTGAAAGGACCCCTGACCACGCCGGTCGGCGGCGGATTTCGTTCCGTGAACGTGCGTTTGAGACAAATTTTCAAGCTATACAGCAACATTCGCCCGGCCAAAACCATCCCGGGCCTGTTCAACAAGTGCGGTGATGTGGACCTCGTGCTGTTCCGCGAGAACACACAGGGCCTGTACAGCGGCTTGGAACAATGGGGCGACGAGGCTCAAAGTCGCGCCGAAAGCGTTGCGGTGGTCACTCGCGAGGCATCCGAAAAGATTGTACGCGCGGCTTTCGACTACGCCGTTCACCACGATCGCGACAAGGTGACCCTGGTGCACAAGGCCAACATCCTCAAGCTGAGCAGCGGCCTGTTTCTGAAGGTAGGCGAGGATGTTGCCAAAGATTATCCAAAAGTTGGTTTTGAAAACATCATTGTGGACAATATGGCCATGCAAATGGTGATGAATCCGCAACGTTTCGGCGTAGTGGTCACCACCAACCTCTTCGGCGACATCCTCTCGGACCTGGCTTCCGGCCTGGTGGGCGGTCTCGGGCTTACCGGTTCCGCCAACATCGGCGAGAACTACGCCATCTTCGAAGCGGTTCACGGTTCGGCGCCCGATATTGCGGGTCAGAATAAGGCCAACCCCACGGCTCTGCTGTTCTCCGCGTTGATGCTGTTGGACTATCTGGGTAAACCCGATCTGGCCGAACACATCCGCGGCGCCATTCTGGCCGCTCTTGCCGACGAAAACACGCGCACCGGCGATGTGGGCGGCAAAGGTTCTACGACAACCTTTACCGAAGCCATCTGCGCCCACCTGGACTGAATAGCGACGAAACTCGATTGAAGCCGGGCCGCCCCTCGACGGGCAATCGGCCCGGCGCCGGTCGAACGGGTTAAAGGGTTTGCTCCAAGTCTCCCGCGGGCGTGTATTCGTGGTAGTCCCCGTTCTGGTAGTACCAGATGCAATTGCGATTGCCACGCTTGGCCTTGTACAGCGCCTGGTCGGCTATTTGGATCAACATTTCGCGGGTGGTCACCATTTGCTCGTCCAGCATGGCCGCGCCGAAGCTGGCGGAAACAAAACCCATGGGCTGTTTGTGACCGAACTCGAAGTCGGTATTGGCAATAGCGGCGCGCACCCGTTCGGCTACCTGTAGGCAGGTCCACAGATTAGCGCCGGGGAATACCATGATGAACTCTTCCCCGCCGTATCGAGCCGCGTAGTCGATTTTACGGACCGATTTATCCAGGATTTCGGCAATTTTGCGCAAGACCTTGTCACCGGCCGGGTGACCGTTGGTGTCGTTATAGTGCTTGAAATTGTCCAGGTCCAGCAGCACCAGGGACAAGTCCTCACCGTTCTCGCTGAGCAGGGCAATATCCTCTTCCAACTGTCGCTGGATATAGGCGTGGTTGTAAAGCTGGGTCAGTCCGTCGATGACGGCGCTGGTTTTCAGCATGTCCATGCGGTGCCGCAGACTTACCTTATAGGTAAGTTGGTGCAGCACCATCACATTCAGGGGTTCGCCGATGTTGGGGGTAATAAAGCCGAAGCAACGACGCAAATTCTCCAAACCCAGAGGGTTCACCTTACCGGGTTCGGCAATGAGAATGATTTCGACCTGTTTGTCCAAGGAACACAGGTTGGCAATAACCTCGGCGCCGTTGATGTCCGAGTCATCGGCCAGGTCCACGAAAACGGCCTGAATATCCTCCTGGAGCACCTTGAAGAAGGCGGCCTCCGGCGTGCCGGCAAGGCTTATGGTTGTCTGGGACCGGCTAAGCGCCTTGTTTAGAGCCTCAGCACGGCCTCTTTCCCTACCCAGGTAAAGGAATTTCATGGTGACAGATCCCGTCTCATTTCCGAATTCAGACTTGGGGGCCCGGCATTGAACGTATTCAGCGAACACCGCTATTTTAAATCTTTTCACCATATACTTTCCAGCCCTTTACCGGCCTATCGTGATTTAGAAAACAATAGCTGACCGGGCTCGCTTCAGTTAGAATGATGCGCTCGTGGAGGTGACCGTGGATATTCAGATCGCAATTCTGTTGGGGATCTTACAAGGATTAACCGAGTTCTTTCCGGTCTCGTCCTCGGGCCACCTGGCCTTGTTCGGCTCCTGGTTCGGTCTCTCCGAGCCCGATTTGACCTTCGATATTCTGGTGCATTTAGCTACCCTGCTCGCCATCCTGGTTTACTTCCGGCGAGATTGGTCCCAGTTGGCGCGCCTGATTCTGAAACGCGAACGCGGCGACCTGCCGCCCATGGTACTGCCGCTGCTGCTGCTCTCCATGGTGCCCGCGGGGCTGGTGGCTTTATTTTTCAAGGACCAGGTGGAGTGGATGCACGCTCGGCCCGCCATGGTAGGCGTTTGCCTGCTGGTCAACGGCGTGGTTCTCCTGGCGGGGCTGAAAATGACCGAGGGCAAGATCGCCTTCAATAGCATCACGCCGCTCATTGTCGTCGGCATGGGTTGTGCCCAGGCCCTGGCCATTCTTCCCGGCATCTCCCGATCCGGGGCGACCATCATGTGCGCGTTGATGCTGGGCATGGGTCGACGCGACGGCGCCCGCTTCTCCTTTTTTATGGCCGTACCCGTAATCAGCGGCGCGGGTCTGCTGGCCGTCAAAGATCTTCTCGAACAACCGGCAGCCCGTCTGGCCGAACTCTGGCCCGCCTACGGCGCCGGTTTTATCGCCGCCGCCGCCGGTGGATTCTTTGCCCTGGTGTTCCTCATGAAACTGCTGGAGGGCCGTCGATTTTTCTATTTTGGTTTCTACTGCCTCGTGCTTGGATTGTCAGCTGTTTTATTTGGATGAATCGGGGGTCAGGGTACTTATTGCGCCGACCCGTGCCAGGCAACCCCGCATGCGTTGCCACAGGTCTTCGATATCGGGTTCAATGCCGGCCGAGATTCGCACCATGCCTTCACTCAAGCCCATTTCTTGCTGATCCTCCTCCGGGATCTCGGATGAGGTGCTGTGTCCGGGAGCGCTGAACAGAGTCCGCACATAACCCAGGCTGACGGCCAGCAAGCCCACTTCGGCGCGCTGCATTTCTTCCATCAGGGCATTGGCGCGGGCGCTCGTTTCCACATCCAACACCAGCATGCCGCCGAACCCGAAACCGGGATTGGCAAGAGATGCAAACAAGTCGTGTTGGGGATGGTAGACCAGGCCGGGATAATGGACGTGAATTCCGGTCTCCGAAATACACCTGGCCAGGAAGTTGGCGTTAACCGAATGCTGTTTCATGCGCAACGGCAACGTGTACATATTCTTGCGGATGGAAGCCGAACGAAGGGAATCCAGCACCGGACCCAGCAGCATGCTGGTGCCGCGCGTGCAATCCGTCATGCTTGCGATCATCGACTTGGAGGCACAGACCGCGCCCGCCACGCAATCGGAAGCGCCGTTGATGTACTTGGTCAGGCTGTAGATCACGACATCCGCGCCCAACCTCGCCGGGGAGAAGATGAGTGGACTGAAGGTATTGTCCACCAGAAGCTTCGCACCATAGCCGTGAGCCAGGCGGCTCAGGGCCGGGATGTCAGCCACGTTCAGGAGTGGATTGCTGAGCGATTCGGTATAGACCACACGGGTAGCGTAGGTCATGGCCCGGTCAACTTCATCCAGGTTGTTGATGTCGACGAAGCGAACCTGAATGCCGAAGCGCGGCGCCATATTATCCAGAAAGGCATAGGTACCGCCGTAAATGGTGCGGCTCGCCACGATTTCATCGCCCTCGCCGCACAGTTGCAGCAGGGTACAGGTGATCGCGGCCATGCCGGAAGCGGTTACCAGGGCGGCCTCGGTGCCTTCCATGGCGGACAGGGTACGGGCAAGGTTGCGGTTTGAGGGACTCCATAGCCGGGAGTAGAGGTAGCGTCCCTCGACCTCATGTTGAAAGACATCCTCCATGGCCTCCGCATTGGGAAACGAATAGGTAGAGGAGTCGCTAATCGAGGGATTGACACCATCGAACTCGCCGGACACGGGATGATGGAACAGGCTGGAAGGAGAATCGTTAGTGTTCACAAGAACCTCCCGAGATGCCGAGCCGATTTGTTAAGCTCCGACAACGGGACACCCTCCATTACTTAATATCCAACCTTTCCAGACCCATGTCAAACAAAATCTCGACAACTGACCCGTGACTTTGATAAGTCTCCGAATTTCCTTGTAACCAAGTTGAAGTTACCCGGCGAATCTGGGCATAATCAGAAAACCCGTCCGCCTTGGATAGGTCATTCATGCGTCTTTGGCGCCGGCAATTTCAGGAGATCCGGTGAAAGATTATTGTTTGAGACGAGATGAAGAAACCCGGTCCGCCCGTCTGAACGGGGGTATGGATCACGACCGGATTTACAAGGTAATCGATCTCTTCAGCGGTGCGGGCGGCATGTCGGCGGGTTTTTCCCGCAAGATGGGACAGCCCTTTGAATCGGTTTGGGCCAACGATTTCAATGCCGACGCCGCACTCACCTACAACGCCAACTTCGACGGGCATTGCCTTCACGGCGATATCGTCAACCTTTTGGACGACTCCGCGGTTCACATCCCCAAGGCCGATGTGGTTATCGGCGGACCGCCCTGCCAGGGCTTCAGCCTGCTGAACAAGAACCGGCTGGATGATGTCAGGAAGCAGCTCTGGCGACCCTATCTGGAAGTGGTGCGCCGGTCCGACGCCTCGATTTTCGTTATGGAGAATGTGCCGCAACTCCTGGGCTCCAGGGAATTCGAAGAGATTCAAGCGGCTGCCGAGGACTTGGGTTTCCAGTTGGCCTTCGATCACCTGCTCGCGGCCGATTACGGCGTGCCCCAGCGGCGCAAGCGCGCATTCGTCATCGGTTGTCGCTTTGCCGACCCCGCCGATGTGTTTCCGCCGCGCCGTACCCATTACAATCCCGGGGATAAGCGAGTTTCTGACGGCAGCATCTTCGATGACGGCGACTATGTGGCCTGCCCCGTCCCCTGGCTTACCGTTCGCGACGCCGTCGCCGACCTCAAACCGCCGCGGGGAACCGAACTTCGCAAGGTATCGCCGCCCTACAATCTTCATTTCGGTCGCAGTCCCACCCGGCTCAGCATGGAACGCTATCGTACGATTCCCAAGGAGGGTATGAACCGCTTCGATCTCCAGGAACGCGCCCCCCATTTGACGCCGAAATGCTGGATCAAAAAGAAATCCGGCGGTACCGACCTGTTCGGCCGCCTTTGGTGGGACCGACCCGCGTTCACCATCCGCACCGAATTCTTTAAACCTGAGAAGGGCCGTTACCTGCACCCTGAGCAACATCGGCCCATCACTCATCGAGAAGCCGCACGTTTCCAATCCTTCCCGGATGATTTCATCTTCAAGGGGACCAAGATGGAAATCGCGCGTCAGATCGGTAATGCGGTGCCGCCCCTGTTAGCCGCCCGCCTGGCCGATTGCGTGCGTATTCTCTTCGATGCCGCTCGGGAATTCAATCTGGAAACATTGACGGCGGCCCAACCGGCCTGATCGCCATGACCGATAATCTTACGCCCAAACAACGCAGCCGCAACATGTCGCGTGTCCGTTCCAAGGAGACCAGGTTGGAGGTGCGCTTGCGTTCCGACCTGCACCGTCGGGGTTTCCGCTTTCGCAAGAACGACAAGCGACTGCCGGGCACGCCCGATATCGTGCTGCCTAAATACCACGCCGTGGTTTTCATTCACGGCTGCTTCTGGCACGGCCACCCGGGCTGTAAGAAGAGTGCGCTGCCGACTACGCGCACCGAATTCTGGAGAGCCAAGATCGAAAAGAACATGGCCAGGGACCGTGAAGCCAGGACGGCTTTGGACCGGTTACACTGGCGCGTGGCGATTGTTTGGGGATGCGGTCTCAAGAACCAGGCGATCAGTAACCATACTCAGGATCGTCTGGCCCGATGGTTGGTCTCGGAGGAACCGAATCTTACCTTGCCGGAACCGGACGAGGTGAGATTCCAAGAGGGTCTCGTTCACTAGTTTTTTGGGAGTATGGATGCATTTACCGAGGTTGGTTTCATGTCTTATGTTATGCGATGCTTGATTTGTATTCTATCGGTCGTAGGGTTGCTCATGTTCGCCGGTTCGCCGGGGCAGGAGCCGCCGGATTTGCTGAAGCAACTGGGAATTGCCGTCACCTCGGGCGCGGCGCCCGGTTACGTGGAAGATCGCGCTTGCGGCATGTGCCATGCCCAGATCTACAGCGATTACCAGGAAGTGGGCATGGCCCGTTCGTTCATGGCGCCGCGACCGGAGAACGATATCGAGGAATTCGGCAAACCCTTCGAGCACAAGCCTTCCGGCCGTATCTTCCAACTGGATCGAATCGGCGAGGACCTGTATTTCAAGCGTTGGCAGTTGGACGCCTCGGGTCAACCCGTCAATGTCTTCCGGATCAAGGTGGATTGGATCATGGGTTCGGGTCACCATTCCCGCGTTTACCTGTACCGCACCCCCCTCGGTGAGTTGTATCAACTGCCTTTGGCCTGGTACTCGCAAACCCGGAGTTGGGGCATGGCGCCGGGTTACGACCGACCGGATCACAAGGGCGTCAAGCGTAAGGTGCGCCGCGAATGTATGTTCTGTCACAACGCCTATCCCGATGTGCCCGCGGGTAGCGACGCTTACGGTCAACTCCATCTGTTTCCCGAAAAACTGCCGGAGGGCACGGGATGCCAGCGATGCCACGGGCCGGGCGAGCAACACGTGCGCCGCGCCTTCGCGGGCGAGACCGATCGGGCCGTATTGGCCTCGCTGATCACCAATCCGGGCAAGCTTTCGCCGCAACGACGTGACGATATCTGCTTCGAATGCCATATGCAGCCCACCGTGGCGCTGCCCGGTATCCGCAGATTCGGCCGGCCGGATTATTCGTTCAGGCCCGGTCAGAACCTGGCCGATTATCGCCTCGCCATAGACGTGGAAGAAGAGGGCAAGCCCAAGCCGGAGCGCTTCGAGATCAACCACCATCCCTATCGTCTGATTCAAAGCAAATGCTACACGCAAAGCGACGGCGCCATGAGTTGCTTAACCTGCCACAATCCGCATGTCAAGGTGAAGGAACCCGAACGCGCCGCCCACTTCCGCAAGGCTTGCCTGAGCTGCCACCAGCAGGAAACCTGCAAGTTGGAAACAGCGCGGTCGGCAGGAACCCTACCTCCGGAATTCTCGACGGTTCCGGCCGATGATTGCGTTACCTGCCACATGCCCAAACGGCGAACCCATGACGTGATTCAGGTCACGATGACCGACCATGCCATTCGACGGCAACCGGTAGGGGCCGAGTGGATGAAGGCTCGTGTAGAGGAAAGCCACACCATCGCCGGGTTGTCGTTTCAAGACTCGGATCGTGCTCCGAAAGGCGATTACGGCGGCGTCTACCTGGCTATTTCGGCGTTGCGCGTTGCGTCCAGTCCTGCATCTCTGAATTATCTGGAAGGGGTTATCGCCGAAAACCCGCCGGAGGATGCTGAGCCCTATATCGAACTGGCGAACGCGTTGGTGAAACAGAAACGATTCGAGGATGCCCTGTCGATCTTGTCAAAGATCCCGGTCGAACATTCCGGGTACCGGCACTCCCGGGAACTGAAGGGAGTTGCCCTGATGGGCCTCGACAAAGATCAACAGGCCGCCGAGGTGTTCCAAGCAATTCTGGCCGAGCACCCGCAAAGCCCGGTAGCTTTGTTCAACCTGGGATTGAACCGCTGGAAAGCAGGAGAAATCGCGGAGGCCGGCGAGTTGTTCCAACGCGCCGTTGCCGCACGACCCAATCAGGTCAACACCTGGTACTACCTGGGCCGTACTCGCTTTAGACTGCGGGACCGCGAGGGCGCGATCCAAGCCTATAGCCGCGCCTTGGAAATAGATCCCAAATACGACCGGGCCTATCTGGAACTGGCGCGCACTCTACGCATCGAAGGTAAAACGGCTGAGGCGCGCCGATACCTGGAACACGGTGTCAAACACGCCCGAAACAAGCAGGAACTGATCGAAGCGTTGAAAAAGTTCCCGAAAAAATAGGAACAGCGCACGATCACCTATTACGAGCCGCGGCATATCCGTGCCGAGTACCGGCTGCCTTTCCAGCTTGCCAAACATTGTTCGAACCGTCACAATACGTGCAGGAGGCTCATGGTGTACGACTTCGAAACACACCCTCACATCCAACCGGAGCCGGCGCCCTGGACCCTGCATGGAAACGGTTACATCCTGCTCTTCCGCTTTTCCCGCGCCTTCCTGGAACAGCATGCGCCGCGTTTTCCCGATCACACCGGCAGGCTCGGTTTGCGTATCGGCTGCGTGATCCTGGTGGACTACACCGCCTCCAATGCCGGACCCTACCGGGAGTTACTGCTGATTCCCGGCTTGTTTCACTACGGACGCCGACGTCACCCGACTATCAGCAACATCTATGTTTCCACCTGGGACAGCATCGTCAACGGTCACGTCAATTGGGGCATTCCCAAGGTGCACGCCGATTTCCACATCGAAGCGGAGGCCGACGGCAGCCGGCGCGTGCAAGTGTCCCGTGAGAACAAGCCCTTCGTCAGTCTCCATCTGCGCTCTCGCGGTCCCAGAATCCCCGTACACACTGCCCTGGCTCCGAAAGGCCTACGTACGGTTGTCCAACCCTATCGAGGTCGCTTCTACCGGACCTGTCTGAGCGGCAGCGGGCGCATCCAACCGACCCGATTGCTTGCCGCGGAAGTAGACGACGCCCTATTCCCCGACTTTACCGACAGTAAACTCCTGGCCGCGGTAAGGGTCACCGATTTTACGTTACGGTTCCCGATGCCGCATGTCGAGGACATCGTCGACTGAATCGAGGTTCTTGTAATACAATCCTTTTTACTGCCGGGACTTACCGCATTCGGTGACCTGGATGATCAAACCCAACAGACTGTTACCGCCGGCCCAGTCCGCGATTCCCCGTAGAACGTTGGGGTAGTCCGGGCAATCGCAAACGTCGGGCACGCCGTTGTTGTTGTCATCACGGCTGTCGTTACCGCCCGGGCATTGGTCGCAGGCGTTGGGTGTACCGTCGTGGTCGCTGTCCAGACGGTCGTTGGAACCCGGGCAGCGGTCGCAACCGTCCGGCACCGTGTCCTTGTCCGCATCCTGGTTGTCCGGGGAACCCGGGCAGATATCGCAGCCGTCGGGCACGCCGTCGTTGTCGCTGTCAGTCAGGTCGTCGCCCGTGCAGGTGTCGCAGGCATCCGGCACGCCGTCGCCGTCCTCATCCTGAGCGTCGTCGGCGCCTGGACAACGATCGCAGCCGTCGGGCACGGTGTCGCCGTCCGTGTCGATGCGGTCATCGGCGTCGGGGCAGATGTCGCAGGCATCGGGTGTGGTATCACCGTCCGTGTCGACCGTGTCATCGCCTTGCGGACAGATATCGCAGGCATCGGGCACGTTGTCGCCATCAGCGTCCAGGTTGTCGTCCGCATCCGGGCAGACGTCGCAGGCGTCGGGTACGCCGTCGCTGTCGGCGTCGGCCTTGTCATCGGCGTCGGGGCAGAGATCACAGGCATCGGGCACGCCGTCGCCGTCGTCATCCATGGCGTCATTGCCTTGCGGACAGATATCGCAGGCATCGGGCACGGTGTCCGCGTCGCTGTCTTGGACATCGTTGCCGCCGGGACAGATGTCGCAACCGTCGGGCACGCTGTCGTTATCGCTGTCCAGACCGTCATTGGAACCGGGACAGATATCGCAGCCGTCGGGCACGCCGTCACCGTCACTGTCGGTGCCGTCATCGGAACCCGGGCAGATATCGCAGCCGTCGGGCACGCCGTCGCCGTCACTGTCCGTACCGTCATTGGAACCGGGGCAGATATCGCAACCGTTCGGTACCCCGTCGCCGTCGCTGTCGCTGTTGTCGTCCGCGTTCGGACAGATATCGCAGCCGTCCGGGACACCGTCGGCGTCACTGTCGGCGCCGTCATCGGAACCCGGACAGAGGTCACAGCCGTCGGGAGTGCCGTCGCCGTCGCCGTCCGTACCGTCGTCGGCGCCGGGACAGGTATCGCAGCCGTCGGGTACGCCGTCGCCGTCGCTGTCGCTGTTGTCGTCATGGTCGTTGCAGATATCGCAGCCGTCGGGGATGCCGTCGCCGTCACTGTCACGGTCGTCATTGAAGCCCGGGCAGATATCGCAACCGTCGGGCACGGTATCGCCGTCGCTGTCCTGATCGTCCCTGGAGCCCGGACAGAGGTCGCAACCGTCGGGCACCCCGTCGTTATCGCTGTCCACGGCATCGTCTGAGCCGGGGCAACGGTCGCAGTTGTCGGAAAACCCGTCGCCGTCACTGTCGATCCGGTCATCGCCGTCGGAACATTCATCGCATCCGTCGGGAATGGAATCGTTGTCGCTGTCCAAGCGGTCATCGAAACCAGGACAGATGTCGCAGCCGTCGGGCGTTCCGTCACCGTCATCGTCCGCCCGGTCGTCGAAATTGGGACAGAGGTCGCAGGCATCGGGCGTACCGTCGCCGTCACTGTCAATGCGGTCATCACCGGCGGCACAGACGTCACAACCGTCCGGCACCGTATCGCCGTCGCTGTCGAGGCTGTCGTCAAAATCCGGGCAAATATCGCAGCCGTCGGGTGCGCCGTCGCCGTCCGCATCGATGCTGTCGTCGAAGCCACCGCAGGCATCGCAGAGGTCCGGTACGCCGTCACCGTCGTTGTCCAGGCGGTCATCGCCGCCCGGGCAGATGTCGCAACCGTCGGGCACGGTGTCGTTATCGGCGTCGATGCGATCGTCGAAACCGGGACAGGCATCGCAAGCGTCCGGGCTGGAATCTTTATCGCTGTCGATACGGTCATCGAAACCGGGGCAGCGGTCGCAACCGTCGGGCGTGCCGTCACCGTCCGAGTCCAGCTTGTCGTTGGCGTCCGAGCAGGTGTCACAGCCGTCAGGCACGCCGTCGCCGTCCGTGTCGAGGGCGTCGTCGGAGCCCGGGCACAGATCGCAGCCGTCAGGGGTGCCGTCGCCGTCGCTGTCGATGCGGTCATCGGCCGCGGGACAGAGATCACAGCCGTCGGGGGTGCCGTCGCCGTCCGCGTCGATATTGTCGTGGAAACCGGGGCAAAGGTCGCAGGCGTCCGGCGTGCCGTCGCCGTCGCTGTCGATGCGGTCGTCACCGGCGGGGCAGATATCGCAGCCGTTGGGAATGGTATCGTTGTCGCCGTCCAACCGATCGTCGAATCCCGGGCAGATGTCACAGCCGTCCGGTGTCCCGTCGTTATCGCTGTCGGCCCGGTCGTCGAACCCGGGGCAGATATCGCAATCGTTGGGGATGGTGTCGTTGTCACTGTCCAACAGGTCATTGAAACCCGGGCACAGATCGCAGCCGTCGGGAATGGTATCGTTGTCCGCGTCCAGGTTGTCGTCGAAACCGGCGCAACGATCGCAGGTATCGCCCACGCCGTCGCCGTCCGTGTCGTCCCGGCCGTCATTGTCGGTGCACTCGTCACAGCCGTCGGGCACGCCGTCGCCGTCGCTGTCGATACGGTCATCGGCGCCGAAGCACCGGTCGCAGCCGTCCGGCACCGTATCGTTGTCAGCATCCAGGTCATCGTCACTGCCGGGGCACTGATCGCAACCGTCGGGCACATCGTCGCCGTCCGTGTCGATCGTATCATCGGAACCGGGGCAGATGTCGCAGGCATTGGGCACACCGTCGCGGTCCGTGTCGCTGCGATCATCGCCCAGGGGACAGATATCGCAGCCGTTGGGCACCGTATCGCCGTCCGAATCGAAGCCGTCGTTGAAACCCGGGCAGCGGTCGCAGCCGTCGGGATTGCCGTCATTGTCCGCGTCCAGGTTGTCATCGAAGCCGGGGCAGAGGTCGCAGATGTCCGGGGCGCCGTCGCCGTCGCTGTCAATATTATCGTCGGCGCCCGGGCAGATATCGCATGCGTCGGGCACGCCGTCGCCGTCGCTGTCTACCGCGTCATCGCCGCCGGGACAGACGTCGCAGGCATCGGGCACCGAGTCACCGTCGGCGTCTTGCAGGTCATTGGCGCCGGGGCAGATGTCACAGCCGTCGGGCACGCTGTCGCCGTCACTGTCCGCGTTATCGTCGGCGCCGGGGCAGACATCGCAACCGTCGGCAATGCCGTCACCGTCCGTATCGTTGGTATTGTCGCCGTTGGGACAGGTGTCGCAGCCGTTGGGCACACCGTCGCCGTCGGTGTCTTGAAGGTCGTCGAAGCCCGGGCAGAGGTCACAGTCGTCGGGCACGTCGTCGGCATCGCTATCCTGGTTATCATCGCCGCCGGGGCACACATCACAAGCATCGGAGATGCCGTCACCGTCGGCATCGGGCCCGGCAACGCCGCCGTCGCTGCATTCGTCGCAACCGTCGGGAATACCGTCGCGGTCATCGTCCAGGGCGTCGTCAAAGCCCGGGCAGATATCGCAGCCGTCGGGCACGGTATCGAAATCGGCGTCTTCACCGTCCGGAAAGCCTGGACAGATATCGCAGAAATCCGGGTTGCCGTCGCCGTCCGTGTCCAGACGTCCGTCAAGGTCCTCACAATCGTCGCAGCCGTCGGGAATGTTGTCGCCGTCACGATCCAGTTTATCGTCGAAACCCGGGCAACGGTCACAGGGGTCGGCTATGCCGTCGCCGTCCGAATCGGGTTGGCCGATGTTGCCGGGGCACGGGTCACAGCCGTCGGGAATGCCGTCGCCGTCAAAGTCCTGGGCATCGTTGAAACCCGGGCAGATATCGCAACCGTCGGGTACGCTGTCACCGTCACCGTCCACCGCGTCGTCGAAACCGGCACAGATATCACAGGCGTTGGGCACGCCGTCGTTATCGCTGTCGGTTTTGTCATTGCCGGCCGGGCAGATGTCGCAGGCATCGGGCACGCCGTCGTTATCGGCATCGGCGGTGTCGTCCTCGCCGGGGCATTGGTCACAGCCGTCGGGCACGCCGTCGCTGTCGGCATCGGCGTTGTCGTTGAAACCCGGACAGGCATCGCAGCCGTCTTTCACGCCGTCGTTGTCGGTATCCAGGATATCGCTGCCGCCCGGACACTGATCGCAAGCATCGGGAACGGTGTCGCGGTCCTCATCCTCGTTGTCATCGAAACCCGGACACTGGTCGCAGGCATCGGGCACGCCGTCGCCGTCGGCGTCTTGCAGGTCATCGAAGCCGGGACACTGGTCGCAACCGTCCGGGATGGTGTCGCCGTCGGCATCATTAGTATCGTCCCCGTTGGGACAGAGGTCACAGCCGTCGGCAACGCCGTCGCCGTCGCTGTCCACCGTATCGCTGCCGTTGGGACAGATATCGTCTTCGTTACAAATGCCGTCGCCGTCGCTGTCGGGACAATCCGGACAGAACTTGCCGACAACCGTCCCCCAACGGCCGGTCTGGCTGCCGTTGGTCACGCTACCCTGCGGAATGGCGTATTGGTTGTAGATCCAAAAACAATCATCGACGGGATCCAGCGCCACGGAACTGTAATCGCCCCAGCGGTTGCGTAAGCCGCTGAAGCGTCGGAAGTAGCTATCCTCACCCAGTCTCAGCCGTTGAGGACCGCGCGTGGTTCCCGGCGCATCGCCCGGCAGGCGGTAGGTGTAGAAACACGAGGGGTAGATACTAGCGGCCGATGCGGAATAACCGATTACGGCCACGCCCGCGCTGTTGACCATGACGGAGGGAAAGAAGGTAAAGGTTTCCGGTGCGATTTCCTCGCCGCCGATGGTGCCGAAATCACCGATCACCGGCGCCGAGGGATTGGATGTATCTACCCTGGCCCATAACGCCGTGGCTTCCAGCCCGTCGGGTGCGCCGTTTTTGGGCATCATGGTGGCCGCGATCCACAACTGGTCATCGCGCCAGACCGCGTTGAGGGCGCGGCGGTCGTTGGTGTTGATCGGGTTCTTTTCGTCCAACTGGGGCGCGCCGGGGAAAAAGGTGGAGAAGTCTTCGATATCGCCCAGGTTGAGGATGAAGTAATCGAAGGTAGGCGTACCCAGCGGGTTGTCGAAACGAATGACCTGAAGGAACTCATCGCCGTTGTTGGAGAGCCCGCTGTAGGCTGCCAACCAGGTGCCGGTTCCGGCAGGGGGCGTACCGAAAATATGGGCGGGTTGCGTGGTCGTGGTGGCGCCGACGCCGTTATAAGGGTCGAACGGTCCGTTCACCGCGGCCGTCTGGCCCGCGTAGTAACCGCCGGCCACGCCTTTGGCGATCGCCCAAACCCTGGTGCCCAGAAAGGAACTGTTGGCCATGCCGAACATGTTGCCGGTCAGGTAGACGGCTTCCTCGTCAATGGCCAGGCCGGGATAATCCAGCCAGTAGTCCTGACCGGAAAAGCGAACCTTGGTGTTGACCGATAGAAACAGCCAGGAGCCGTTGGGATCATCGTCATCGGACACGGCGAACAAGGCGCGGGTGACCGATAAGGTGGTGTCGTACTCCAGGGTCACCACCACGAAGCGGTCTTCATACTGGTCGTATACCACCTTGGGGTCGAAGGTGAAGGTGGTGGGCGACAGACTCGCAAAGAAGGAGGAAAGAGAGCTCTCGAAATCCAGCGTTCCGTCTTTGCGGTGGAAGCGGATCATCGTGTTGACCACATTGACGATGTGGTTGGTGCCGGCGGCGGCGTGGCAGTCGGGCGGGATGAACACCGTATCGTTGAGCCGCGCGTTGTCGTCGAAGTTGAAGCTTTCGAAGTTGGTGACCAGCGCCTTGGGTTTGGGTTGCGGCGACGGCGCCGGGCCGGGCTCGCCGATCGGGATGACTTTAACCGGTTTCTTGGTCTTGGGCTTGGGGACATCCATCAAGCGCCATTCGGCTTTATTCAAGCGTTGCGTGGTGGTGTAGCGCGCTTGCGGCGTGCGCACGAGCACGGGGACGACTACCGGGTCGATGCCCTCGGCCTGCTTTGGCGACAGTGATAGGCGCTGTAATTCCAAATACTCCGGGCGTGCTGCATCCGAAGTGTTCCGGGGCGGGGGGGAGCAGAAAAAGAAAAGGGCCAGGCAGGCGGCACAGATACCGAACCTGTGGATGAAAGTCTTGCCCGTGGTCATGGGTGCCTCGATCGATGCTGGTGAAAGGGAGTTGTTTTCCTGTTCAAAGGAACACTACGCGACGCTAAGTTGCTACTATCATATCCGAGAATTGAGTCAAACGGTTGAGCTATTTTACATGGCGTGCGTTATTTCACTATCCAAGGCGTTTGTGACGGTATGGCAATGAGGTCTCTTTTATAGATACGAACGGTGTACAGGGGATCTTGATCGAGAAGGGTTCAGAGCTGATTCGACAAGTATGACCCGGTTTGGGGAGAGAGGGCCCGAGTTCACAAAGGGGTCAGAGCTTGACCCGGCTCTATTTTTTCTCCAACTCGATGCCCTCTCGCTATTTTTGATTTGCTTACTTTCTCTTGTAGGCACAGGTCCGATAGTGGAACCATTCCTTGCCGCCGTCCATGGACAGGTAGAAATCGGCCGTGAATCCGTCTGAAGTGAGGTCCTTGTAGACCACCCTGTCGCGGAAGGATCTGCCCCGAGAGTCCCAAGCCGTTCCCGAGTCCATGTTATCGAGGGTCAGGACACCATCTTCCAGTTTGCCGATCAACAGGTTGTTGTGTTTGCTCATGCTGTTGAAGACGGCCATGGTGTATTGCTTTCGGTAGGGGTCGTAGGCCAGGTGATGGAGAGTCTCCATGGGACCGCCGAATCCGGGGAGGCGGGCCTCTTCCACCAGCAGGTTGTCACCCATGCGCAGGCTGATCTTGGAACCGGCGGGGGTTTCGTACCAGTCGCCGCCGGGCTGCATGCGCATCTTGGCGGTCACCAGCCATTCACCGGCCATGGCGGCCAACGGTTGCATCTTCTCCGGCATGGGTTTGGCGAACATGGCGTCTTCCACCGGGACGTTGAGCTTGGCGGCGCTGACTTCCATCAGGCGGCGGCGCGTGTGCCAGGTGGTTTCCACCACGAAGGGAATCATCAAACCCTCCACGCGGCGGAAGTCGTCGAAGAAGGTCATCTGTTCGAAGGGACGACCGAAGTCGGAGGCCGGGCCTACGCAGACGCCTTCCAGCCAGGTGTCGCCGTCGATGATCCAAGTCTGCTCGAAACCGTCGCCGCGCGTCAGTTTCAACTGGTGACCGCGAACGCCTTCTATCTCGGCGATACCTTCATAAGCCACCTGGTAGCCGTGCTCCTTATAGTTGAAGAAGGGCGTCAGGAAATCGGCGTTCGGACGGTTGGCCAATAGGTCCTGACCGTTGATAAAGGCAGCGTTGGTGATGCCCTGCCAGGGGTTGATCCACCACATCTTCTGCCCGTCGGAGCCGATGAGCATCTTCTTTTCCCCGAGGTGGTGATCAAAGTGCAGTTTATCCCCTTTGGCCTTGATCATGGTGAAGGGCTTGGGAATGCTGAAGCCCATAAAGGAACCGGTCAACTTGATGGAATTGACTGCCTGCCATTGGCTGCCGCCGCGGGCTTGAATATGTTTGGCAATGATTTCTTCGACGGTTTGGGCCGAAGCGGGCAGGACACAGAAAAGGGCCGTGATGATGAGTGATCGAAATGTCATGACGATTCCTCCCGGCTATTGAACAGGTTCGGCTTTGCGGATGTCGAAACAGGCCATTTCCTGCGCATTGCGCAGATACAGCCGTCCGCCTACCAGGGTCGGGGCGGTCCAGCTCTTGCCCTGCAGGGCGTTGAACTGGCTGATGCGGGTAAACTTCTCGGGCGTGGCCTCCACCAGGGCCAGTTGGCCGCGATCGCCCAGCACGTAGAGCTTGCCCTCGGCCGCGATCAGGGACCCCTTGCCGAAACCGCGAGTCACCCATTTCTGTTCGCCGGTTTCCGCGTCGATGCACTTCAGCAGGGCACTGTCGAAACCGTAGATATGGCCCTCGTGATAGATGGAAGAGCTGAAGTGGTTTTTGAAGCGGTTATGTCGCCACAGCTCCTCTACCTGATACTTGCCGCCGTTGTTCTTAACGCGAATCATCATGGCGCCGCCGTTGCCGGTAGCCGAGATCAGGAAGCGGTCGGGCGCCACGAACACGGGCGTTGCGATGACCATGGTCTGCTTGGAATAGGGATGCGACCACAGCAGCTTGCCCTTGCTGTTGAAGCCTACCACGTGGGTGTCCTCGAAGCCTTTGACCGTTACGAACTGCGATTGTCCGCCCAGCTTGACGTGAACGGGGGTCATATAGGTGCCCTTACCGGTCTCCAACCTCCACAGCAGCTTTCCGGTTTTTTTGTTGAACCCCGCGTAGAGTTCGCCCTCGCCGCCGCCGGTCTCGATGATCAGGACATCGCCCTCGATCAGGGCCGAACTGGAGAAGCCCCACTGCGGGACCTCGCTCTCGAATTCTTTTTGGAAATCGACGGTCCACAGGATCTCGCCCTTGTCGGCGCTCATGGAGGCCAGATTGCCGCGAGAGCCGAGGGAATAGACGGTGTCGCCGTCCACGGTGGGCGTTGCGCGGGGCCCGTCGCCAAATTCGTCGTCGAAGAACTTGCCGATGCGCGTCTTCCACAATTGAGCGCCGTTTTCGGGGTCGAAAGCAACCACGAATTCAGACTTCTGGTCGCCCTCGCCTTCCTGCACCATGGTGTACATGCGACCGCGGACCAGGGTCATCCCGGAAAAGGCCGTGCCGACCTTGGTCTTCCAAACCAACTTGGGGCCTTCTTCCGGCCAGGAGGGTAATAAACCGGTTTCGGGCGAGACGCCGTCGCCTTTGAGGCCGCGAAAGGCCGGCCAATCAGTAGAATCGTCCCCGGCGAAGACAAGCAGGGGCAGGACCGCGATGAGGCACGGTAGAATCTTCTTGAGCATGAATCTCTCCATTGTAAAACGGCAGAACTTTTGTGAGCGCAAGGAAAAAGCAAGGCCGACCGGCGCATTCCGGCCCTGCAACATGTGTCTGTGTGTAGAGCAGTGAAGGTGCACAGAAAAGTAGCCGGCCGATCAGGGACAACCCTTTCTGTATGAAAAGGCGGCTTCCGGCCGGCTGAGTAGCGTCTTTTCCATATGAAATCGTCATACTCGTCCGACTGAGTGGATGGTTTTCTATATGAAATGCTTCTACTCGCCGGGTCGAGGACCCTGGTTTAAGGGTGAAATGATGCTACTCGTTCGGCTGAGTGTTCTGATTTCCACATGAAATGGTCTTACTCGACCGGAAAACCAGGATCATTTCATATTGAAAGCACAACTCCCGTTCGGGAAAGTACAACATTTTCTATTAGAAGTACAACTTACTTTTCAGTAATAACAACCCTTCCTGGCAATTTATCGAGCTAAAAATACCCGAAGAAACCCGGACCGCGCTTATAAGCACCATGAAACACAACTCGCCGTTTTTATGTCCCGAACCGGATCGTTTCGTGCCCGGGCTTCTTCACGCTACGTTTCCTAGACCAGGGCGTCGCCTTTGGGCGGGGGGGTCCAACCTCGGCTGGTGGTGTCGTGGTGTTGTTCGGCTTCCACCGACATGACGCGTTCCAGTTCGCGGGCGTGATCTCGGGTCTGATCCAGGTATTTGTGGTCCGCACCGGCTTCGTCCCAGGCTGCTTTCAATGCGGCCAGAGTCTTGAAGTCGTGCTTGCGGAAGGCTTGGGCCTTTCGTTCGGCGTGGTAGGGGTGCATCCCCAGGCTGACCAGTGCGCGGCGTCCCGCGTCCAAGGACGACTCGAACAGTTCACGCACCACCTCGTGCGCCCCCGCGTTTTGCAATTCGTAGACGTGGTGGCGGTCGAAGGCGCGGGCGATGATGCGGCAGTCGGGATATTCGCGCGCCACGTGGTGGACCACTTGGGTCTGGCGTTCGCGGTCGTCCAGCGCCGCGATGAAGAGTTTGGCCTCTCCAATGCCCGCCGCGTGCAGCAGGTCGGGCCGGGTGGCGTCGCCGTAGTAGGTTTTGTAGCCTACCTTGCGGATCATTTCGATGAGATCGCTGTCGTGATCGAGCACCACGGACTTGAAGCCGTTGGTAGTGAGTATGCGGTTGATGATCTGACCGAACCGGCCGATGCCCGCGATGACGATGGACCCGGTCTCGTCGATGACATCGGCCTCGCGATCGCCCGTGCCGGCCATGCGCGGGGCGATGACCTTCTCGTGGAGGATGAACAGAGCGGGGGTCAGCAGCATGGAAAGGGCCACCACCAGGCTGAGCAGGGCGGCCGGTTCCGCGGGCATGACGGCGCTCGTCCTGGCGAAACCCAGCAGCACGAAACCGAACTCGCCCGCTTGGGCAAGGCCCAGGGCAAACAGCCAGTAATCGCCGCCGCTCAGCTTGAACATTTTACCGAGAACGGCCAGGATGATGAACTTGACAGCCATGACGCCGAAGGTGAGGCCGAAGATGATCGCGGGCTTGCCGAAGAGCAGGTTGAAGTCGATCCCGGCGCCCACGGTGATGAAGAACAAACCCAACAAGAGGCCTTTGAAAGGATCGATGTCGCTTTCCAATTCGTGCCGGTATTCGCTGCTGGAGAGAACGACACCGGCCAGGAAGGTGCCCAACGCGGGCGAGAGTCCGACCAGGTTCATGGCCAGTGCAATGGCGATCACCAGAAGCAGGGCGGCGGCGGTAAAGATCTCGCGCAGGCGGGAGGAAGCAATGAAGCGAAAGGCCGGGCGTAAAAGGTAATGTCCGCCCACGATAATGGCCGCGATCACGCCCACGATAATCAGTGCCTGGAGATAGCCGGGCAGGCCTTCCAGCAAGCTGTGATGTGCGCCGTGTCCGTCGTCAGTTCCTGTTGCATCGGCGACCGCCAGCAGGGGCAAAAGCGCAATCATAGGGATGACCGCAATGTCCTGGCAAAGCAGCACCGAAAACGACGACTTACCGCCCGGCGTTTTCATGAGACCCTTTTCGTTGAGGGTTTGCAGGACGATGGCGGTGGAGGAAAGCGAGAGAATGATGCCCGTAGCCAGGGAGATGCGCCAACCGACGCCCAGCGCCATGCCGCCGCCGGCCAGCAGTAACGCGGTGACCGCCACTTGCATGCCGCCCAGACCCACTAATTGCGCACGCATGCGCCAGAGCATGGACGGTTGTAGTTCCAAGCCGACCAGGAAAAGCATCATGACCACGCCGAACTCGGCAAAGTGTTTGATATCCTCGGATTCAGCGCCCACGATACCCAGGACGGGACCGATGATCACACCGGCGATCAGGTAACCCAGCACGGAGCCCAAGCCCAATCGTTTCGCAATGGGGACGGCCAGTACGGCGGCGGTCAGGAAGACGAAGGCCGGTTGTAGAAATTCCATCTCAGTACGCCCCCTCGATCAGTTCGTCCAGGTGTCCGTTCAGGGTTTTCACCTTCATTGCGGCCTCGATGTTCAGGCGGTTATCGCGGAGCGCGATCAGCAGTCGGCGGTAGCCCTCGGCGTGAGGTTCCAGGCGGTTTTCCTCTACCGCGTGACCGGCCGCGTAGAGGACATAGGGCGGCAGGTAATGCATGCGGCACAGGGTGGCCGTTTGTTCCAGGGGCGTCAGCAGTTCCCTGATATGAAAGTGTTGATATCCCCGGCGGGTAAACGCCTGCTCGGCGCCGCCGGTGGTAATGGCGTTGAGGAAGTACTTGCCGTCCAGGGCGTGGCCGTCGGCGCCGTAGGCAAAGCCGTATTCCAGGACGAGGTCCTGCCACTCTTTCATGATCGACGGGGTGGAATACCAGTAGAGCGGATGTTGAAAAAGGATCAGGTCGTGGGCTTTCAGGCGCTCCTGCTCCAGGTCTACATCTATTTCGAAGCGAGGGTACGCCGCGTAGAGGTCGATGAAGGTAACGCCGTCCAGGTCGCGTGCTTCCCGGGCGATGCGCGCATTGGCCACCGAGCGGCTGAATTGCGGATGGGCAAATAAAACGAGTATCTTGCGCTGGGTCAAGGAGTCCTCACTTGGCCGGCTTGAATGGGGCGCGAGTCCTCGTGAATGCCCTAGCCGCCTGGTTATTGTGATCGATCTTAAACAGGCGACCGCTAAAAAGCAACCGGTGTCCTTTTGGTAACCGTCTTTGGGCAACACAATACCTGGCGAAGATCAACCGCCGCATTTGGTGAATATAATCACATCATGCGAAATGGCTTAATCTGGATAAGAAGTTGATGATATAAAGAAAAGGCATTCCAGTAACGACTCAATGAATATTTCCACGGAGGATGTATGAAGCGCTATGGATCTCGTCTTAAAGCAGGTTTGATGGTAACCGCCATGTTCGCCGTTCTTTATTTTGCTGTTTCCGCCTTTGCCGGCGCCCCCCATTGCCGGTGGCAATGCATGTGGACCGGTGTCACAGGTTCAGCTAATTTCTACGACGCCCCTCCCATCACGATCTGCGACCTCTGCGAACAGACTGCCACGGCATCTTGCGGAGGTATGGCCTTTATCGATTGCTAATGCGCACGTCTCCCTTTGACTCCATCTCACAGGGGAATCGGATGCCCCCCGATTCCCCTTTTTCCTTATCGGAGACGAGCTTGTTTCCCTTCGGCAAATGGGAAAACTCTACTGAACCATTTAAAAAAACCAACCGGAGTTTCCCGATCGTAGTCCAACAGTTTACCGTGGATGGTTACATCCATGGTTTGACCGGGGCGTTTTTGCCAAGCCAGCCAGGAATACAATAAAGCCTTGGTTTGGTGGTTTTCGGTGAATCGTCGATGCGGAAGGCCTTTGATTACTTTCTCAGCATAACGACGCAGGTCTTCCGTAACCTCATCATCAAGAAGATTTTCCCAGAGCAGGTCTTCCAGCATACCATTGTCTTTGTGATCAGGCATCAGGTAAAGTCCCACCGAGGGCAGGCCGTCATTATGCTTGAAAACACTCCCCTGATTGGCAAGAGCGGGAGCCTTTTGAGGAATGCGATAACCGTGACTTTTCAAACGCTCCGTCATGGTTTTCCAACGACTCCCGAAACCTCCGCCGCTTGAATGATCCGCGTCCGCAACGATGCCCAGATGATCGAGACGGCCGTCCTCCATGATGCTTACCAAACGATCGATTAGCCGAGGGAAGTTTGAAACGGTATTGTCGAAATTGAATTGCCTCGGAGGAAAGACCTTGATTCGATCATGCAGATCCATATGCCTTAACACGGCCTCGAAAAACAGCACATCACCCATGCCTTCAACCAGCAATATCGCTTCTTTCATTAACGGACATCCAGGTCACTTTTGGTAGATAACGACAAGTCTTCGTGATTATAAGCAGTTACGATGATTTTTCCCTCTATGCTCTTGCGACGGCTCCGGCCCAATCGAAAGAGCATGGCGTCGGCATCGTTTGCGCCTGGGGCCTGTTGAAAGGCTTCGATGCAATCCCAACTATGCGTCGTGGCAAAAACCTGAACATTCAATTCTCGGGCGATTTTAAAAATCATGTTCCAGACTTCGTTTTGAACCGAGTAGTGCAGGCCGTTTTCGAACTCGTCAATCAATAACATGCCGCCGGCAGCATTGGCCAGGGCAAGCACAATGCGGAAAAGGTGATTCATTCCGTCGCCCAAGCCGGCCAGAGGTACCTTGATATCGTTGTCCTTGTAGAGCACCATAGCCCTGATTCGGCGCTCTCTACCAACCATGACGACCTCGGACAGATTGGGCTCAACCAGGCGCAAAGCCTCAAAAAACTGTTCCCTTAATTTGGGGTTCAGGCTGATCCGGTCCCAATAAGGCATGTATTTCCACAACGGGCTCGGGTGGGTGGAAACCAACCTGACTTTTGTTTGGCCTGCATGGCTGGAGAAGTATTCCGATCTTCTAAGGTAATCTCTGCGCATCAAAGTTCGTGGCATCAACTCCTCGGCCAAATTGATTTCCTGGATCAATTCATCGCCGATATGTGTTCCAAGAAACAGATCTTCGTCCGTTTCCTCAAAAAGATTTTTTTGCACCCGCCGGACCCTTGAAAAAGTGACCCTTCGATGTTCGTCATTCAAAGGACCGATGGAAATACTCGGGCCTGAATCAGGTGAACTTGGGAATCGGTAGTTTGGAAAAAACGAGCGAAACGGATGAGCCTCAGAGGGCAGCACCTCGTTTTCATCCGTTTTTTGTAATTCCCAATCCTCGCCCCGTGCCTCGATCAACTGGTAGAGTGCCGAGCGATCGGCTTTGTTTCCGTAGAAAAACAAGGCTTCCAGGAGGCAACTCTTACCCGAGCCATTCAGTCCCACAATCAAGTTGACCCTACCGACCCGCTCGATACTCAGTTCCTCAAACAATCGGAAGTTGCGAACATAAAGGGAATCCAGCATGTTACCTCGGATCAACGATAATGAACTATATTCTAGCCCAATTGGCAGAAAACCACAAAGCGCTTGAGGCGAGATCAAGCGATTATGAGCACCTGCAGCGCTACAGGTATGTAAAGTCCCAAGGACAGGTAGGCGTTCCGAACCGATGGTTCTCTACATGTCCTCAGGACAACCCGGTTTACGGTTTGTCTTTCAGGTTGACCCTGGTGAAATTGTCCCTCGGGTCCCGGTCGATGAATTTGTGTAGCGGGTCGATTGCGGCCCTTGCCGGTTTGCCCGCGACCTTTACCGTGATGGTTTGTTCCGGTTGATCCACCCTGTGTTCGGCCAGGTATAGGGGCTTTTCGTCCTCGTCGAAAACGCCCACGTCGACCATGTCGCCGACGGTAACCTCTTCCAGGTTGCCTACCTCGTCCGAACGCTTTTTGGCGGCCGATATCTTCAGGGTTACCTGGTAGTTTTCTCCGCCGCCTACCGGTTCGGCCTCAGCCTCCAGGGCTCGATGGTCCCATAGGGTGATGTGCAGGAAGAGATCGTCGATCAGGGCGTGGTGTTCGGGTGCGGCGACCGCCTTGATTTCGTCCAACAGGTCCAGGGAGGTCGGGTAGGGTGCGCCCTTGAAGGCCCACTTGTCCAGGAAGGCGGCCAGGGCGCCGTTCAAGGTTTCCTCGCCGATCGCGTCTTGCAAGGCGAAGAACACCAGGCTGCCCTTGTTGTAGTGGATGTACTGTTGGTTCTCGTTCTTGGCCAGGGGCATTTCGCGCCGGTTCTCGAGGCTGCGGCCTTGTAGGTAGCTGTCCAGTTCATAACGCAGGAACCGTTTCATACGCGCCTCGCCGAAGCGTTGCCGCATGACCATCAAGGCGCCGTATTGGCTGAGCGATTCACTGAGCATGGTTGCCCCTTGCACGTAGGCGCCGCAGACCTGGTGCGCCCACCATTGGTGCGCGACCTCGTGGGCGGTGACGTAGTAGGGATAGTCCAGGTCATCCGAATCGTCCGGGTCTACCTTGGCGATGAAACCGATGGCCTCGCTGAAGGGCACCGTGTTCGGAAAGGCCTGTGCGAAGGTTCGGTAACGGGGAAATTCGATGATGCGCAGTTGCTTGTGCTGGTAGGGGCTGAAGTTCTCGCTGAAATAGGCCAGCGATGCCTTCATGCTGTCCATCATGGCGTCCAGATTGTACTCGTGCCCGCGATGATAGTAGATTTCAAGGTTGACGTCATTCCACTTATCGCGCTTCACCAGGTAGTCGGCCGACATGAAGCTGTAGAAGTTCCAAATGGGTCTATCCATCTTGTAATGGAAGTAGCGACGCCCCTTATCGGTCCACTCCCGTTGCAGGTAACCCGGCGCAATGGCAATCTGATCGGGCGTGGTGCTGACGATCGCTTCGAAAGTCACCCGTTGCGAGCCGCCGATGTAGATCTGGTTGTGCGCCTTCAGGTCGTCGATGGGCGGCATAACGGGCCGGGCCGGCAGGTCGTATTTCTCGCGGGTGCGTTCGCCGGTCAGTTCCCAGTCCTCGCGATAGCCGATGCTGGGGAACAGTAGGCTGTTGTCGAAGAACGTGCCGTTGAACACCACCTGGCTCAGGTTGTCCTGGTTGGGGAAACCCTCGCGATCCAGGGAGACCCGGAAGTCCAGGGTCATGGTTTCGCCGGGTTGCAGGGGTGCGGGCAGGGCGTAGATGTTCTGGTTATAGTCGTCATTGCGTTCTTCCAGGGTCATTTCCCTGTCGACCAGAACCTGCTCCATGGTGACTTCGGGGGGCAGGCTCAGCAGGAAGCGGGTGACAGGCTTGTCTTGCTTGTTGGCCAGGCGGAAGGTGCCGCGTGCTGACAGTCGGCGTTCCGCGGGAAAGATATCGACTTCAACCGAGACATCGGTGATATCCGGCGTGGGCAGGTCTTTCATTTCCCGGTAGGTCTTCTCGTAGGCCGCTTGCAGCTTTTCGTTGTCATTGCTGGTGCGATAGGTGTTGAGTACGGTGGTGTTGTACAAGATGAAAGCGCCCATGCCCGTGAACAGGAGCGCGCCCACACCGGACAGCGCCCGAACCGGCGAGGTGAATCGCTGCCTGGCCAGGGCCATGCGTTTGGACCATCGGGTTTCCTTGCCGCGCATCCAAAAGAGGCGGGAGGCGGCAGCCAGCATCAGGCAGAATCCGCCCCAGCAAACCGCGTAACGCAGGAACTCGGCCGAATAGTGGCCGTAGCTGTTCATGTCGGAGTAGGTGACGCCCGGCATATTGGCCACGCTGAACAGTCGGTGTTCCAAACCCAGAGGACCCAGAATGAAGAAGATGACCGCGTAGTACAGCACCATCAGGCCGTGCCCGGCGAACTTGTTATTGGCCAGGACGTGAATGAACACGGCCAATACGCACCAAACGAAATAGTCGTAGAGGTTGAAACCGAACAGGGTGGTCATATATTGAGCCAATTCCAGATTGGTATAGCCTTGCGACAACTGGATCATGATGCCGGTTGCGCCCACGGTAGCCATGAGCACGGCGGAGACACCCAGCATGGTAGTCAATTTGGCGGCCAGTTGGATACCGTCGGATACCGGCAGGGCATCGCTGATCTGGTCGATGTCGTTATCGCGCTCGCGCCACATCAACTCGCCGGAAACGAAGGTAATCAGGATCAACATGAAGATCATGAAGGAGCCGCCGATGAACTCCAGGATGCGGTAGGTGACCGGGTAGGCCTCGGTTCCGAAGACGCTGCCCGCCACGGAACTGGTGGTGATCATCAGCAGCACGCCGAAGACCAGGATTACCAGAAAGTAGACGTTCTTGATGGTCTCCCGCAATTGGAGGCGAGTCAGGGTCAGGTACGAACTCCAGTGATAGGTGTTGGTGAAGGAGGGTTTGACGGGTATGAGCCCGCCCTCGGGTTTGACGGCGCCTTCTTTCTTGACCGCGCCTTTTTTGGAATCGCCCGCACCCGCGTGGGCGAAGCGGAAGCGAACCCAGGTAAAAGCCAGCACGATAAGACCCAAGGCGCCCCAGACGATGCGGTTATAAAGCAGGACACCTTCCAGCGGCATCACCAGCGTATTCTTCTCGACCACGGACCAATAGCGGGCGACCGTTGCGGAAGCCATACCGCCGAAAGGATCGAGCATGGAGCTTATGTTTTGGTTCTCCATATCGATGAGCAGGGTCTCGCTCATCAGGTAACCCACCACCAGAATCGCCGCGCCCATGTAGACGGGGAAAATCTTCCTGGTCAGCACGGCCAGGGCAAAAAAGAAACTGCCGATGATCATGATATTGGGGGCGGCAAGGGTCACCAGCGGCATCAGGTAATAAGAGCTGTGGTGGGGTCCGAACAGGGAGGCGTCCACCCAGGGCGTTGCCGCCGCCAACATGGCCGCGGGCGCCGTGGCCGCGGCAATCAGCATGCAGACGGCCCAGGCGGCCAGCAGGCGCCCGCCCAGGTAGGCGGTCTTACTGATGGGTTTGGTAAAGAACAACTGATATGTTCGCTGCTTATAGTCTTGAAACACGGCCTGGCCGAAAACCGCGGCCACCACGATCATCAGGAACAGGTACACCGCCCCGGAGAGTTGGTGCAGGGTATAGGCCGAGTTGGCGAACTCGCGATCACCGGTGGATGCGGCGGACCCTTCGAAGGCGCCGCCGGCGAGCAGGATCAACAGGAACATGACGCCGGAAAAGACCAGCGCCATCAGGTAGATAAAGGGGCTCTTGAGCCGTTTGCGCAGCTCGAAGGCGAAAATATGCCACAACATGCCGCGCTCCTTAAACCTTCAGGTAGCCTTTGATGGTGGCGAAGTAGACATCTTCCAATTGCGGAGGATGCGGTTCGAAACCGTCGCCGGGATTGCTTTCACCGTAAACGTGGATCTGGGTGCGGCCCGTCATGAGACGGGTGGAGATAACCTGGTAGCGTTCGGCGTGATCGTCCAATTCGCTTTTTTCGATGAGTTTGCGCCACACCTTTCCTTCCAGCAGCTTCATCGCCTCCAGCGGTTTTGCCTCCAGCACCACCTTGCCCTTGTTGATGACGGCCATGGAGGAGCACAGGTCGGACACATCGCTGACGATATGCGTGGAGAGAATGACCACCACCTCCTCGCCGATCTCGCTGAGCAGGTTGTGGAAGCGCACGCGTTCTTCCGGGTCCAGACCCGCGGTGGGCTCGTCCACGATGATCAGTTGCGGATCGCCGAGCAGGGCCTGAGCAATGCCGAAGCGCTGTTTCATACCGCCCGAATAACCACCCAAAGCCTTCTTGCGCACGTCGTAGAGATTGGTCAGCTTCAACAGGCGCGCCACGGTTTCGGAGCGCTGCTTGCGGTTGGTGATGCCTTTCAAAAGGGCGAAATGATCCAGCAGGTCCTGGGCGCTGACCTTGGGATAGGTGCCGAATTCTTGCGGCAGGTAACCCAGCAGGCGGCGCACGCCGTCTTTGTTTTTCAACACGTCCATCTCACCGAAGGAGATACTGCCCGCGTCCGGCTCCTGAAGCGTGGCGATGGTGCGCATGAGCGTCGATTTCCCGGCGCCGTTGGGACCCAACAGTCCGAACATGCCGGGCGCAATGTCCAAGGAAACGTTTTGAAGCGCCTTGACCCCGTTGGAATAGGTCTTCGAGAGATCGCTGATCGATAGGTTCATGAAAGATACATCCTGTGTTTTCCCTTATTACCAAACCCGCTATGGTATACGCCTCGATACAGGCAACAGTTTATTACGGATGGATAATCAGTTGGTCGTTATCGTCTGGTCACATCGATCTCCCGACCGGCTACCCTGACTTCCTTGCCGAAGAAGGCAGCGGCAATTTCCAATCTCCGGGTGACGCCGGCTTCTTCCAGGTAGGTCCCATAATGCCGCGCTTCGATTTGGTCCAGTCCTTCTTGCACGGCCTTATCCAATCCATCCACGCTTTCAGCCGGTTTGAACTCGAACACCACGCCGCGTTCAGTCGGGTTATGCGGTCTTAAGGAAAGGTCGTAGCGTCCGAAACCCGATTCGCGGTTGGAGGTAATCTCATAGCGGTCGCGCAAATGCACCAACAGACCCAATGTAAACGCGTCATAGACCCGCTCGGGGTTTTGTTGCGCGGTGTCATAGTAGCTCAGAACGACGCGAACCAGTTCGCCGAAGAGCAACCCGAAGGTCTCGATATCTCCGCTGATCAGGCATTCCAACATTCGGTCGATTTTGGAGGAACCGATGCCGCGACGCAACCAATGTCCGATGATGTCCTGAAATAACAGCGAAACCTCTTCATTGGGAATCGCCAACCGATAGTGGTCCCTGTTCACCCGCCAGGTTTTGCCTGTTGCCTTCAAGTAACCGCAAAAGAGGAAGAAGGACCAAAGCGTCTGCGCGTCCTGGTTCAAATCTTCGAACACGGTATGTTCCTGAACGGGTGTCTCCACCGTACCGCCGGCCAGGAGATGTTGCAAGTCGTTCAAGACATCGGCCGGCGCGTGGATCAACTGTTCCCGAATCAAGGCATTGGAACTGGTGTTGACCCAATAGGGCCGGAAACCCTCTGAAGCCTTGTCGATATAGTTGATGATGGACCAGGGGTTGTAAATGGTGACCTCGCCCGCCAGATAGCCGTTATACCACCGGCGCACCTCGTCCGTGCGATCCGCCAGGCCCGCATCGGCTAGAAGAGCCTCGGTTTCGGCTTCCGTAAAGCCGAACTTGTCGGAAAACTTGTGGCTGAGCAAGGTATAGACATCGACATGATTGAGATCGGAGAAAATAGACTCACGGGCGACCCTCAGGATGCCCGTCAGCACCGCTTTTTCCAAGTTGGGATGGTCCTTCAAAGCTTTACCGAGCAAACCCCTCATGAAACCGGTAATTTGCTTGTAATATCCATTGCTGTAGCCCGTGTGGATAGGCGAGTCGTATTCGTCGATCAGAAGAATAACGCTGCTGTCATGATGACGCGCCAGATGCTTCATCAAAGCGGCCAGTGAATCTTTCAGCTTGGTTTCGCTGCACTGTTCCTTCACCACCGCCAGGAAGTCGTCTTTATCGAAGGGGCGCAGGCTGTCGAACAAGTAATCCCTGTCTCGAAACGCTTCGGCCATGGCGGCCGCAAATCCTTCCAAAAATTCCTCGTAGGTGTTCCCCTTGATGTCCTTGAAGGTAAGGAAAATTACCGGGTAACGGCCCAGGTGAGCGTAGTGGGGCCGGCGCTCGATGGCCAGACCCTTGAAAAACCTGGCGTTATCCTCCCGGCCCACATCGAAGAAAGTGTGCAGCATGGACATATTCAGAGTTTTGCCGAAACGCCTGGGACGCGTAATCAACTGCACGATGGCATTGGTTTCCAAGACTTCGGCAATCAGGAGACTCTTGTCGACAAAGTGATAGCCTCGCTCGATCACCTTCTTGAAATCACCGATGCCGATTGGAAGCTTCAGGCTCATCCCAAACTCCTAAGATCCTGCTGTTCTTAGCATAGCATAGGTGAACCGGGCCGTTTTCGGAACCGGCCCGCGGGGGCGAGCCGGTGATGGGTTGCTTAGTGGATCTCGGCGCCGCCGCCTACCAGCCAGTCTTTGATGGCCGCCACCTTCTCTTCCATGACCTCGTGGTTATCGCCCTCGACCACAAGGCGCAACAAGGGTTCCGTGTTGGACTTGCGCAACGAGAACCACCAGTCCGCGTAGTCCAGACGTACGCCGTCTACCGTCAACAGCTCGCCGCCCGGGAACTTGTCGGCAGCCTCGGCCAGGAAGGCATCGGCCTTTTCCGTGATGAAGTTGATCTCGCCGGAGGGCGCGTATTTGCGGAAGGGTGTGATCAATTCCGAGAGCGGCTTGCCCTCTTTGTCAATGATGTTCATGACCGTGATCATGGTCAGGAAGGCGCTGTCGGCGTAGGCGAAGTCGCGGAAGTAGAAGTGACCGGCCAGTTCGCCGCCGAAGGGACCTTCTTCCTTGCGCAGGCGCGCCTTCATGAAGCTGTGGCCCACCCGGCAGAGTATCGGCGTCCCGCCCATTTCTTCGATGACCTCGGCCACCACCTTGGAACTGCGCACGTCGTAGATAATGGCGCCGCCGCCCGTTTCGGCCAGAATGTTCTTGGCAATCAACGTGGTCAGGATATCGGCCGGAACCACATCGCCCCGGTCATCCACGAAGAAGCAACGGTCGGCATCGCCGTCGAAGGCCACGCCGAAATCCAGGCCCCCTTCCGTGACCGCTTTCTGCAAGTCTTTCAGGGTATTGAAATCCAGCGGATTGGCCTCGTGGTTGGGGAAGTTGAAATCCAGGTCCCAGTAAAGCGCCACCGCCTCCTGGCCGACCTTGTCCAGGTAGTCTTGGATCAGGTAACCGCCCATGCCGTTGCCCGCGTCTACCGCCAGGTTGAACTTGCGGGTGTAGGTGCTCTTTTCTTTGAGGAAGTTCAGGTAGCCTTCCTTGTAATCCTTCTCGCTCAGCGTTCCGCGGGTCTCGGCCTTGGTCAGATTGCCCTCGCGGATCGCGGTCTCTACCTTGTCCAAGCCCTCGGCGTGACCGATGGGGACGGCATTCGTACCGCAGAACTTCAGACCGTTGTACTTGCCCGGGTTGTGGCTGGCGGTGATCATGACCGCGCCGTCGTAGTGATCCGAGAAACAAGCGTAGTAGGTAGTCGGCGTGGTGCACAGGCCCATATTGACCACGTTCAGCCCGCCGTCACGCGCGCCGTCGATAAAAGCCGCTTGTAATTCGTCCGAGCTGGAACGACGGTCCTTGCCGCAGGCGATAGTTTTACCCGCGCCCAAAAAGTTGGCGAACGAAAGGCCGATCTTGTAGCCCATATCCTGGTTCAGGGCTTCTCCGTAAACCCCGCGGATATCATATGCCTTGAAAATGCCTGCCATGATTTCCCCCTTATTCGTCGGCATCGAGCGTCGTGTGCCCGACTGCCGGATGCAAAAAGCAAAGTATATCGGTAATGGCCCGGATTGAGAACCACTTCGGGCCGTTTATTGTGAAAGGCTCATGAAAAACCGGTACCCCGGTGTCCCGTGAGGTCGCTATAAGCGGCGAAGCACCAGAACGGTGGTGTCGATATAATGAAGTATCATTTGCGTGGTGCTGCCCAATACATGGTCGGTCTCGCGGTCACCGGCCATGATGATCAGGTCGATGCCGTGCCGTTTCACCGTTTGCTGCACCTCGCGCACCACCTTGCCCGTACGCACGTGGATGAAGGCGTGAGGGCACCCCGTCGCGCGCACCATTTTGGTGAGTCGATTCGTGGTCCTTTTCTCCAGGTCGGGAATGACATCCAGCAACGCCTTGCGGCCGGTCACCACCAGCGTGGACGAGATCTGGTCTTCGATGACGTGTAAAATGTGAAGAGCGGCATTGTTGTGTTTGGCAATATTTGCCGCCACCTTCAGCGAAGCCTGGGATTGGCGGGAGAAATCGACGGGGACCAGCAGGCGGCTGTAGGGTGCGGTCTTCTCGCCGCGTACCGAGAGCACGTGGCAGCTCGCCAATTCGTGGATTTCACGCGCCACACCGCCCAGGAAGAAACGTTTGAGGCCTCGACTCCCGTGGGTGGCCAGCACGATCAGGTCGATGTGATGGGTTTTGGCGTATTCCACCGCCACCAACGCCGGTGCGATACCGCCGATTTGCCGGGCGTGGATGCGCTTCAGTTGCGGGCCGTCCGCGCCGCCCAATTCCCTGAGGCGGTGTACGACATCCGCGATCCCCGCTTGAAATTTCGGGTTCGATTCATCGGCCTTACCGCGCCTGGCTCCATTGACGATGTGCAGTTCCATGTCACCGTGGAGCAAATCGGCCAGATGAGACAGGGCCTGGTAGGAAAAGTCCGAGAAGTCGGTGGGGAACAACACGTGACGGACATCTTCCATGCGGGTACCTCCGAAGCCAATCAAGGTATTATCGATAATTTATCATAACAGAACCGGTCAGACTGCTTTCGCCTCCGTGCTTAAAGTTTCGACGGCGGCGACGATGTCGTGATGAAAATCCTTGCCGGTGAACCGGCAGAGCTCCTGTAAACAGGTGGGGCTGGTAACGTTGATTTCGATCAGGCGATCGCCCAGAATATCGATGCCGCCCAGCAGGATACCCTGATCCAACATGCCCTGCTTCATCTGCGCGCACATCTCCCTCTCGAAAGGCGTAATCTCGGCCGGATGAGCGCTGCCGCCGGCATCCAGGTTGTTCAACTCCTTGCCCTTCGGCGCCTTGCGCAGCACAGCCCCCAAGGGTTCGCCGTTCAGTAACAGGATGCGTTTATCGCCGGTCCTGGCCTCGGGAATGAAATCCTGGACGATGACCATATGGCTGCCGTTATGGGTGATCAGATTGATCAACTGATCGTTGTTCGGGCCGCCGGGGTCCAGGAACACCACCCCGCGCCCGCCGAACCCGTCGACCGGCTTCAGGGTGACGCGTTTGCCGCTCTCCTCCATAAATTCCAGGATCTGGTCTTTGCGCCGGGTGACCAGGGTTCGGGCATTGAAGCGGGCAAAATGCAGGGCGGACAGTTTTTCATTCCAATTGCGCAAACCCCGCGGGCGGTTGACCACCACGGTGGTCGGCGGTAGCAGGTCCAACAGCAGGGTGGTGTAGAAGTAACGGCGATCGAAAGGCGGGTCGGTGCGCACCATGACCGCGTCCATTTCATCCATGGGCACGATGCTCGAATCGTGTTTGGTGAAGGGCCGTTCGATATCGGCATGGACATCCACGGGGGTCAATTCCGCGTAGAGCCGGTCGTGACGGGCCAGCAGGTCGTTCTGGTCCAGGTAAAAGACCTGGTGCTGCCGTTGCCGCGCGGCAAGCATGATGTAGTACGTGGTGTCCTTGTGGGCCTTGACGCCTTCCAAGGGGTCCATGATGAACGCGATTTTCACGGTTGTCCTCCACCTTATGATCTCACGGGGCACCTAATCATAGCATTGCCGGGGAAGGGAGATCGGCAATTTGACGGAGGCGAGATTAAAAGTGGAAGGCGGGGGCGGCGCGTCAGGCCGATACTCCCTCCTCTTGCTTCGCTTCCGTTTGCGCTTGTTTGACTTCAGCTTGCGGCTGCTTGAACTGCTGCGCCACCAACTTGCGGTAGAGAGGGCTTTCCGCCGTCAGTTCGCGGTGACTGCCCGCCGCCGTGACCCGGCCGTCTTCCAGGACGGCGATTCGGTGAGCGTCGACGACCGTGGAAAGACGGTGAGCGATGACCAGGGTGGTTCGGTTTTTCATCAGGTTGTTCAGCGCTTTCTGCACCATCTGTTCCGACTCACTGTCCAGGCTGGAGGTGGCCTCGTCCAGCATCAGGATGCGCGGATCTTTCAACAAGGCCCTGGCGATGGCGATCCGTTGCCGTTGCCCGCCCGACAGCTTGACGCCGCGCTCGCCGACCTGGGTTTCGTAACCGTCGGGCATGGCCTCGATGAAGTCGCGGGCATAGGCCTGTTCGGCGGCTCGGTGCAGTTCCTCGTCCGTAACGGGCCGTTCCAGGCCGTAGCAGATGTTTTCGCGGATGGTGCCGGCCAGGAGCGGCGCCTCCTGGGATACATAACCCATGAGGTCCCGGTATTGCTGTAGGTGGAAGTCACTGACCGGCTGGTCACCCAGTAGGATTTTGCCGCTTGTCGGCCGGTAGAATCGTTCCAGCAGGGCAAACAGCGTGGACTTGCCGGAGCCGCTGGGACCCACCAGGGCGGTGATGCGGTTGGCCTCGAAAGTCAGGTCGACGCCTTGCAGTACCGGGTCCTTGTCCTCGCCGTAGGCAAAATGCACATCCTGGAGATAGATGTTATGGTCCTCGGAGGGCACCGGCAGGCCGTCGGGATCTTCCTCGGTCTCGCCCAGCAGGCCGATCATGCGTTCGGCCGCACCGGAGGCGGTATTGAGCGCGGTGAAAAAGAAGGTCAACTGGACCATGGGCGTGATGATGTTGAACAGGTAGAGGATGAAGGCCACCAGTTCGCCGATGCCCAGTTCTCCGGTCGCCGTACGGGCGCCGCCGTAGCCAAGGATGGCGACCAGCGCGCCCATCATGGCCAGGGTCATGAAGGGCGACATGACGGCCTGGATTTTGGTTTCGCGCATGCGTAGGCGGAACAGCTTATCGACCGCGGTTTTACCGACCTCTCGTTCCCGTTGCTCGGCGCCGTAGGCCTTCACCAGGCGGATCTCCCCGAACACCCGGGTCAGGCTGTCCGTGAAGGATGCCGTTTCATCCTGCAACTGTTTGGCGATTTCGTGCAACTTTCTGGCGATAGGAATGATGACCAGCAAGGCAAAGACCACGCAGCCGAAAAGGGTCAGGGTCATCTTCCAATCCAGGACCCACATGATGATGATGGAACCCACGATCATGGCCAGGCCGCTGATGAAATAAACCACCTGCTCGGTGACCAGTTCGCGGATGGAGGTGGTGTCGTTGATCACGCGACTGGCCATTTCTCCCGAGGTATTGTCGTCGTAAAAGGGGACCGGCAGGTTCAACAGGCGACCGAAAAGCGTGTTGCGCAGACGGGCGACCACCCGTTGCCCGGCATAACCCAGCAGGTAGTGGGAGACGGCGCCCGCGATTGCCTGAGCCAGTAACATGGAAGCCAGGAGCAGGACCACGGAGGTTTGAATGCCGTGCTCTTTCATGCCGTCCAGCAGGTCGCCGGTAATCTTGGGAACGAACAGGGCCGCGCCGGTTTCCAATAAAGCCAGCACAAGCGCGAAAACCAGGGGCGTGAGCGGCGGCATGTTTTTGCGAATAAGGGTCAGCAGGTCGCGGTAGGCAGTCGGCATGTCGGCACCTCGTACAGAGAGTTGACCATTTGGTCACATGAAATATAGCTCCTGGTGACCACTCAGTCAAGTCCGCTGTGACCATGCGGTCACAAGACTGTCCGGTGACACGACTTCCGCTTCACCCCACGTAGCGTGAACAAGCCCCCAAGTGAAACGGTCCAACGGGGGGACCTCAAGCCGGCCTGAATCATGACGGTGCTTATGGGCATGTTGGGGGTTTGTTCGCGCCGGAGGAACCGATTTTCTACGGAATGTG
>JASJCB010000043.1 GCA_030066195.1 Acidobacteriota bacterium
TTTATCATAGCGCGTTCCCTGCAACGGGTTATCAGGGAATGATGAAAAAGCCGGGCTTTCCCGGTCTTAAACCGTTGCGAGCGCCGGCCGGCTTCAACTTACTTTTTGAATTAGCGCCGGCTACAGTGCAAACAACAGGAGGAGCGGGAATTCAGCCGGCTTCCGGCTATCGGGAAAGTATTTAACTCATGATCCGACCGGTCACCGCCGACGAGAAAGGCATCGGTTTTGGCTTCCTCGGAAATCTGCTACACTATGGCATCGAGGTTCGAGAGTTGCTGATCGATACGGAAGGATGATGCGCACGTTCCTACTTCTTTTTCTGTTGATTCATCAGGTGTCGGCTGCTGAAGATACACCGGATGTCCTGGCCAGGGCGGTGTCGCTCTATATCGGCACCGACGGCGGGGTGGATTACGCGGCCGCCCGTCCCTTGTTTCGGCAGGCCGCGGACAGTGGCGATCCCTTGGCGCGGATGTGGTTGGCCCGGATGTTCTTCCGCGGCCGATGCGGCTTCATGGAGGACAAGAAAAAAGGGCTCGCCATGGCTGAACCCGTTCTTCCGAAGATCATTGAATGCGCCGAAAGCGGCGATATCGAATGCGTCTTCCTCCTGGCCTCCAGCATCGAGGAGGGCATGGGCGGCGAAGAACCCGATCCGGCGGGCTCGGTCCCCTGGTACCTAAAGGCCGCGGAGGCGGGCCATCCGGGCGCCATGAACAACCTGGGGGTTCTTTATCATTCCGGCCTGGGCGTGGAGCAAGATTCGGAGAAGGCTCGAACCTGGTACGGCTCGGCCCTGGGAAAAGGCAATGTCGGCGCCATGAACAACCTGGGTTCGCTGTTGCGCGCGGAGAACCCCAATAATCTGACGGAAGCGCTGGCCTGGTTTCGCAAAGCCGCCGAAATGGGTTATCCGCCCGCTCAAACCAATCTGGCCGTCTTGCTGGAAGAAGGCAGCGGCGTTGAACCCGCCCTCGAGGAAGCTGCCGACTGGTATCGCAAGGCTGCCGCCCAGGGCGACGCCAGGGCCATGACGTCCCTGGGCGTCATCTATGCCAAGGGCAGCGGGGTGGAACAAGATGAAGCGCAAGCCCTGGAATGGTTCAAGAAGGCGGTAGATAGAAAATATGCCGAGGCTTCATTTCAAATCGGCCTGCTCTACCTGGACCGGGAAGACATGGAGGAGACCGGCAGTCAGAACCGCGCGGTCATGCACTTTCTGCGTGCGGCCGACCTGGGGCACGGCGGCGCTCTATATCGCCTGGCCGAGCTTTTCGAAGAAGGTCGCGGCGTCCCCAAGGACATGATCAAAGCTGTGGCCTACCTGCGTCGCGGCGTTGCCCGGGGGCACTCGCCGAGCCGGACACGACTGGGCGATATGCATCTCGTCGGTACGGGTCGCGTTTTGCGCGATTACCGCGAGGCCGCGGAGCTGTTCCAAGCCGCCGCCGAAGCGGGTCACCCGAGGGCGCAGAACCGCCTGGGCCAACTCTACGCTTTGGGGGTGGGCGTTCCCAAGGATCTCGATAAGGCGCAACGGTGGTTCGATGCCGCCATGAGCAAGGGGTATCCGGCTTCCTCACTCGATGATTTAGCGGCCATCCGCCAGGATTTGGGCATCGGTTTTCGCTTCAGGCAATTGATTGCGCCGGGAATCGTGGGCCTGGTTTTAGTGAGCATGCTGTTGTTCCTTAAAAAACGCGGTTAGGGGTTTCCCGGCTTCTCAAAAACCGTTCTTACCGACATTCAAGAACGGCCGCGAGTTTGCCGATAGGTCGCAGTGTCACGTTTTATTTTTCGATTCCGTCCAGGAGGCCCCCCATGCAGGATAATGGAATCACCGCCCTAATTGTCGATGACAGTCGCACCGAGCGATTCTGGGAAGAAAAGGCCCTACGCGGCATGGGTTGCCGGGTAGAGACCGCCGTAGACGGCTTGGAGGCATTGAAGTTCCTATTACAGGGCGGCATAGCGCATATCGTCCTGTTGGATTGGGCCATGCCGCGTATGAACGGCAGCGAGTTTCTCCACGAAGTCCGCAAAAACAAGGACCTGGACCACGTGAAGGTATTGGTGCTCTCCGGTATGGATGAGAAAGAGGTGCTGGCCTGTATCGAGGACGGCGCCGACGATTACTGGATCAAGGGTAGTTCCACCCAAGTGCTCAAGAAACGCCTTGCCAATATGGTCCACCTGGTGTGCATGGAACAAAAACTGGCGCGCATTCGTGATCTGGCCGCTTTTTAAATCACTGTCATTCGCGTGTTCGTGAAACCGACGGCGGGTAAGGTCGTATACCCTCGGTTCAAGGGGCGGGCGCGGAGGCGTGCTCATGCGTAGGTTCTTCGGCATCTGGTTAGGTGCCTACCGGGGTCTACCGGGATATACCTGGTTTCTGGCAGTGGTAACTCTCATCAATCGAGCGGGCACCATGGTTGTCCCCTTTGTGTCTATCTACGTCAGCAAGGAGTTGGGTCTGGGTGTGCTCTTTGCCGGCCAGGCCATGGCTTCCTTCGGAGCCGGCGGTATGGTCGGAACCCTGGGCGGCGGTTGGCTCACCGATAAACTCGGCGCTCGCAAGGTCATTTACCTCAGTCTCATCGGCTCCGGCGGCGTGCTGTGGTCGCTTCAATACCTCTACCAACCCCTGCCGCTGCTGGCCGGTATGTTTCTGTTGGGACTGGTCGGTGAATCCTACCGGCCCGCGGTGTCAACCGCCCTGGCCGAATCCTGCCCGATCGAAAAGCGGATGCGGGCCTTTGCGCTCAACCGCACCGCTATCAACATCGGCATGGCCTTGGGTCCGGCGGTCGGCGGGTTCCTGGCCGAATTCGATTACGCCTGGTTGTTCCGCCTGGACGGCATCACCTGCCTGTCGGCGGGTCTTCTGGTTCTGTTCGCCATGCGGGAGCAGCCCGAGACGGCAGCCGACGAAGTCCGAAGCGCTACGCCGGTCGATCCCTCCGGCAAGCCGCCCTGGCGGGACGCCGCCTTCATGGGGTTCTCCGCCATGTTCGTGGTCTTTGCCTGTATCGTCTTTCAGGCGTTTTCCACCTACCCCATCTACCTGGAAAGCGTTTACGGGCTGTCCGAATCCGGTTACGGCCTGCTGATGACCATCAACGCCGTCATAATTACCCTGGTGGAAATGCCGCTGACTCACGCCGTCGAGAAGAAATCGCCCCTATGGATCATCGCCTGGGGCGTCATTCTCTTCAGCCTCGGCTTGGGCATCCTTCCGCTGGGCAGCGGCTTTACTTTTGCGGTGTTCTCCCTGCTGATCTGGACCACCGGCGAAATGCTGACCGCCCCCGCTTCCATGACCTTCGTCGCGGAGTTGGCCGGCGAAAAACATCGAGGCCGCTACATGGGCGTGTTCTCCATGACCTTCGGGGCGGGCCACATGATCGGCCCCCTGCTGGGCGCCCTGATCTATGACCGCTGGGGACCGGATGCCTTGTGGCTGGGCATCGCCGGTCTGGGTGTGGTCCTGGGTCTTGCTTTTCCACGGCTGAAGCGATTTGGTAAGACGGAACCGGCAGCCCGGCCGGCGGCTTTTTCCTGAACCCGTGGGAAGATCCTGCCGCTAACTGTATATGGCGGCTACCTCGGTAGCCGCCTATCCACACGTTGTAAAAAAATCATATTGAGTTAACCGTATCAGTCGTTACGGCTAACCGGTCCTGGATTGTTTCGATCTAGTCCGATATTCCAGAATAGTATCCTTTTTTATATAAGAAAACGCAGGTCGATTGGAGCTTGTCCTAGGCATTTGTACTCAATTTAGTTTCCAATGTCATGTTTTTCAACAAAGTGATAACAGCTTATCAAATAAAAAAACAGCAGTGATTGGACCTAAACCTTTTCTTTCGATAAACTTGGTGTTATGCCGCCACAATCGGCTGTCAGCCCCCGGCTTTCTTGGCATGGAACTCGCTTAGTGAAGCGGTGTATACCGGATGGTTCTATCCGCCACTTTTCTTTAAGTGATAGAACACTGGATCGTCTTTTCAATCAGACGCCGTAGGAAACCGCGCTGCAGTAGATAACTGTCTCAGTTTTTAAGCGAACAGTCGAATTCTGTTTGCCCGCTGCCCACTGTATTCGGCCTCTGCCGAATACAGAACGGGATTCGTGTAGGGTGATCACGGAGGCACTCGATGAAGGCATTGAACAATCTGACTTTAAACGACCTGGAGTTCAAGGAACGCCTTGGCAAAGGCTCCTACGGCGTCGTCTATAAGGCCCTCGTCAGAGAAAGAGGAACTCTCTGCGCCGTCAAATACGCCAATAGAAAGGGATTATCTTCTGCAACCGTCGCCCACTACGAGCAAGCCCTCCGGTACGAGTTCGAACGTGCGAAAGATTTGGACCACCCCGGCGTCGTTCGGTTTTATCGATTGGTTGAAGACGAGTCCTTGGGACCTGTCATCATCATGGAATACGTGGACGGCATCAAGTTCGATCCCAAGGTTTCCAGAACCTTTCGGGAGAAGCACGAACTGACCAGGCAGTTGGCTGACATTCTGGTCTACTTTCAGAACATGAAGCGGTCCCATAACGACTTGAAGCCGCAAAACATGTTGCTTACTCGCGACGGCCGCCTGAAAGTGCTCGATTTCGGCCTGGCCCGGGATCACCATTTCCAGACGGAAAGGCATGAGGAATGCTCCCTGGGGACTCTCGAATACATGGCGCCGGAAAAGCTTTACCTGCGCTATCACGGTATCGAAATGGTCCAGGAAGCCGGCGTTGCCGATATTTACAGCTTCGGTGTCATCGTCTATACGCTGTACCACGGTGCACACCCCTTCTTCAGGAACAAGCCGGACGAGGAATTGGTCTGCCATAAACTGACATCACCCAATCCGCCGAAAATACCCTTCAACTGGGTCGCACAAGACCATCAAAAACAGGTCGTGCGTGACCGCTGGGCGCAGCTTTTCCATAAGGTTTTGGCGAACAAACCCTGGGAGCGATACCAGTCGGCAGCCGATTTCCTGTTTGATTTCGAGGCCGCCCTTCGTCCCGAGCCCTACCCCTGGCGCCGGAAGATAGAACAAGCCGTCGCAGGCTTGCGTTCCGCCTTCGATCTGTCCTTTGCCCGCGCCGCCGGTATCGGATTGTGTATGTCGCTTTTTGCCGGCCCGGTCATCCTGCAGGAGCAGATGCCCGCCCCATCCTCCCAAATGAGGCAGATTCATGGGGAAGAGCAACCGGCGCGGGTTTTATCGGACCATGTCGACAGAAAGGATTATGACGATGCTCGGGACTGCCTGGGTTCGTTTGAGGACCGGCTGCTGGCCGCGTTGATCGAGGAAGTTGCCAATACCGACGGCGACTATAAATTGACGCAAAGGGAACTGGCGCGGGTGATCGAACTGAGAATAACCCAAAAGATCGTCGAGGACCTTTTGTTACGAAAACCCGAACTGATGCGTCCGTCTCGCCGGAACGCCTATCGAGCCGGGAAGAAATTGGTCTTCAACAAGGACGACATGATCCAATCACTCAACGGCATCGAGATCATGCCCAACCTTCGCTCCCTGTACATCGAAGGTCAAGATATCGAGGTCATCTCCTCACTATCGGTCAGCCTACAAAAATTGGAAATCGAACGAACCAAACTTCGACTCCTCGATGCTGAAATGCCTGCTATGAGAACGCTGATTATCAACGACAACTTCCCATATCGGGACGAAAACAACCGGAAGGTCAATCCCACCGTGGACTTAACCTATCTGTCGGACAACATCCGGGAATTGACCTTGAACAAGGTCAACCTGATCAGTCTGGAACTGGCAAACTACAAGCAACTCGAGCGCTTGACGCTTCAATTCAACGACCTGACCATGCTGGAGGGCATCGGTACGTCTGTGACTTGGCTGGATATCACCGGGAATCACTTTTCCGTTTTACCGGAATTGCATGACGGCTTGCAGGTGCTTCGTTGTTCCAAGAATAAGGAATTGCACTACATCGAAAATCTGCCCGCGGGCCTTACCGAATTCATATGCAGGGACAGCGGTTTGCTGAAGATCGGTAACTGGGGCGGCCGGTTGGTTATAATCGACGTCACCGGCAACCAACTCGAAAATCTCCCTCGATTCCCCGACTGCACGCGAGAGATCTGGATTGCCGACAACGAAATCACGGAATTGCGGAATCTGCCGTCATCACTCGCCTATTTTTACGCACAGAAGAACTGCCTCGGCTTCCTGCCGGAATTCTCCTCGACCGCCAACCTGAAATTCATCGATATCCGCTTCAATCATTTCACCGATGCACACGATGCCTGGGTGGAACAGACGCTTTCCAGAATTGCTTTCGTGAAGTACGGAAAGACTCGGAAAGACTGCGTACATTAGAATTAGTCCACCCGGATAGAAGGAGGCTTGACCATGTCGGAAGAGACCATGAAGTATGAATGGGACCAGGATGGTTCGAAGAATGATACGAGGTCGAGGGTTCAAAACGAAACCGTTGAACCCACCTTGGAATTGCCGTCTGAGGACAGGGGCTCAAGCGAGGGCGGTATATCTCAAAACACCGGTCCTGCTCAAGAACCCGACTCCGCCGATTCGGTCCAGCCCATTTCCCTGGCGGAAGCGCCCGCGCAACCCGACCCTGACCCCGCACACCGGGAAACTGACGATCCCGAGTTTCCGGCGCACCAACTCACGGGGACCGGCAAAACCAGGGAATCGACCCTCTCGCGGACCATGGTGGCGAAATTCGTTCACGGTATCGCGATGTTTTTCGGCAATCAAAACCACTCGGAGGTTGGCGAGAAAAAACACGGTTCGAGAGTATTCTGGGCCACTTTGGCAGGCTGTATCATTGTCGTCCTGCCCATTGGTTTCAGCGCTTACGGGTACATCAAGGGTGTGGCCGATGATAAGTTGGCGCAATACCAAAGCCAGGTCGAGTTGCGTCTCCAAACCTTGGAAGGTAGGGTGGAGAAGGTCAATCGCCTGGCGAGTAGCGTAAACGATATTCAAAAAGGAACACTCACAATCCTCCAAGAGCAGTATCGGCTGTTGGAACGACTGGAAAGAAGTGTTTCAGAACCCGCACTTAGAGACGAACTGACTCACAAGAAAGATGGTCTTCAAAGTGAGTTGACCGCATTGAATGCCAGAATCGAACTGCTGGAAAAGGAGAAGGTTACCGTCAGCGACCTGAATATTCTCCAAAAGCAAGCGCCGCTCCTGGCCCGCGAGCGGCTCAATGTCTTCTACAAGGCTCGCGATAAGGAAAAAGCGGAATCCGTGCAATCCCTCCTCGAGGCACGCGGCGTCCGGATAGAATTGACGGAAGTCGACGATGACCACAAGGATCGTGGCAAGCTTCTCTACCTGGATGCAGCGAAGCGGCATATCGCCGAGGAAATGGCAGGGACCATTGCATCCGAATTTACCGCCCGAGTGGAACAAGTGACTATCGGCGCGGGCGACCATTTCGTTCTGTGGCTTTAGTCCGTGCGGGACGGCAGCAGGTCGCTACAGATTCTGGTTTGCTTGCCGTCCACCGCGACACCAATCGCGCGAATGGTCTGCACGCCCCGGCTTCTTAGATCCGCGGCGTAATCTCTCTCGATGATTTGCTTGAGGGCCTCCGCGGCCGTGATTTCCGCGGTTTGTTCCTCTACCTTTTTGAACTCGAAAACAAATCCCACGGCGGTTTTGTCCCTGGGAATCATGATGATGTCATAGCGTCCCAAGCCGGACTCTCGGTTGGACAACACCTGGTATTTGCCCCGCAGGTCCACCAACAGGCCCAGCATGAAGGCGTGGTAGACGCGTTCGGGCTCGTTGCCGGCAGTGTCGTGAAAGCTGAGTACGGTTTTGACCATTTCCGCGAAATGGGCGGCCAGATGCTCCATGTTCTCGGCCAGAAGGGCATTTAACAGAGGTTCCAGCCTTTGTCCGGTTTGTCGACCGACCCATTCGCGAACAGTTTGATCGAAAAAGGTGCGAACCTCACGATTGGGAATGACCAGGTCGCAGAGGAAACGGCCCTCGTCGATGGTCAGGGTTTGGGGTTTCAGGTACCCGCTTAAGGTGAGCAGGCTCCAGATTGTGGTCGGCGACATGTTTTCCAAAACGATGTTGGTGATGATTTCCTTGTGGACCGATTCCCCACGCAGCAGGGTTTCCAACTCTTCCTTACGGATGGCGTCTGACTCGACCGTCAACTCGTGGATCAGTTGATTCTCGCTGGTGTTGACCCAATAGGGCCGCGCCCTTACGTCTTCAAACCGTGCGGCACTGACATATTCCATGATGGACCAGGGGTTATACATGATATAGGAACCGAAGCGGTAGCCGTTGTACCATTCGCGTACCTCATCCCTTCGATCCGCCAGGTTGAAATCTTCCAGAACGGCGGTCACTTCGCTCTCCGTGAAACCGAAGTGTTGTGAGAACTCTTCTTCCATGATCGTGGCGACACTGGGGTTATTGAAGCCGGAGAAAATGGATTCTTTGGCAACACGAAGAATGCCGGTGACACAGCCCTGGTGCAAATAATCGTTGTCCTTATAGGCGCCGCTAAGAAGATTACGCATAAACCCGATCATCTTTCGGTAATAACCGTGGCGGTAACCGGCGTGGATCGGCGCGTCGTATTCATCGATCAGCACGACGCTTTTCTGACCTGTTCCTCGATAGATGAGCTCGGTGAGCAAGCCCAAGGAGCGTTGAAGGGTAGCGGTATGAGCAACGCCGTTCATGATATCGTCAGTCATGGTTTTATAAATCGCCATGGGCTCCGCTTTTGCAATGACATCCCTGAAAGAAATGAAAAGCATGGCAAGCATTTCACTCATGGCGCGATGACAGGTGTCATAATCTTCGAACTTCATGTCTTTCAAAGTGATGAATACGGTGGGGTATTGTCCGCAATGGGCCATGACATCCGGCTGACTACTAACTGCTAAACCCTCGAACAAAGCCGCGTTACCATCACCCGGGTCGAAGAAATGGCGGAGCATGGAAAGGTTGAGGGTTTTGCCGAACCGTCTGGGTCGCGGTAACAAAATAACCTCGGCGCCGCTTCTCACCGCATCGGCAATGAGCATGGATTTATCCACAAAGTAAAAGTCACGTTCACGCAGCTCTTTAAAGTTGGACATACCCCGAGGAATTTGCCGTGACATAGAAGCCTCCAGAATCCATCATAACAGGATGTCCGCATCAGATGTCCTGGAAAAGACCGGTTCCGGCAGCCCCAAAGAAAACGGCCCGGTTTGTCGTAGCGTTAGCAGCCTTCCGGCTCCTGTTGAGGAACCGTCGCTACGCCCACACCGGGCCGGTTTAGGAAGTCCTCTCATGGAAAAATGAGGGTTGGGCGCGCGCCCTCGTCCCCCCGGAGAGGGCCGCGCCGTTATCGAGACAAACGAAAACGGGCCGAGACAGGGGTCAGTCTTTTTTGGGGGTCACAAAACCGGCCGGATAACGGCTATAACCTTTTTTGCGCGAACTGCCGAAGGTTTAGGTGAACGTGCGAATTTGCCCCGTTCAGTTTGCCTTTCCGTTCTATAATGGCGGAACCCTCCACGACATGTGCGGCCGGAACCGGCCCGAGGGCCGTCCGCCGGGACCGATCGGGCAGGGCGGCTTGTGCGCGGGTGGGTAGCGTGAGATGGGGAAGTCTCGCGCAGCCTTAGGACAACTTCCATTTCTGGAGGACTCATGGTTATCCGTAAGAGCCGGGAGGACCTGGACGCCTGGTTGCTCGACGACGAGGGCATCGGCAAGGACCTTTTCGGAAGTGATCTCGGGGCCGGAAAAAAAGGCGCCGAACTGGACGAATATATCGAGGATATCAAGGCGGGCGCCCGTGTCGCGATCGACCAATCCATTGCCATCCTCACCCCCTGGTTTTTCTCCAATATGCCGCAGTTCTATTATGAAACGACGCCGCGCGAGGAGAAGGTTCGCGACCTGCATGCCATTATCACGGGCCACATTTTCGAAAGCAAGCAAACCCTGCAATTGTGGAATCGTGACCGCTCCAAGACCACTTTCCTGGCTCCCGGGAACGACGAGCGCATCTTTCAGGACATCGCCGGCAGTATCATCGACCTGGATGTGAAACACGGCGCCATGTTCACCTCAAACGACCGCCTGTTGCTGATCTCCAGCTTCTTTACCGAAAAGTTCAGCCCGGTGGACATGGAAAACGAGAAATGTAAGGCCAAGGTGGAAACCGCACAGGAAATGCTGGCCGACGAGGATGACAAGGAGGCGGTGACCAATTTCCTGGTGAACCTGGATCACGACATGGTGGTCCACGCCACCCCGGGCCGTATGGCCCGCCTGTACAAACTCTACAACCTCGCCAAGGATCGCGAAGACGCCGTTTCACACTTGATTCCCGAGTATTATCACGAATACGCCCGTTTGGACATTGCCATCAAAAAGATGCCTATCAACGAGTCTTTACCCAGTTTTCTGGCCTTGTTCGAGCGTTACGGCTTTATCACCAATCGTTGTGTCCTGGCCACGGTCAACCAACAGACCGAAACACCCATCTCCATCCTCACCTTCATCATCCGTCACGAGAGCGGGCAGTTGGTTGACGAAAAGTTTGTCCCCTTTCTCAAACTCAACAAGGCGGCCAAGTCTCTCCGCTGGGTGGACCAGGACCAGTACGACATTCTTTGGAAGAACCCGGGTGAGGAGGGCGAACCCTACTCGCTGAACGAAATCAACCTGGTCCGCGCCATGTCGGTTTGGACCCAGATCTTCCTTTCCAAGATCAATCCCTACTACTATTCCGACGAACGCATTCGCAAAACCCTGATGCGCGACCCGGAAATGTTGAAGGAACTGATCAATTACTTCCGCGTCAAGTTCGATCCGCGCACGGGTGATGATGAGCGCAAGCGTCTGGTGCATATCGGCAATGAACTGCGCGGTCGCATCAGCGAGATCAACAAACGCATTTCCCGGGACATTTGGGAGGAGTCGTTCAACTTCCTCCACCATATCTACAAGACCAACTATTTCTACCCGCGCAAGACCGGCCTGGCTTTCCGCATGGACCCGGCGGTGCTACGTGACGAGCATTATCCCAACCGGCCTTTCGGCTTCTTCTACATGGTCGGGCGGGGCTATCGCGGTTTCCAGGTTCGCTACCGGGATACGGCGCGCGGCGGTATGCGCATTGTCATGCCGCGTGACGCCAGCCAGTACGAGGTGGCCTTTGCCGGCTTGTTCGACGAGGTACAGGGCCTTTCCTACGCCCAGCAATTGAAGAACAAGGACATCCCCGAGGGCGGTTCCAAGGCCGTACTGCTTTTGCAACCCGGGGCCGACAAGGAAACAGCGGCCATCGGCGCCGTGGACTCCATCCTCAACCTCATCACCATCGATCCCGAGACCGGAAAGCTGGACGAGGCCATCATCGACTATTACGGTCGTGAAGAATATATCTACCTGGGTCCCGACGAGAACCTGACCAACGATCTCATCGACGCATTCGTGGAACAGGCGCGCCGTCAGGGCTATCGGTTCCCCAACGCGTTTATGTCTTCGAAACCGTTGGCGGGCATCAACCACAAGGAATACGGCGTAACCTCCGAGGGTGTCAACGTGTTCCTGGAGAACCTGCTGCACGAGATGGGTATCGATCCCCGCAAGCAGGATTTCACCGTCAAGATGACCGGCGGGCCCGACGGCGACGTGGCCGGTAACGAATTGAAGATCTTGTACCGTGAATACGGTAAACACGCCAAGGTGGTGGCGATCGGCGACGGTCTCGGCGCGGCCTGCGATCCCGAGGGTTTGGATTGGAAGGAACTGCTGCGCCTGGTGGAGGAAAGCCGTTCCATCCGCGATTTCAATGCCGAGGTGCTTTCCAAGACAGAGGGCGCCTTCGTGATTCCGGCGGATACCAAGGAGAACATCCGTATTCGCAACAAACTGCACGCGGTAGTCAAGGCCGATATCCTCATTCCCGCCGGAGGCCGGCCTTATACGGTTAACAGCGACAATTGGAATGATTACCTGGACGATGACGACACCCCCACCGTCAAGGGCATCGTAGAGGGCGCCAATATCTTCTTTACCGAGGAAGCACGGGACCGCTTACAGGAAAAGGGCGTCATGGTCTTCAAGGACAGCTCGGCCAACAAGTGCGGCGTGATCTGTTCTTCGTTCGAGATCATCAGTTCGCTGATCTTGGAGCCGGAGGAGTTCATCAAGATCAAGCCCACCTATGTTACGCAAGTGTTGGACAAGCTGCGCCAGAAAGCGGACTTCGAAGCCAAGCTTCTGTTGCGCGAATATCACGAGCGCGGCAAACGCGATAACCTGGTGGAACTGTCCAAGGTGCTCAGCTCGGTGATCAACCGGGTCACCGACCTGGTCTCGGCCAGCCTGGATTCCCTCAGTGAGAAGGAATTTCGTAGCGCCTTGAACGATCACATCATTCTCAGTTATGTCCCGGATATCTTGGCAGAGAAATACCACGAACGTATTTTGACCGATATTCCGCGCAGCTACCGCCAGGCGATGATCTCGGCGGATGTGGCGGCCAAATTGGTATATATCGAGGGGATTACCTTCCTGGAGAACCTGGCTGACGAGGATGTGGTCCAAACTGTTCAAACCTATGTCAACAAACAACAGCGCGTCATCGAGCTACGCCAAGCCGTCGAATCGGCGGACCTGGAACACAAGGAGGAGATCTTGATGATCCTCAACCGTTCCGGTGCGCGTACCTTGACCATGTGGGAGCGCACGCGTTCCCTGGATAACTGAATTGGGCCGGGGCGGCGCCGTTACCTTATTTCGGCGTCGCCTCGATGCTTCCCGCCGTTCTGAAGCCGGGACTTTACGACCCATGAGGAACATGCCATTTCCGAAACTTTCTCTTTTCCACCCGCCAATCCATCAAACCCTACCTCACACCGGCAATCCGGTCCAACTGATCACCGTCCGCCCCTGGTTCTGACCATTATCGATCACTCGAATCCGGGTCGAATCGGCGAGCGGGCCTACCTGGGAGATCTCGGACGTGGACAAGCCGCCGCTATATGCCGTGACCAGCCTCTATTTGTTGCGCCCGGCAGCGAACCGGGCGAACCGCTGGCCGTTCCCTACATCAGCAGGCAGCCGATCTACCTGGAACCCAACGACAAAGGTTTGCGCGTTCGGGTGACGGGCTCCCGAACCAAGGTACGCGTGGACGGTTTCTCCATTTCGGAGGACTGCGGCATTACCCTGGCATCCTTGGAACGGGGCGTGGTCATCGACCTGGCTCAGGCCGCGGTATTGCTGCTGCACTACCATGAGGAGTCCTCGGACGGCATTCCTTCGCTTTTGGACAAGCTGGGCTACAGCAGGCGTTTGGATAACCTCAAGTTGGAAGCGGCCCGCCTGGCCGGAACCTGGTCGACGGTGCTCATTTGCGGTGAGTTCGGCACGGAGAAGCGCCGTCTGGCCGAAATCATTCACCAACTTTCAGAACGCGAGGGCCCCTTCGTCGCCGTCAACCTCGCCGAAATGATGCCGGGAGAGGCAACCCTGCGTCTGTTCGGCGACCCACGCGCCGCCTATCCCGATCCGGGCTCTTTCGGACGCGCGGCAGAGGGCACGCTCTACCTGGACGAGATCGATCAGGCCGACGACGAACTTCAGGAACTGCTGATGACCTTCATGCAAACCGGCATCGTACCCGGAAGGGAAGGCCCGCGCGCTATCAATCTGAGACTGATGGCGGGTACGGCGGCGCCGGCGGAGGTGGTTAAAGCGGGCGGCCGCAGCGTGCCCCACCTGCTGCACGGACTGGGCAACGTCCTGGCCCTACCGCCGCTCCGCGAGCGCCGCGATGACATCAGCAGCCTGTTCATGAGTTATGTTCGCCAGGCCCTGGCCGGCCACGACCAGGCCGATCGACTCCAGTTCAACGATAACTACCAGGACCGCTGGTTGCCCAAGGGTTTCCTCTCCAGGCTGGTCCTCTACCGTTGGCCGGGCAACCTGGACCAACTGAAAAACGTGGCGGAACAACTGGTGGCGGACAGCCTCGGCAGAAACCAGGCCCGCCTGACCCCAACCTTGGAACGTATGTTTTAACCCGGTGTCATTCTGAATATAGCCACTTACTATCTATCTAAGCATACGGGGACTTGCAGCTCATCGCGAAAACCTGAAATGGACTTCCCATAGACAGGGAAAAGTATGGGACATTGAACCGGCGGCGGCCGGGGCGACGGCAAATTTTCCGCCGGTTTTGAGGTGCGCCCCGGGCGACGGGTACTTCACGAGAGAATTTTGGTAGGCGGCCCGGGCACCGGGTACTTCGCGAGAGAATTTAAGTAGGCGGCCCGGGCACCGGGTACTTCGCGAGAGAATTTAAGTAGGCGGCCGGGGCGACGGGTACTTCGCGAGAGAGTTTTAGCAGGCGGCCGGGGTGACGGGTACTTCGCGAGGGAATTTTGGCAGGCGGCCCGGGCACCGGGTACTTCGCGAGGGAATTTTGGCAGGCGGCCCGGGCACCGGCTGATTTTCCGCCGGATTTAAATGTGCGGCCCGGGCGCCGGGTCTTTTGCAAGAGAATTTTGACAGGCGCCGGTTCTCATCAAATCGTGTGGTCAGGTCGTCAGGTTTCGGCTAGTCGTTTTCTTGCTTAGCCGACTCCTTCAAGCGGTCTTTCAGTTCTTGGGGCAGGGCCGTCCAATGCATGTCAAGCAGGGCGCCTTCGACCGCGTAGACCATGTTCAAGCTGACCGGAATTCCCCTGGCCTTGAACATCCGGTACACGCCTACCGAACCCGTTCGTTTCAGTTGCTCGCGTGTAGTGATGCCTACCTCGGCCAGGCGTTTCAGCGAAACCGGGCCCAGGTTTTTCATGCCGGCGATGTCACTCATACGCTTTCTTTTGAGCGGGCACCGACTTGATTATCGTTGCGGGTCAGCCACAAGTTCACTTTTTGAAGCAACTCGTCCTGACGGACCGGTTTCGAGATGTAATCGTCCATGCCCGAATCCAGGCATTTCTCACGGTCACCCTTCACCGCGTTGGCCGTGACCGCAACGATGGGAACATCTGCCGATTCCCCTTTCAGGTTACGGATCTTGCGGGTGGCCTCGAAGCCGTCCATTTCCGGCATTTGACAGTCCATCAAGATCAGGTCGTAGGGCTTTTCCACCAAAGCCTCCAGTGCTTCCCGACCGTTGCTGACCAGATCGGAGGTGTATCCTCCGGCCTTCAGCATCCGGGCCACCACCTTCTGGTTGACCACGTTGTCCTCGGCAATCAGGATGCGAATGTTTTCGGTACAAATGGGTGGGGGTACCTTGACGAAAGATTCGGCGCATCGTCTTAGTTGCCTGTAGAGGTCCTGTTCGGCAACCGGTTTGGCCAGGAAGCCGATGTATCCCAAATCGCGGAAGAGATGACGGTCTCCCGGCAGGATGCGGGAAACCAGCTTGATGCGGGGTATTTCCCGCAGTTGATCGTCCGCGTCGACAGCGTGTAGCAGCGGGTCGTCCTCGATATCAGTCGACTCGTGTTCCATTACCACCACTTGCCAGGAATCGGTGGTGCCGGCAGTTTCCCGGAGCAGGCGCAACAACTCCTTGGGGCTGCCGGTTACCGCACAGGGACACTTCCAGCGGTTGAGAAAGGCCACGATGCGCGAACGGGTTATCGTGTCACGGGTCATTACCAGTACCCGCAGGTTCATCTGTTCGAAATCCTTCATGGAGAATACCGCGGCCGTGGACACACGAGCCGCTCGGAAGGTGAACCAAAATGTGGAGCCCCTGCCCTCACTGCTTTCATAACCGATATCACCGCCCATCAAGTCGGTGAGCATGCGCGAGATGGTCAGGCCCAAACCGGAACCGCCGTAACGTCTGGTGGTGGAGGGATCCTCCTGGGTGAAGCTGCGGAACAGTCTTTTTTTGCCGTCGGGAGCAATGCCGATACCGGTATCGGCCACGCTGAAAGACAGAAGAAAACCCTCGGCGTCTTCTTCTTTCACCCTCAGGTTCACGTCTACGCCGCCCTCCACGGTGAATTTAAGTGAGTTGGACAACAGGTTCAATAAGATCTGGCGGACCCTCACGGGGTCGCCGCGAACCAGTCGAGGCACTTCTTTGCTGACATGGCAGGACAGCTTCAGCCCTGCTTCCTCGAATTGGAAGGAGAAGATGGTGCGCACATCTTCCAGCAGGCTCTTGATATCGAAATCAATTTCTTCGGGCACCATTTTGCCCGCTTCGATCTTGCTGAAATCGAGAATGTCCCGAATCAGGTCCAGCAGAACCTCGGCGCTGTAGCTGATGCCCTCGACACATTCTTTCTGCTCGCCGTCCAACGATGTCTTGGCCAGGAGGTTGGCCATGCCGATCACGCCGTTCAACGGCGTTCGGATTTCATGACTCATATTGGAAAGGAACATGCTCTTCTCGCGCGATGCCGATTCGGCCTCCTCACGCGCCCGACGCAACTCTGCCTGGTTGCGCTCGCTTTCTACCTTCATGGCCCATTTGCGGGTTTGAGCCAGGGCCATTTGTTTGATGGCTACGGTGTCGAAAGGCTTGCGTAGGAACAGCACGCGATCGGTTTCACCCAAAGCGGCCACGATCTGATTCCAGGAGTAATCCGAATAGGCCGAGCAGAGCACGATTTCCACATGTGGATCGGCTTCCAAAATATGAGCCGCCGTTTTGATGCCGTCCCAACCGGGCGGCATGCGAACATCCAAAAAGATCAGTGCATAGGGTCGATTCTCGTCACGAGCTTCCTCGACCATGGCCAACGCGTCTTCGCCTTGATAGGCCGAGGACAAGGCATAAGCATCCGTACCCGCGTCCTTCTTGTGACCCATATCGAAAATCAGGCTTTCCAAGGCATTGAGATGGCTTCCAAGGCCCCTGGCGCGTGGACTGAGTGCTTTGAAGAAGTCGGCATGGATGGCTTCGTTATCATCGACGATGAGGATACGGTTATTCTTGATCACACGTGATAACCCCGACGAAAATGATTCACCCTCAAGATAACTCGTCGGCTTGCCCTGGAAAAACTGGAGGGGCGGTGTTAACCGACGCTGTCGAGGAAATTGACCAGATCGCCCAACCGGTCGCAGAAAACGGTGTAATTGACCGCGCCGCGCAGTTCGGGTGTCAAACCGCGACCACCCAGGGCAAGCAGGGTGCCTACCTGATTACACGCTTCCCAGATGAGGTCGCAATCGGCAATAAAACGCTCGTTGTCCAGGACAGAGGAAATGCTTAACCACATCAGTTTCGGTCGGTTATCGTAGACGGCCCGCGCCAGTGTGCTGCCGGGTAGATTGGTGCCCAGGGAGCGGCAGCGCCAACCCATTTCGCGCATGGTGATTTCGACCATCAGGGTAGGCAGGGCGTAGGGATCTTCGCTTAAAGAGGCGCCCAAGGCGGGCGGCGCATCGGCAGTAGGTTCACGGAGAATGTCCAAAATTTCGTGCAGAACCCGTACACAAATCTCGCAAGCCAATCGTTCCTGGTAGATTTCAATCTCACCCTGTTCCCACAGGAGGCCCAACTGATGGAAGGCAGGCCCGACCACCGTGTCCCATATTGGATAAAGAGGCGAACCGCTCAGATAATGATCGACCATGACCGATTTGAGCGCTTTTTCGTCGCCGCGGACCAGGATATCTATAATCCGCTCCAGCTTAACCGTGGACTGTTGCGGTTTGTGGGTTCCCGCGGGAAGGCCGAGGATTTCGGGAGCGACCAGGTCGTGCCGGTTGGTGCGTACAAAGTGAAGCACTTCCTGCTGCGGGATACGACGATGACCGCCGGCAGTACGGACGAAGGAGAGCAATCCCCTGTCACACCAACGTTTAAGAGAGGCTTCACTTACCCCAATAGCTTTGGCGACTTGTTTGGGGCTGTAATATGTCATCCGCGCCTCTATTTTGATGCTTTAGGCACCTTCCGGTTGGTTTATGATAACAGGCGCGGCCCCCTGGAAAGCTACCTGGATATCACGAGTGCCGACCTTTTCCTAATTGTGTGATACCCAGGACGGCCTTCAGGGGGCCGACCGTTTTGAACGATTTTATACAAAAAATCGCTCATGTCAAGAAACTTTTTGAACGTTTTGAACGTTTTTTGAATTGACAAACGTTCAGGACTGCCTTAATTTTGAAAAAGAGCTAAGAGCCAGGGGTTGTCACTTGAAAGTCGTCAAAAGAGTGGTCAAGAAAATTGCGGCGTGGATCGATTCAGATGTCCCGCCGGCCAAAGTTTCCGATGAGAAAGCGATCGATTGGCTTCGCATTCTTCCTTTCGTTCTGATGCATGTCGTCTGCCTGGGTGTTCTGTTAGTGGGTTGGAGCCCGTTTGCGGTCGGACTTGCCATATTTTTGTATGTCGCTCGCATGTTTGCTATTACCGGCTTCTATCATCGCTACTTCAGCCACCGAAGCTTCAAGAGTTCGCGGGTCTTTCAGTTCATCATGGCCGTTTGGGGCGGAACCTCGGTTCAGCGGGGAGCGCTCTGGTGGGCCGCCCATCACCGGCATCATCACCGCCATTCGGACGAAGAAACGGACGTGCATTCGCCCACTCGCCACGGTTTCTGGTGGAGTCACATGGTGTGGTTTACCTCTACCAAACATTTCACGACCGCTTACAACAAGATCAAGGATTTTGCACGTTACCCCGAACTGCGATTTCTAAACCGTTACGACCTGTTGGTGCCGATACTGTTTGCGCTGGCCATCTACATCGGCGGCGAGTTGCTGGCGGTGCACGCGCCCGGTTTGGGCACGGACGGTCCTCAATTGCTGATTTGGGGTTTCTTCGTTTCCACCGTGGTTTTGTTCCACGCAACGTTCACCATCAATTCACTGGCTCATGTCTACGGCAAGCGTCGCTACAACACCAAGGACGGCAGTCGCAACAACTGGCTCCTGGCTCTGATCACACTGGGGGAGGGGTGGCATAACAATCACCACCGCTATCCCGGTTCCGTGCGCCAGGGCTTTTTCTGGTGGGAAATCGACTTGACCTGGTACGGGTTGAAACTTTTATCGTTATTCGGCCTTGTCTGGGACCTGAGACCGGTTCCGGCACGAATTCGCCGGGAAGGGAAATACTCCGGGAGGACCTGATGAAGATCGCCGTCGTTGGCACCGGCATCTCCGGCTTGACCGCCGCTCACAAGCTTTACAAAGATCATGACCTGACGCTTTTCGAAGCGGCCGATTACGTGGGTGGTCACACCAACACCATCGACGTCGATCTGGGTGACCGGTGCTATGCGGTAGACACGGGTTTCATCGTCTTCAACTACAAAACCTACCCTAACTTTACAAAGCTCCTGGACGAACTGGGCGTTGAAGATCAGACGACCTCCATGAGCTTCAGCGTGAAATGCGAGAAGACCGGTCTGGAGTACAACGGCACCAACCTGGACACCTTGTTCGCCCAACGCCGTAACTTGTTCCGGCCCTCGTTTTGGGGCATGATTCGCGAGATCTTGCGGTTCAACAAACAGGTCAAGGAATGGCTGACCGGACCGGACCCGGACCCAGAATTGACCCTGGGCCGGTTTCTGCGCGACGGCCGCTATTCCAGAGAACTGGTCGATCACTATATCGTGCCCATGGGCGCCGCCGTCTGGTCGGCGGGCAGGCAGATCATGGAAGCCTTTCCGCTGTTGTTCTTTGCGCGCTTCTTTAACAACCACGGCATGCTGAACGTAAACGATCGACCTCAATGGCGGGTGATCAAAGGCGGCTCCGGAACCTATGTGCGCAAGATGATCGAACCCTTCGTGCGGGACATCCAACTCAAAACCCCGGTGACTTCCATCATGAGGGATAAAGAGGGCGTGATGCTGACCACACCCGACAAGATTCACCGCTTCGATCAGGTCATCCTGTCAGTGCACGCGGATCAAGCCTTGCGCCTTTTGAACGACCCCAGCCCGGCCGAGCGCGAGATTTTGAGCGCCTTGCCCTACTCGAAAAACGAGGCCGTCCTGCATACGGATCACACGGTACTGCCCAAACGCAAGAAAGCCTGGGCTGCCTGGAACTACCACCTGTCCGGTCGCGCCTCCGAGCGGGTAGCCGTAACCTACGACATGAATATCTTGCAGGGTATTCAAGCGCCGGAAACCTTTTGCGTCACGTTGAACTACGACGGCGCGATCGACCCCGGCAAGGTCATCAAGCGCATCGCCTACGAACATCCCATATTCAGCGTAGAGGGCATGCGCGCCCAGGAACGAGTGCCGGAGATCAACGGCGTCAACAACACCTGGTTCTGCGGTGCCTGGTGTTTCTACGGCTTTCACGAGGACGGGGTTCGCAGCGGTTTGCGCGTGGCCGAGGGCATTGCCGAACAGGATGTGGTAAAATACAGTACGCGGAAGGTATCTGTATGACTACACACAGCGCGGTTTATGAGGGCTGGGTGCGGCATCGCCGATTCCTGCCCCATGCCCGACAGTTCCAACACAAGCTGTTCATGATGTACCTGGATCTGGACGAATTGCCGGAATTATTCAGGGGCAACCCCCTGTGGTCCATTCGCAATCCCCTGGCGCCCGGACGTTTTCGCCGCGCGGATTACCTGGGTGATCGCAATGTTCCCTTGAAGCAAGCCGTCTACGACCTGGTTGAAAAACGTACCGACCGGAGACCCGACGGCCCGGTGCGCATGCTCACCCATATGCGTTACCTGGGTTACACCTTCAACCCGGTCAGCTTCTACTACTGCTACGATCGTGACGACACGCAAGTGGAAACGGTGGTGGCCGAAATCAACAATACTCCCTGGAATGAACGCTATTCCTACGTGTTACAACGTCCCGGCCCGGGTGACACCCTTCGTTTCGAAATGGAAAAAGTCTTCCATGTCTCCCCGTTCTTCCCCATGGACATGCAATACGCATGGCGGTTTACCCGTCCGGACTCCCTTTTAGCGGTCCACATGGAAAACCATCAGGACCAACGCAAACACTTCGATGCAACCCTCCGGCTGGAACGCCGCGAGTTGAGCACCGCCCGGTTGAACGGGCTGCTGGTGCGCTATCCGCTGCTGACGGTAAAGATTACCGCCGCCATCTATTTACATGCCCTGAAATTATGGCTGAAGAAAACCCCCTTCTACACGCACCCCGACAAGCTCCCCGCGGAATCCGGACAAACGTCCGCCGCCATGGATCGATAGCTTAACTTTCGCGCCGCAATAATAAAGAGGTTAAACACATGAGAGTTTCCAATTACGAGTCCACCAGTATGATGACCGCCGCCAATCCCGGCATGCTCGATCGCTTCGCCCGCAAGACCCTGCTGCACCTGTTCGAGAACCTGTCCTACGGCAGGTTGGTGCTGAACGAGGGCGACAGCGTCTTTACCTTCGGCGATGAGGCGGAGGGCATCGGGCTTCAAGCGGAGATCAAGGTGAACGACCTGGCTTTTTATCGGCGCGTTTTGTTCGGCGGCAGCATCGGCGCCGCCGAGTCCTACATGGCCGGCGAGTGGGACACCCCGGGTTTGCCTTCCGTCGTTCGCTTGATGTCGCGCAACATGCAAGTTGTCGAGAGTATGGAGCGCGGCCTGGTTGCCCTGGTCAACCCATTGCGCAAACTGGCCCATTTCTTCAAGCGCAACACCCGTAAAGGCTCCAAGAACAATATTAGCGCCCATTACGACCTGAGCAACGAGTTCTTCGCGTCCTTCCTCGATCGCACCATGATGTACAGTTCGGCCATTTTTCCCCACGAGAACGCCTCTCTGGAAGAGGCCTCGCGTTTCAAGCTGGAAACCATTTGCCGCAAACTGGATCTGGGTCCCAACGATCACGTGGTGGAAATCGGTACCGGTTGGGGCGGCTTTGCCGTTTACGCCGTGCAGCACTACGGCTGCAAGGTCACCACCACCACCATCTCACAAGAACAGTATGATTTTGCCAAAGCGCGAATTGAAGCCGCCGGTTTGGAAGATCGTATCGAACTGCTGCTGAAAGACTATCGCGACCTTGACGGTGCCTATGACAAGCTGGTTTCCATCGAGATGATCGAAGCGGTGGGCCACCAGTTCCTGGATACTTATTTCGAGGTTTGCTCCCGGTTGTTGAAACCCGACGGCATCATGCTGATCCAGGCCATCACCATGCCGGATGATCGCTACGAATCGGCCTTGCAGGAAGTGGACTTCATCAAGAAGTACATCTTCCCCGGCAGCTTCATTCCCTCAGTGGGCGCCATGGTCGGCGCCATGGCAAGAGCTACCGATCTGCGCCTGGTCAACTTGACCGATCAAACCCGACACTACGCCGAAACTCTGGCGTGCTGGACCAGGAACTTCCGGGCCAACAGCGGCAAGGTCATCGATGAGAATTTCGGTGAGGCCTTCCGGCGCATGTGGACCTACTATTTCGGTTACTGCGAGGGCGGCTTCCGCGAACGCGTGATCGGCAGCGCTCAACTGGTCTTTGCCAAACCGCTGCACCGCGAAGCCCCCCTGTCCCTGAAACCTCAAATCGTGGAAGCATAGGAGGAATTGATATGTTGACCGCCCTAATGAACCGAGGACTGTTACCCGACCAACTGATTCGCCTGGGTATCCGCCATTTGTTGCGCAAGCGCTTGGAAGAAGAAAACCGCGGTGGCTTGGAAGCCACCCAGGAACGCTTCAACAAGCTGCTGGAAACCCTACGCCAATCGCCTATAGCCGTTGACACCGACGCGGCCAACGAACAACACTACGAGGTGCCCGCGGCCTTCTATCAGAACGTGCTGGGCGGTCACCTGAAGTACAGTTGCGGCTATTGGGATGTGGATGTCAATAATCTGACCCAAGCCGAAGAACGCATGCTGGACCTGACCTGTAAACGGGCCGACCTGGAAGACAACCAGGACATTTTGGAATTAGGCTGCGGTTGGGGTTCGCTGAGCTTGTACATGGCCCGCAACTTCCCCAATTCGCGTATTACCTCGGTCTCCAACTCCAACAGTCAGCGCGAGTTCATCATGCAACGCGCCCGAGAGTACGGCGTAGACAACCTGACCGTAATTACCCAAGACGTAAACTTCTTTGAAACGGACCAAAAGTTCGACCGCGTGGTCTCGGTAGAAATGTTCGAACACATGCGCAATTACCAGCACCTGTTGGACAAGATTGCGGGTTTTCTGAGAGATGACGGCAAGCTGTTCGTCCACATCTTCACCCACAAGGAATATGCCTACCTGTTCGAGGTGCGCGACGAAACCGATTGGATGGCCAAATACTTTTTCACCGGCGGCATCATGCCCAGCGACCACCTCCTGCTGTACTTCTCCGACAACTTCGGCCTGGAAGAGCACTGGCGCGTCAACGGGCAGCATTACGAAAAGACCGCGGAAGCCTGGTTGGCCAATATGGACGCCTGCCGCGCCGAGATCATGCCGGTCTTCAAGGAATGTTACGGCGAGGACAAGGCCCGAACCTGGTGGGGCTACTGGCGTGTCTTTTTCATGGCTTGTGCGGAGCTATGGGGTTACGAAAAGGGTAACGAATGGTTCGTCAGCCACTACCGCTTCCACAAACGTCCCGGGGCTTAGTCCCGATGAGCACCGATGCGGAGACCCCGGCGGGTCTCCGCGGCTCCGGGTTTATGGTTTTTTGATGCGGGCGAAATAGACGTTTTGGTTGCGGCGGCCGGCGATGTCGTTGCCGCTGCAAATGTCCGATTCCAGGTTCAGGTCTCGCATGTCCGCCCAGACCGCGTAGGCGCTTTCACCATCGGCGGCCAAACCGATGTAATCGCCGATAAAACCGTAACCGTCGCAGTCGGCCGGCGCCTTGGTGCGGTCTTCAAAGATGAAGGGCCCGGGTTTCCAGTCCAACTCGTGCGGCGCTTCCACACTCCAGGGCTTGCGTTTGGGTTGGCCGTCGTCGCGCGTGAAGACCGGGTGTTGCGCGTACTGTGTTTCCGTGGTCAGCCGGATGGTGCGGATGTGACCCAGGGCCGTATCCATTTCAGCGTAATAGACATCGACGCCCGTGGGATGCGCGTTGCCCGTGAATCCGTCCGCGTGGCGCGAGTCGTACCAGAGTACCGAAACCCTACCGCCGGCTACAGCGATCGCCGGCATGAACTGGTAGCCCGTACCCGGATAATCCACTTCGACCGGGCCTTCCCAGCTCTCGCCGGCGTCAGTAGAACGGCTGACGATGACCCTGGAACCGCCCGTGGTCAGGTCGTAGAAATGCGAAGCCAGGTAGAGGTATCCCGTATCGTGGTCCAACGCCGGCATGAAGAAGGAACTGTAGCGAAAACTGTTGTTGTTCCAGCCGTTTTGTCCCCACCAATAGTTGCCGGTCAGACGCGTGGGCAGGTAGGTCCAGTTCTCGTCGCGGCTGAGATGGTCGTAGAGCGCCTGAGTACCTTGCAGGCCCTCGATATCGGCCTTGAGCAGATCCAATTCCAGGAAACTGTTCTGGCCGCTGCCGTCGTCGCGGAAGTTGCGGAAGAGTACGTACAAGGTGCGGTTGCCGGTGCGCGGGTCGCGACCCACCAGGGGTTGATAAAACTGGGTTCTGGCGACCTGGTTAGTGGTCAGCGGCAGGCGAATCGGCTCCGCCATGGTGGCCGATCCGTCACCGGAAACCGCCACGTAGCCGCCGAACTGCCGGGTGGGTTCGGGTTGTTCTTCTGTTCCGGACGTAAATAGACGCCAGGCCAGAACGACGATGGTTTCATCGGTGGGCGTATCTTGGGAGCAGGCGATCCAGTTCTTGTCGTTGAACAGGGTGTCGTCGTCTTCCAAACCCGCGAAATGAACCGTGCTCGCAACCAGATTCCCGTCCGGGTCGCGTCGCGCCATGGTGATCGCGCTGGGTTCGTAGAACAGGTTGGGGGCCTCAGGCCTCGCCTCGTAGGGCAGGCCGGTCGTGTAGATATTGCCGTCGCGATCCGTGGCCACCACCGGGTCCGACATATGGTCGAACCTGATCTCGGTTCCCGCCGCCTGTCCGAAACTGTCCAGGGTGACCGCCTCCAAGCCCTGGTTGGGATCGGTGTCCAGGAACATGCGGTTTTGCCAGGTGTTGCCGCCGTCGCGAGAGAAATAGATGCCGTTCCACACGCGGGCGTTGTAGGTGGTGTCGTCGGTGGGGCCGTAGCGATAGTCCTTGGCGCAGGCCACCAACCGACCGTCGGGGGCCACATCGATCCAGACCTCGCCTTGGGGCATGTTGTTGATATCCGGCGCATCGGGGCCCAGGCTGAAGGGATCGGTAAAAGCTGTCGCGGTCGGGTTGTCGTTGTTCACTTTGACCACGGCGGGCTCCCACCTTGTCGCCTGGTTCACCCACAGGAATTCGGAGCCGGGCAGCGAGCCGCGCAGGGCCGTGATCGCCAGTTCCTGATCGGCGTGGATTTCATAGAAGGTATCGGGCGTATCCTCGAAGTTGTCGAAACCCGGACCGCCGATGACGAACAGATCCTTGGCCATGGGAGCCAGGGTCATGGCTTTCACGGTTTTGATTTCGCGAGCGGTTGTAAATTCGCGCTGCGTGACCCAAACATCGGCATCCGCATTACCGGTATTGACCACGGCGATGCCGTCGAAGACACGATTCCAATTACCCGGGAACAGGCGAAAGCGGGGAGAAACCTCCTGGCTTTCAGGCACATGGGCGGGACTGCCTTCACCGGCAATGGCCGCGTAGGCAATGGTTGCGTGGATATCGCCCTCGATGACGATGTGGGACACGTCTTCCAAACCGGGGAAGAGTTCCTCGATGCTGAAGGAGCGGGTTTCGGTGTTGCCCAGACTACCGCGCGCCGGCGCCAGGGCCTGGCCGCTGCTGTTGTAGGGAGTCAGGGTGTAGTCCTGTTGGGCAACATCCGCATTTTCCAGGGTGACGGTAGAACTGAACCCGGCGCCGACGCGGGTTACATGGGGGATCATGCGCATTTGGGCCCACAAGGGGGCGGTGAGCGTCAGTATAAATAAGGCAGATACCGGAACTTTCACTTAAATTTCCTCCACTTATTTGGTGTCACTCTCCCAAGGGAATAAGGGCCCGGAGCCAGTTTTGCCGGACATGTAAATAATGCAGCACTTTTAAGTTTAAACGAATGCGGCATAAAAAGGACTGGGAAGTCTTCAGTTGTTCTGCTCGGTCCTCATGGAATCGCCTGGAGGAGTCCTTGGAAATCTTCCCCGAGCGCACCGGTAATCTTCAGCCGGTTGGATGATGCGGCGCGCCCGGGGTAGATCGATGATTTCGGTTACCTTTTCCTCCTTGCGTGCCGATCGGGCGGGTTTTCCGGATCTTCTTTCCGGCAGGTGTCGTCCCGTTCGATGATTTCGCGTAACTCCGGCGGCAGGTCCTCGTCGCCGAATTCCGAAAAGGCGGCCTCGGCCTCTACATCTTCGTGTCTGATCGTGGTTTCCGGCGGGAAGACGACCACCACCGCTACCGGACCCTCGGTTTCCGGGTAGGTATAGTGGAAGTTGACCCGGCCCTCCTCGTAGATTCCATGAATGGCTTCCATCATCCCTTCACCTCCGGCGCTTTGATGGGTTTTTGGTCCATTTGCCGGTACCTGAGAGCTTCCATCAGATGCTTCTCATTGATGGCCTCGCTTTTCTCCAGGTCGGCGACGGTGCGCGCGATCTTCAGAATCTTGTCATGAACCCGGGCCGAACAACCCATCTGCTGGATCTTCTCATCCAGCAAATCGGCCATATCGTCGCTCAGGGCACAGTGCTGACTCACCTGGGACGGCGACATGGCGGCATTGGTGACCAGCGAGGACTCAAAACGCCGTACCTGGGCCGCGCGAGCGTCTTCCACACGGGACCTGATGCGTTCGCTGGACTCGGCCGAGGGCAGGCGGCGGATAACCGACATGGCGAGCGCGGGCACCTCCACGTGCAGGTCGATGCGATCCAGTAAAGGGCCGGAAATACGCGACCGGTAGCGGTAGACTTGGATATCGCTGCACAGACAGACATGACGTTTATCGCCCATCCAGCCGCAGGGACAAGGGTTCATGGCGGCAATCATGAGGATATCCGCCGGGAAGGTGAGTTGACAGGAGGCTCTACTGATGGTGACCTCGCGATCCTCCAGGGGTTGCCGCAACACTTCCAGAACCTGGCGGGGGAATTCCGGGAATTCGTCAAGGAAAAGCACGCCGCGATGAGCCAGGGTGACTTCACCGGGCCTGGGTTTTCCGCCGCCGCCGACGACAGCGGCCGGTGAGGCGGTGTGATGGGGCGCCCGGAACGGCCTGCGCAGAACGGGTTGCCCGTTGACGGCCAGTTTCCCGGCGCAACTCCAGATCCGCGTGATTTCGATGACCTCTTCGCTGGTCAAATTGGGCATGATCCCCGGTAATCGCTTGGACAACATGGACTTTCCCGAACCGGGAGGACCGAAGAGCAACACATTGTGACCCCCGGCAGCGGCAATTTCCAACACGCGTTTGGCAGCCGCCTGGCCTTTGACATCGCGAAAGTCGGGTCCTTTGCGTTTGGGCAGGTAATCGAGACCCGGCGTTTGGATCGGCTTCAGGTCTTTCTTTCCGCGCAGGAAGTGGGTCAGGTCGGCCAGGGTGTCTATCGGAAAGACTTTGACCTTGCCTGACAGCGCCGCCTCTGAGCCGTTCGCACGCGGCACCACGATGGAATGACAGCCCTCGGACCGGGCACACTCGGACATGGCCAGCACGGAACGCACGGCGCGCAGACTGCCGTCCAGCGCCAACTCGCCCATGAACATGACACCTTCCAACCGGTCGGGCGGAATCAACCCGCGAGCCGCGAGGATACCCACGGCCATGGGCAGGTCGAAACCCGCGCCTTCCTTGGGCAGGTCCGCCGGGGCCAGGTTGATGACGACCTCTAATTGATCCAGGGCATAACCGCTGTTGGTAATCGCCGGAATCAAACGATCTTTGGATTCGCGGGTTGCTGTATCGGGCAAGCCCACGATGGAAACGGAAACTCGTTGACCGCCGGGTCGAACGTCGACCTCGACGGTAATGGGAACAGCCTTGACCCCCAAGGGGCAGGCACATAAAACGCGACGAATCATAACAACTCCTTACCGATGAGTAAGGAGAGACTCCCGCGACGGGTTGGCAAAGGTATAGACGAAAGCGCGGCGAAAAGGTTTCGCGTGAACGAGCGGCAGCGGATGGCGGCAGCACAAAGACCAGAACGACGTAGGAGGCCCGGGTTCCACCGACATTCAATCGATCGCAGTCATACAAGCCACTATTGGGCAGGCGTTTAGCTGGAGTCCGCGGAGGGCGTCAGCCGCTTCTCTTTGTCTATGTTAGGAAAACTATCCGACTGCCGGGGGTTTTACAAAAACAAGGAAGAAGGACTCTTCACCGTCGCAGAAAAATGATTGAATGTCACCGACCAAAATGGTAGCATGCGCAAGATCTTTTACCCGTGCTTGGGAGCTTTTTCCCTAAAAACATATATTCTAAAATGTGGTAAGTGGGGGGTCAATGCGTATTTTCTTACTTATGATGTGTTTTGCCGTATCGCCTGCTGTATATGCCGACATCTGTCGCTGGGAGTGTCGTTGGATTACCATCGATGGTATCCCGGCTTATGAATGTAAACTGATCTGCGAGGCCCCGGATGAGGACTTCCTCGATCCATCTCCGGATATCGATCCTCCGTTGCCCGGGGGCGAGGCCGGCCAATGCAAAGGTTACATTAAAGAAAAACAATTCAGAATGTACGACGACAACGGTAATGCGGAGGACGTACCGTCGTTGGGCAAATGGACGAACAAGTTTAAGTTAAATGTTCACCTAAGCCAATATTTTGCGGAAATTTCCGGAACCTTGACCTATACTACGGGCCCCAACAAAAATGCCACGCAGACGTTGAGAACCGGAGACAATATCGTGGACTTTCAAACAGACGGCCATGATCGTGTAGGAACATGGTCCTACAACGCAACCGCAACCGTTGACTGCAATACAAGTCAGCATATCAAGCAGGTCACGCCGCTCAATCACTCAATGACGATGTATCCATCTACCAGGATTGTAGAAATTGCCGATACACCTTACCATGTATCGGAGCTTTCAGCATCGGAATACACCCCTGCCCTACTGGATCAGGTGCTTTGTGGATCAACTGACCGCACGCTGGGTGACAAAGGTGAAATAACCTACAAATGGAAAGCGAGTTCTCATATTGCAAGTCTCGTAGATGTGGAGGTGGGTGCCGATCACAAAAAGTCATACGATTACAGCAAGACCATTCCCGCGGGTAGGAGAGCATGGCTCTGGAAGAGAAAGTACTATGCCAATTTCAATGTAACTTCCTATGGCTATGAATTCGACGGTCAACAAACACCCACCATTACCGAAGGAACCATTGAGAAAGAATTTGAAGAGCTGGAAGATACTGAAGAGGTGTGTAATCAATGAAGATAAGAATCATCATTTTGGTAACTCTCTTTGTTACAGCGTGCTTTCCATCATTGGCCGGTGATGAAATTCAAGAGAAGCGCCAACTGGTTCTCGACATTGCACGTGCAGATATCGCCCAGATGGAAGTAAAAGCCCGCTATGAAAAAGCGCAAGAGATGTCCACAACCATCAATGAACTCCACCGACTGACTATTCAAGCCTATCGGGATGGGAAAATGACGGCTGCCGAAGCGGGATACCTCATGGATTTCGTCTACATGCACCTTGCCAATTACCTGGCTTCCATCGGTGAAACCGAAAACGCGGTTCAAAGCCTGGACTATAGTTCCCGTTTCTACCGGAACTCTTCCCTGGAAGCCGGTCGTCATGTGCAAAAGGGTTGGATTCTTCGTAATAATCCTGAATACGGCATTCTGGTTCTGGAGGAGTATTTGGGCAGAAAAGAGTTCATGGTCGGCTCCCCTCAAAAGACAGCCGCTGACGCGGACATCTTCATCAACCTGGCCCGGTTTTACAATAGAGTGGGTCGTCTGGAGGATGCCGCCGATACCTATGAAACATTTCTCGAGTGGGCTGAAAGCAGCATGGACTACAATGACCTGTTGACCTTCGACGTTAATCCCCTTGCCATTTTGTCCGAGTTTCAAGCTTCGAATTCCAATGGCAAAGGCCGCTATAACCAAAGCCGCCTGAAAGCGATGAAACGCGTCTTTGAAAAGCATCAAATAAAACAGAAGCCTCATCCCCAGGAAAAACACCGTGCGCGCAAGGAACAATCTCAGCTAGACGACAGCGTCTATGAAAAAAACTTCCTTCGCCACATTGGTGAATTAAACTAATAAAGTCACATGTTTAACAACATCTAACCACACACGTTCAACGAAGCGGCGTCTCATCGGCGCCGCTTCATCGTATAATGAGCGTGACAAGTCCCATGTGGGCTTTTCGCCTGCTCAAAGGAGAAAGAATGCGCTTGTTCCTCTTCGCTGCCTGGTTCCTCATGATCGGAGTGGGCTTCAATGGTATGGCGAACGTTAAGCTTATCGAAAAAAAGCGACAGACGGTTATCGATTTGGTCGATACCGATATTTCTCAGCTTACCGTAACGGAGCGCCTGGAAATTGCGAACCGCATTACCAAAATAATCAATGAACTTCACGATCTTGTGGTCGAAACCCACCGATCTGGAAATATGAAGGGTTCAGATGCCGCAATGCTGATGGACTTTGTCTTTACAAAGCTTTCTCTTTACCAGGCTGCTATCGGTGAATCGGAGCCGGCTGTAATGACTCTGGATTATAGTGCCCGCTTTTATCGCGATACCTCCTTGGAACCTTCTCGTTATGTACACCGAATTTGGCATCTTCGTAAACAGCCCAAAGAAATCATTTCTGTTTTGGAGAAGTACAGAGGAAATAAAAATTTCATGACGGGTTTCCCGTTAAAAGTTATGGGGGATGCCCACCTCCTCATCTACCTTGCGCAAGCCTATGAAAAAGTTAGCAGCCTTGACCATGCAGCAAAAGCCTATGATGATTATTTCGATTGGGTGAAAGGATACCTTTATGAATATCGTGAATTCCTATCCCACAAGGGACGTATTGGCAAGACTGTCATCAAGTATACCAAATCGCAAGCGTTGATCAGCAGTAGCTATAGTATGAAAGAGCTGTATGCAATCAAGCACGATTTTGAAAAAATCAAAAAAAAGGTCGATATGAGTTTTGAGAAACTGGATGCCATGGAGCAAGAGGATAAACGTCTGAACGCGAGCATTTTTGAAGAAAACTTTAAGAAACATATTGCTGCCTTGGGCTATCGATAACCAGATCTCCTTGTTTGGAGTTATAATTTCAAAGCAATGAAAGAGGAAGCAGGTTCGGTTTAAGGAAAGAAGTGGAAGACACGGGTGAATTGGAAGCTTTTAGGGTTTTGACTCGAGTAGACGCCAAAACGGGAGAAATAATGGGGCGTTTTGCCTATCCGATCATGCAAAAAGCAGTATCCTTGTTGGCCATGCGAGACAGCAAGATTTTGTTCTTCGATATGGATGAAGGTAACCGGCTACACCTGGTAGACGAGAAGGAATTAGAACGACTGCCACAATAAAACATTACAGCAGTGGTCTGCCCGGTGCGCGGGATGCAGGTTGCCGATTGCCTGGGGCCGGCACGCTGGATCGGTGTGAATGATGAGAACCCGCGTTTTCGGACAGGCATTAGTCGGACCGGGACCTGTCCGCTTCGCAGAATGCGGACGGAAGAACCCGCCTCCCTCCTCAAAGCCTTGGGCTTAAACAATTTCTAGGTTCAGAACAAAGGTCTGCTGCGGCACACGTTCCCATTCCTGCCAACAGTTTGTCTCCAGGCTGACCTTACCCGTCCCGAGCGCCTCGAAACGCATCACGCGCAGCCCGCCCCCGCCGATACCTCCCCCGTTCGGTCGGTAATCGTCTTCGAGCAGGCGCATGACCCCCGAGTCGGGTTGGGGCACGGTCCAACAGAAACCGGTGGTGGGGTTCTCGGGCAACTGCAGGATGAGCCGATCGCCGACCTGCAGCCGGTAATGACTGTCGTGATCGGCGATGGTGATGGTTTTTTCTGACACGACGCACCTCCTGAAGATGGTTCCTTTCGCCGGCACGCGGCGGATGCGATCATCATTTCCCCTTCTTTTTCCCCTTCCTGGTTTTCGCCAGGGGCGAGGCGTCCATATGCTCCGGCTCCACCGCGGGGGGTTCCTCGGAGGGCTCGAGCGGCGCGGATAATGAGGAGATCCCGGGCTCTACCTCGGCCGGCGCCCAGGGCACCTCTACCTCGAACGACCTCAGCGGCTCCACGTCCGATGCTTCGCCTTCCTCCTGCAATGCTTCGCCTTCCTCCTGCAATGCTTCACCTTCCGGTTCCATGGTCGGCATCGCTTCGTCCAGATAGGGCACGGTCGATGCCGTGTCCCTTTCGGGCAGCGGCAAGGAAGGCGCGGCCTCCCCTGTTTTGGTTTCAAAGACCGAGTTGTTGTCCGTCATGGCCAACTCTTCGGCGGTCAGTTCCCGTGGCATGTTGTCCGGCATGACAAACCTCCCGTAGAGTTTTCCGACAAGGCCCCAACCTGCCGGGTAAGCGGTTGCATGCGCTGGGCTCGTGCATGCAACCGCTGTTTGAGACGAGCACGGCCGGCAGGGCTTACCAGACGTACATCATGTTTATCTTTTTCTTGGTTTCATTGTAATTTACCGACCCCTTGGTTTGTCTGGCGTTGGCGCCGAGAATGGTCAAGGCCGTCACGCCACTGTCGGTGGAATTGTCGAGCTTGCGCCAGCCGACACCACCGACCCCTACCCAGGAGTTCCTGTTTTGGTTGATAGACCAAAGTGAAACGATCTTTTTGTTGCGGACCCAGGCCCCGAGAGCGTCTTCCTCGCCCTCGTCGCCCTCCTCGGTAACGGCCGAGGCGGGGGGCTCATCACTGGGCCGGAGCTCGTCCCGGTTGGTCTCTTCCAGGACTTCCTCTTCGGTCATCGGTTCTTGCGGTTTTGTATCAGCCATGAGGTCCCCCTTCAGAATACGTAGATTTCTTTGATGACATTGTTGACATCAAAGAGACTGACGGGCCGTTTGGCGGCTTTGGCCGCCGACAGTTGGGTAAGCATGGTGAAAAAGATCGTGTCGTTTTCATAACTGACTCTACGCCAGCCCACACCCTGAATATAGGCCCAGGCATTGCGGGTTCCGCCTGTTGCAAACAGGCCGATGATTTTCTTGTGCTTATGCCAGAGATTGACATTGTCCACGGCCCACATGGCGGCATCGATACCGCATTGGCCGTAGGCGATCTTGAAATAACCTCCTTCACCCCATCTGGTACCCCAGCTGTTTTTGCAAATCCAGTAACCCTCTGTATCATTATAGCCGATACAGCAGACGCAGTGACCGCCACGGTATCTGCCGGTGACATGCTTGTAGATTCCGGATTTGTAGGACGAGAAGTCTTGGTAGACCGCGAAGGCAGTGACAAGAGGTCCTCTGGTCGACAACCACCGCTTCATGGCAGCGGTGTTCTTGATAACGTGCCAACTGGGAATGCTGGTAACCCTACATTGCCAATTCTTGCACAGTTTGCAGTTTTGGTTCCCGGCGGTATAGGGAAAGCAGGCTTCGTCCACGATCCCGGGCTTCTTGAAACCATCGAGAGCGGGTGCAATCCACCAACCGTTTCTGCAGTGGCGGCCCTGGGACTTGGCGATGCAGTAGAACAGGTGGGCCTCGGAGAAATCGACCGGATCATTGGCGTTATTGCGCCGAATCCGGACCATGCCCTCGACCGCGGCCGCGGTTCCAAAGGCCACACAGGAACCACAACCGCCCTGGTTTTTGACAGGCGTAATGTAGTTTTTTCCACCCCTGTTGCGCCAGTCGAATGAGGCAGGCGCCCCGGCAGCGGTAAGGCCCGCCTCGGCCAAATGGCCGGTAGACAGGGCGATCCGCTCGTCGAGGGACGGCTCATCCGGACCGGGCTCATAACCGAGCCGTTGCTTCAACTCATCCTCGGATAGGTCGGAAAGAGGCGTGTCGCCGGCCTGCCATGGGGCTCCTTCGCTCTTGAGCACCGCGTTCAGCTGAGTGCTCGACAATCCTTCTTGTGTCATAATCGTGCTCCTATGACGTTGGGTGGACCAGGCCAGGCCCTCTGATTTAGTTAAGATGAAAAAGGCCCTGTCGCGAGGCGCCGTTCGCGGTCAGGAAGCGTGCATCGGCAATACAGCCGTGCACCACGGATTAGGGAATGAACGGCCAAGCGGGCTTGCCGTTATTCGTCGCGAGTCGATTCGCCGGGGCGGAATGCTCTGATGTTGCCCCGGCTGGGACTCGCTAATATCGAGCGCTCAGTAGGTAGGTCCCCGATCAGATGGCAATGGTTCAAAATACTTTTCAAAAAACAGGCTGCTCGCCCATCTTCCGGGGTCTTGAAAAAGACACCTCGAAAAGGTCCGGGCCCGACATCTTCCGTAAAAGCAGGAGCAGGTTGAGCAAGTTCGGTTAAAGAACTCTAGCTGAAGGGCTTGTTGCTGTCGCGGTACATGATGCCCGCGGCTTCCGGCCTGATCGATTTCCTGCTGATATTTCTTGCGGATCACCATGGCGAAGATCGGATCGCCCAAGCCCTTATAGTCATAATTAGAGCGATCTCCCGCGATGATATCGGCCTTGACCAGTTTGTGTAGCTTTTTCTCCAGATCATAGTCGTCTATATCCAGATTCAAATCATCGAGGATCTCTTTGCGGGTGCGTTCGTTCTCGCCGTGGTGGGCCGGATAGAGTACGATTTTTTTGGCGTCTTGTCGTTGATGCGTGAAAAGGCGTGCTCCAGGTATTCCATCCACATCGCGTAGATGTTGCCCTTTTCACCGGTTTCAAATTGAAGAATCTCGCGGATGTCGTCCTTGGACGTGAGGTCCTTGCGTGGGCACCGGCTTAGAATTTTGGCAAACATGTACCGAATGAGGACCGAAATATATTGCAAGTGCTCAAAAAAGCACCCGGTGACGGTGCATCATCCGGTTCCAACAAATAGGCCGTCGGTTGCTCGGGGAGCTTCGTGCCCAACACCACTCACACTAAATCAAGGCTCCGAATGACGACTCACGCGAAAAACGATGTAATTGTATGGGCAAGGCTCAAGCGAGTCGTTTTTGGCAACCAAACTCGAATAACCGGGGTGCCATAACCATTGAGACCAGTCCCACGGCTCGGCTACCTGGACTGCGAAGTAGGCACCCAGGGCAAGTCGGGCACCAGTGGCGACCCGATCGAAGTCCAGGCCCAGTTGGAATTCTTGGACCCGGACGTTTTTATGGACACCAAGGATGGACTTGGTTAGCCCCACTGCAATCTGGGACAGAGGGCCGATGGCGGGCTGAACGGTCTTGGCCAGCTTGAGACCATTCTTGACCAAATCCGATTCGAGCATATCCAGCGCTTTCTGGCTGCCCTCGTTGGCGACGTTAACGGTATGGCATGCAAAGGACAGGCCCTCGTTGCCGACCACGAGGCCAACGAAGATCGGCTGACCCAAAACGGGGGCCTCCTGACCTTCACGAGCGCTCAGGGTAGCGTTGTAGTGCAATGGCTGGTTGCCCATTTCCGTGGCGTGGCGGGCAGAGAAATCGAACAGGATACGGTGGGTTCCCTTGCCAGGGTAATCGGCGACCCTTAGCTTGTCGAGACGGATGGTGACCGCGGCATTGCGCAAACTCTGGTCCGGTTCGATCTGACCGGCATTGAAAAGCGGTAACGGCTCGTTTGTTGCCGGAAGGCCGGCGGGCAAAAAGCCAAAGCTATGGCTGATGTGCTCCCAAGGCTTGAGCGCGCGGTTCCGGAAAATGCCGCCGCCTCTAAAGCTGGCCAGGGAGTCAGTTTCCTTGGATGTTTGCGCGCTATCGAACTCGTCCGCGGTAATATCGTCCCCCATCTCACGCAGCAATGCGACCTTGTGCTCAGACGAACATCGGCCAATTACGGGATAATCGTCAAAGGGATTATTAGGAATGGTATTTGACATAGCTGTGTTCCTGTTTTTCAATGTGTGGCTGCATGAAGACCTATTTCGTGATAACTTCTCTCTTTTTATTGTAGTGCATTCAACGACCAAGAGCCAGGGTTTCGACCCGTTTCGACCCCATTACCGGAATGTAGTTCCGGCTTGGTGAGTCAATTATATGAGTGCTACTTAACTCCTGTTCAATTCCTCCATAAGTTGGTTGGATTCCTCGTGACGGGGATCGAAAGTCAAAGCTTTTTCGAGGATCTTGACAGCCTGATCGACATTACCCAAGCGGTACATCTCCAGAGCGTGCATGTAATGTCTCTTGGCCAAGGCCTCGTGAATGGAAAGATCCGTCTGGTCATGAGAATGCGCACACAAGAGAATCTGAATGGCGGGTTCGTATTGTTCGGGTGAGACCATGGCCAAGCTGGCATCCTTGTGTATACCCATCATGCTGGAAAAAATCTCAGGCTCCTCGGGAGCCTGCTGATAGGCTTGATGGGAGACAGCCACCGCTTCGGCCAACCGTCCAGCATTGAGCATGGCAACGGCTTTTTGAATCAGCCTCCGGGGAACTGCATTTTTTTCGGCCGCTTTGAGCTCTCTCTTGAGCGCTTCGACCTCTTTCTCCAAAGCTTGAAGGGCAAGCTTTGCAGCCGTGAGGTCGTCATTAGCTAGATGGTCTCTGACCTTGGCGATCTCGCCTTTTTGCGAAATCTCGCCAGTTTCTTTCTGGGCGGGTTCCAGCTTGACATCAGCCTTCTTCGGGAAGGTATCGATCACGGTTAAGAACTCGGGTTGTTTTTCATCTGAAATCCTGCGATCCCACTGTTGCCATAAGGCGGGTGGTAACTTGGGAACAGGTCCGGGCGAGATTTCTGTCTGAACGAGATCGATGGACGGATTGGCCTCCCGAGCCGCTTGCCAGGCAGCTCCCCGGGCGATAAGATCGGCATCGGTCCGAATCGGCCGACCCTCGAAGGTTTCGTTCAGCATTTGAAAAACAGGTGATTGCACGGCTTCACTACCCGCTAAAAGGAAGGTGTCGATATCGTAGGCCTCCAAGTCATTGAGCTCCAAAATTCCATAAAGGGCATTGACAACCCGGGCAAGGAGCGGCGCGAGATGGTCCACAAAGGCCTTGCCGTCCACCCGCGTTGTGACCGAGTGATCAAGACCAGTCATTTCGGGGTTCAAGGTGATCGTATCCTCGGCCCGCTCACACAAGGAGAGCCGGATCTCGATAGCGAGCAAGAGAAGACGACTCCATTGCTCAGGAGTGAATTTCTTGAGACCGAGAAAGATGCGCTTCTTTCTCAAGGCCAGCACAATGGCCTCGACGACCAGGGCATTGAAAATCTCACCGGACACATTCTTGACGATTTCGGTGGAAACCATGCGGCAATGCTCTCGAGTCAATCGCAACAGCGAGCATTCACACTCCCCATAGCTCATACCCAGGACCAAAACGGTTGACTTTTTGTGCTTGCGCGGGTACCCCAGAACTGCTGCCGTCCCCTTGTCAATGAGAGCAGTATCCGGCAAGCCCGCTTCGTGCGCACATTCGATTAGCGTCTTGCGGTTGTTATGGGTCATGGAAGCGGGTACCGCTAGAAGGGCTTTGCCGACCTTCTTCTTGGTGACACGCTCAAGTTCCTCGCGAATGGAGGTTAGAATCGCCCTAGTGACCCTCTGTGGACGATCTTCTTTTCTGACTTGGAGTCGCTCGGTACCCAGGTGTTGCAAGATCCGTGGAAAACCTACTCCCAACCCGTGGGTATCGCCCAGGGAATCGGTGTAATACATGGGTTGACGGGCCAGCGAAGGCACCCATAGGGTCTCCAACCGCGAGCCGGAAGAATATGCTGTCCTAAAATGAAGGTCACTGCAATCGATACCGATGGGAATGTGATCGGTCATCCTTTCGACTCCCTTTCACGCACATAACCCTTGAGGTCTTTTTGGTCTTCAACTCTACCGATACTGGAGGATTTGGCGATTTGAAGGGCCACCTGAGCCCTGAGGGCATTGCTTAAGCTGTTGACTTTCGAGGTATCGCCGGCTTCATAAGCGCTCCGCAGATTGGCAACCCCTCGAGCCAGTTCACGGGTTGCCTCCATATCAGCACCCTGCATGACCCGTTCGGCCATGAAAAGCTGGCTGGCCACCCCGGAACCTATGAGCTTGTGTTGCAGCAGTCTGACTGCCTTATCGCCCGCGACGCGGTTTTCGTTTGCTAGAGCATCCTCTCCCAGGGCCAGTGCTTCGCCAATTTCCTGGCGATTTTCTTCATCGATGTAGTCACCGTAGGTACCCAGAAAGTGCTGCATTGCCCGAATGGCAGGTTGAAGCTCCTCGCGCCAGTCATCGGCCAAGCTCTCCTGCTTTTTGGGCTGCTGCACAACTCGCCCGCGACGCAAGCGTTCCTTTTTGACGATATCGGTGCCCACCACGTGGACGGTAACTGTGAGCACGCGGTTGGCGTCGTAATTAAAAGAAATCTCGACGGGCGTCGTAGCTTGCAGGCCTTCGGGCAGCGGGAACTCGATGGATCCCTGGAGCGTGTTCAGGCTTGCATTCGGATTGAGGCCCTCGTAGACGGGAACCCGGAGGATTTTCTGGTTTTCCTCGGCAAGCTCGAAGGTCCTCCTCTTGGGCTCCGAGAGCGGGTAATTGGTATTTTTGGGGATGATCGGCACAAATTCGTCCGTATGGTCCCCTTTCACCGCTGCGATGCCGAGATGCATTGCCGTGACTTCCATGAGCGTGCTTTTATTCGCCGCATCCGTGGCTCCCTCGTCCGTGAGTTCGTAATATTCAGTCAGTATGGCCGCACCCAAGGCTACACACTCCATGGGATTAACGTGTTTTCTCACCTTTTCCGCACCAAACAGCTCGGAAACAGTATTCTGGACCAAGGGTACCGCGGTCGAGCCGCCGACCAGGAGGACCCGAGTAATGTCCTCGGTGGTAAGGTTTTGCCTTGCCAATACTTCCTCGGTCAGTTGTATGGTTTGATCGACAAACGGTTGGATATCTTCTTCGAATGCTTCCCGGGTTATTTCCATCTCGATATCCAGAAGCTGTCCGTCTTCGGTTTTGGTGATCATGGGAGCGATGATTTCCGCGCTATCTTGGACTGTGAGCGCTTTTTTTAATTCTTCGGCCTTTTCCTTGGCCACGCCCAAAAAGCGCCTGTCTTTAGAGGGATCGTAGTCTTCCTCATCGATCAGCCAATTGATCATCCTCTGGACGACCATCTTGTCGAAATCATCGCCGCCCAGCCAGGTATTCCCACTAACCTCCAGGACCTGGTATTGACCGCTCACCATTTGGATGATCGAAATATCAAAGGTTCCCCCGCCCAGGTCGTAAACCAGCACCCGATGACGTTCTTTTTCTTTGTCGGCTCCAAAAAAGACCGCAGCCGCAGTGGGCTCGTCTATGATCTTGAGTACTTTGAGGCCGGCCAGTTCACCAGCCTTCCGAGTGGCTTCCCGCTGACGCTCCTGAAAGTAAGCCGGCACGGTGATAACCGCGTGGGTCACGGGCTCGCCCAGCGCCAGCTCTGCATCTCTTTTGAGCTTTTCAAGAATCAGGGCCGATATCTCGACGGGCGTGTAGGGTTTTCCACCCAACAGGACCTTGACCCCCTGGTCGTCGGAGTCCTCGGGAGGATCGGCAAGACGATAGCTCACCTTCTTCGCAATGTCCTCTAACTGTTCCTCACCATAGAGCGAACCCATTAACCTCTTGATGGAAAAGATCGTGTTTACGGGGTCCTTGGCTGCATAGGAGCGGGCCTGACGGCCCACGACGATTTCCCCTTCATTAGTTTTGCGCTTTTTGCGGTAGCTGACGACGGATGGGGTTAGGCTTTCGTTTTCCCGGTTGACCAGGATCCTGGTTTCACCGCCCCCAACCGCCATCAAAGAATTAGTCGTTCCCAGATCAATGCCTATCGCTTTCATGATCATCGCCTCCATCAATTTTCGACACTACGACTTTTGATCGTCTCAACAGTCGTCCATTCAAGGTATATCCGCACATGATTTCATCGAGCACGATATCGTCTTTACCGCTTGGCTTCGTCACTGTCGAGGCGACCTCATGCAGCCTCAGGTCGAGTAATTCCCCTCGGGCCTTTATTGGCACAACACCTACTCCGGCCAGGATTTGAAGCGCTCTTCGGTGCAAGATCTGAACATTTTTCGTCGGAGCCCGGTCGACGCCCTCTGCCTGCAAATCTCGGCAATAAGCTACCAACCTCTCCAGGTGATCGACCACTTCTAGAAAACCCGCCAGGATGCTCTCCACCTCCCGGTAGTGCTTCTGATCTCGTTCGGCCGAAGCAGCCTCCTGACTCATCAGCTCCAAGAGCTTTTCGGGATTGGCAAACAGATCGGCGTCAATCATAATCTCTCCAGATGACTGATTCTTCGATGTCGATCGGACCGACATCGGCAGGGCTGGGAGTTCGCGCTGCTACTTCCATTCGGGGGGGAGGATCGGTAGTCCCCTGGGGCGAAGAGTCGGGTTCGAGCGACGCAAGCACCGGTTCCAGCTTCAACAGCTCGCGAAAGTCGGGCAATGCCACCGGCATTTCCAAATCTTCGAAGACGTTAGGAAACCGCGCGAACTTATCCGTAAGCTCATACATCAGGAAATCAATAGCCAGGCGCCGGCGTGGATCCCGTAATTGGTCCCAGGCCGAGCGATCCTCGTGGCTCGGCCGGCCGCCGCTCATCAGGTCGAAGAGCAGGTCCTTGACCGCCCGTGCGCTCGCCTCCGGATCGATGCCCGAAAAACCGTGCTCCCGGGTTCGTCTGTCCAAGTGCTCATATGGAAAGGGGCCGTCCCAGGGTAAATCGTGATCTTTGATCCACATAGTTCACTCCATCAGTGGGTTCAGTCATTCAAAAAGCCATTCGGTATCGGGAACCGTCAGATCCGGAAAACGCTTCAAGGCTTCTTCGAGCGCGCGCCGGGCCTGTTCCAATGACAGATCTTCCGAGGTCACGGCTTGGTGGATCCAAGACCGTAAACAATAGGCCAGCCGGACCTTGATTTCATGGTTTTCCATATCCTCGGCGAGGATTTCAGAATAGAGGCCGGCGGCCTCGGCGTAGTTTTTTGTTGCCTCTTGGATCATGGCATCCACCAACTTATCGCGTTGCGGAGAATTCTCAGCACTCTCATCGATTGCGGTGAGATCACTGACCACTTCGGTAGAAGCTTCATTGGAAAGCAGCATCTCCTTTACGTGCTCAAGCTCTTTTTCCACGTCAACCAGATCACTGTTTCCCGGGTAGAGCGACAGACCTTTAGCAAGGTGTCCCTTGGTTTCCTCAAGCAGAGAGTCGGCTCGGTCTTTTTCGCCTCTCATGTGACAATGGGTTGCATACATCATGCTTGCCTGACAGAGATTGACGATCACCCTAAGGGAATCGGGAGCAAGCCCAAAGGCATGGAGAGTATCCTGGCGCGCGTCTTCCACGTTGTCATACTCATTGGCCAGATAAACTGCCCGATCGAGAACTGCCTTTACCAGGGCATCGCGTATCTCTGCCTTTTCCCAGCCTTCCTGATAGACGGTTTCGAGCAGTTCCACCGCGTCATTGAGCGCTTCGAGGCGACGCTCCCCTCCGACCGAGGTCAGGTTGCCGGCACGACCCAGGGCCATGTCCCGAATTTCTCCGAGCGTTTGGTTGCGCTTCTCGGATGGAGAGGCAGCCAGGGCAGCCCGCCAGTGGGTGATGGCCTGGTCGATCTCGGCCGGTACCGCCGAGACGGCCTTCAAGGCCAGGTTCAGGTGAGCTTCGGTCCACAGGGCAAGTGCTTCCCGCTTCAGAAAGCGCGCTCCCTGAGAGCGACCCGCAAAAGCGGGATTGCGTGTGCGGAAACAGGGGCAAGATTCGGCGGGAGTACACAAAGCCTCCTTCCTGCTCCGGCGAACTGCACAGCGGGTGTCGTTTTTCTCGAATAGCTCGCAACGTGGGCCGCTCAGGTGGGCAACGGCCTCTGCGTAGCGTCCTTCCTCGAAGAGGACAGTGGCGCCGGCCAAGTCGCTGAAATAGCGAAGAAAGCGCCGCTGCCAACTGGTTTTCTCCGCCAGGCCATTCTTGTCCAGGGTTGAGGAAAACCGAATGATGTCCTCGACCAGATCCAGCTCTCGGGCTGCCGAAAAGCCGACAATGACCTTGCGACCACCAATCCGGGAAACAGGCAATCCCTCTCCAGTTTGGACCGCGCGTGCGCCGTTGACCTCGGCTTGAAAAGCGATGTCCATATCGGGCCATACCTCGCTGGCGGACCTCATGCGTTCGAGCCAGGAAAGCCGCAGGCGGATGCGGGCGTCCTGAATCAGGTCGTTGCCTATCTGCTGGCCGTAAATCTGATCACGAGTCCGGTACCACGCTTGCCAGAACCGGTCATCAGCGAAGACCGGGCCCCAGCCCCAAATGAGGTGCTCCCATGCCCTGACCAGGTCATCCTCGTCGCCGGCGTTCATCTCGAGCCAGTGAATCTTGGCAGCAGCCGCGAGCCCCAAATGGTGAAAAAAACCGATATGGGCAGGGTCGACTTTCACCCTTTGTAGGAAGAAGGTTATCGCGGCATCGTAATTTCTCATCAGCGCACGGAAAACCCCGCCGTCCTCACCCAATTCGCGAACAATTTCCCGGTTGTCAATGCCGGGCTGGACACCTTCCTCTACCGAGCAGAGTCGTTTGGCCAGTGCACCGGCGCGATCCTTGTCCTCGATGGTATACAGATAGAAATCCACCGTGAGTCGCTGGGGTATTTTGCGCAGGGCGTCATAGGCATTCTTTTCCTTATGGTCCAGCTCGCGAATCTCTTTACAGGCTTCCATCGTGCTTTCGGGCGATATCTCGGGAAAGGCCTTGTAAGGGCTTTCACCACCTTCCCAGGGAACAACGGGGTCGGCAAGCAGGCGACCGGAAGCCATGGTCTTCAGCACGGGCACCACCCTACGGGCGGTGATACACCAACGTTGCCACTTATTCACGCGGGGATCTTTCTTAATGGGAATTTTTCCCAATTGCTTCTTTGCCTTGTCCCAGGACTCCGTGGAAAGTAACGAGATTGCCTTGCGCCAGCTATCGCATGCCCGAGCATAGCGATGATTGCCAAGCTTTTTGAAGATTTTCCCGGAGTCGGTAAACATGCCCTGGTCGTAAAGCGTTAGGGCCCGTTGGTTGAGGAAGTCGTTCTGAAGCACCAGTATCTTGTCCCGGACCTCGGCAAAACCGGGTGTTTTGGATGTGACTGCGGTTGGGTTGCTCGCTTTCGCGCTTTCATCGATCAGCGCATCCAATTCTTGTTGTAGCGTTTCGAGCCCGTCCAGATCAACAGTCCTTGCTTCGATGATTTTCTCCACTTTCGACCCGATCGAGAGCACGCGAGCAGCGGCATTCAAATCAGGGGGTCCCTGTTCGGGCGCAATCATTCCCAGGTGCTTACAGGCTTGGCCAAATTTTCCTTTTGCATACAGGCTCATGGCTTTCTCGAGGTTGTAGGCCGTGTCCTTCATCTTTTTTAGCGCCCCTGCTTGCGAGCTACCCTCAGGTAATGTTGTACCTTTTACTGCGGAGAGGAACTCCGACCAAGAGCTGCTACGTAACGTATTATCGAGCCTTTCCACCAAGCGTACAGCTTCTTTTTCCAGTCCGGCCTTTTCCCGCAAAAAGTCAAAGCCGAAGCGGCGATTGGGCGATGTTTCGCCCTCACCGATTTTAGCTCCGGCACGGCTCAATTCCCCGGCTCGGTCGTAATCTCCCAGATCAAATGCCCGCACTGCCTCGATCGCCGTGACCAGCTCTTGAAAAGCCGGGCTTTCATTGTCTCGAAGCGTCATTTCCGCATCCGGATAAGCAGGAGCGAGTGTTGCGAGATTCGCAAGTAATTTGTAAAAGGGCGCTTCTTTAGCGTCCTGTTGGAGCTGCGTCCACATCTGATAGAAGGCCCAGGCTGCTTCGGTTTTTTTGCGTACCTCCTTGACACTTACCGCTGTGTCTTCCTGCATGTTGTCAAATTTCTGGGAGATCAGTCGGGTCGTGTTCAGAGCCGCCTCTAAGTGACCCTGACGGAAAAGCGAGCGCGTGTGTTGCAAGAGCTCCTCTGCCGACCACTCCAGGCCGAAGAGATCGCCGTCCCGAGTCGCCATGTATAGGACCGGTGTGGCCCATTCGGGCGTTCCTCTGATTTCCCGTCGTAGGTGCAGACGTGTCATGGTCATGGCCTCATCGATCGGCCAGCCCATTGCCAGTTGGCTGTAGAAATGTTTGGCGAATTCGATCGCCGCCAGGTTGGTGATTTTGTATTGCATGGCCACCACCGCGGGAATATTCAGGGTGAAAATCCCCATGGCGACCGCCGAAAAAAGATCAGCCTCGCTGCCTCTGCTTCCCTGACAGGCATTCAAGGTGACCAACCTCAAGGTGGGAATACCGGCAAGATAACCCCGCAGTACGTCCCCATGTGCCGGACCATCTTCCAAATAGAGAAAACCTCGCCCTTCATCTGCATCATAACCACCGTGGCAAATCATGTGAAGAATGTGCGGCCTAAAGACTCTTGCTCTTTCGATTAGTGCCGCCACGGTAACCCCCTTTTCCAGGATGCTGACCTGGATTCCCGGTAGGTTCGCGGACTGTAGCAAGGCCGCGATCTCTTGACCCGCATTGAGATCAGGCATGTTGTCAGGTTGGGCCACGGCCATCAGGATACGTAATGGCGGGCTAATCGCCTCCGGTCTCGGCAAATAGTCTTGCCGGTCTTGGGAACTGGAGCTGATCGTGCGCACCAATGTCAAATCACCAAAGGCGGAGAGGTGATCCTTGATGGGAAGATCATTGAAGTACATGGCCTCGAAGGGATAGCGGCCGAGGCTTTGTTGCTGTTCGTCGAGCCGGATGCGTATTCTAAGCCCTTTTTCCTGGCTCCGAGCATGATTATGTCGTTCAATGAATATATCTTTGAGCTGGTTACAAAACAATCCATCGAAAATATCTTCCCCATATTTTTTTAGCAAACGACGGGAATCTTCTTCCGTGCTGCGTAATTTGACGGCTTCCTGTGCTGAGAGTACGGCATCCTTCTCGATTTTGTCGTTGAGCCTCTCAAGATCGTTATCGGAAAGGGTCAGGCGCAGTGGTCTCGGCCGAACGCCCGGTAAATGGACAAGAATCTCAGCTCCAACAGAGTAGATATCGAGGGTGAAATCATCAAACTGCATGAAAGCCCTACCTCGCTAGCGATTCCCGGTCTGCTCACCTTTTGCTAATCTTCGATTATAACTTATTTTTCTTCCTGGTTTAGGTTGGCGTTGCGAATAAGCTCGAGCAGGGCTATCAACCCCTCGGAGCTATCTCCGGACGTCAGTGCATGCATGGCTCTCGCCTGTCTCAACATTTCCCTGGTTTCCTCGCTGTCCGGCTCCAATTCCAGGGCTTTTTCCAAATCACGGATCCCTTCCTCCAAATTGCCTCTGTTGACTTTTTCTACACCCCGGTTGTGGTAAAAAGCTGAGCGTTTGCGATTCTGGAGGGAATCTCCAAGGATTCTCCCGAACAATTCCATGGGATCTACATCGTCCGGTTCCTGAAGACTTACCAAAGCCAACCGGATATCGAGAGCCGAGATCAATTCCTGCAGGTCCTGGTCATGGGGATCATCGCGAAGCTGCTCGTGAGCGATTTTCAAGGCTTCCTCGAGCAGGGGTCCGGACTTGCCGGGCGAAGAGGAGTGAACCTGATCAGCCCGGCCCAGGAGAGCCCTGATCAGGTTCTTGTTGATGTGGGTCGAGTGGGGATTCAACTTGCGGGCGGACCTCAAATTTCTGACGGCTTTCTGCCACTTCTCTTGGTTACCCGCCATAACGCCCAGATTGGCATACGAGGAGGCAAGCATGCCTTCCAGCTTCGAGCTGGTGTAAAGTCCCCGCACCCCTGTCAGGATCTTTATGGCTTCCTGTTCGCGATCTTTGTCGATCAGCACTTTGGCGCGACCCAGTGCGGTTTGCTCGATGCTCGACCCGATTTCCTCCTGGCGGCCGATCTTGCGGGCCAGCTTCATCGCCTGACGCCAATGGGCCAGCGCCTGGACGGGACCCTGATCGGTTTTGGCGATGTAGCGAGATCCAACCTCGGTGCAAAGTTCCATCTCGAAGGTCGCAACAATCTTTTGAAATACCTCTATACCTGTATCCCCGCTAAAAGCCGGATAACCCGTAAGAGGTGGGCCCACTTTTGCATCCTTACGGCATTGTACCCATTTCAAGGCCTCCTCCGGGCGATCTTGTTTGCGCAGAACGGCGGCAATCCGCAAGCCCGAGAACATGTAGGCGATTTCCTGCACCACGTCGGGCTCCACACCCTCTTCATCCTGGTCATCCTGGATAAGCTGCAACAACCTTAATAACGGCGGCCCCTCATCCAATACAGAAGTCTTGGTCCGCGTGTGGGTTTGCAGCGAGTCAAAGAATTCGGCGAAGGGTTGTTCCAAGCCCATTACGCTCACATATTCGGCACCAGCCCATACCATGCGATCCCCCACGGTGAGGCCTCCGTAATCGCAGACCAGTTGTGCGCCGTTCAACTCGGCACGAAACGCAAGCGGCAAATCGTAGACCGCGCGGGCGACCTCTGACAGGCCTTCTTTCTCGAGAGACTCTTTCCATTGGTAAAGAATCGTTTCATAGTACTTGACGACCTGCTCTTTCAATTTTCCGGACGCTTGTGGCATCGCCTCGATTTCATAGGTTTCGAAACGTCTTCCTATCCACTCCCGGAGAAATTCGGGCTGGGTCAGGGGAATGCCTATAAACGCAATTGAGAGCCTCATTTGCTTCAACATGGCCTTGCTTTCTCTTCGGAGAAAACACCGGGCGGCTTCGGCCAGGTGGAGCAAACCGCGGAGCCGGCAAATGTGCGGATCGGCCACTTCGCCCTTCTTGGTCATCCGGCCCAATATCTTGCCGGCTCTTTTTCGATCACCGGTCATGAGGTACCAGGCAAGCCAATCTTTCCTCGCTTTGGGGAGCCGGGCAACCAGTCCGGCGGCTCCAGGCCAGAGTGTAAAGGCCTGCCGGAGACAGCTTATCATGCCGTCGCCGTTCCCATCGGCGTGATGGATCAGCGCCTTTTTCACCAACAGCCAGGAAAAGAGGTGGCATTCGGCCGTATGCAGGGGGCGGTTTTTTTGGATCAAGCCGATCACTTCTAAGGCTTCGGTCAAACAGTTTGCACGTGCAAGATCGGCGGCCCTGTAATAGCGGACGGCATGGTCTTCAGCTGCTATTTCTTCGAGCTTGTCGCTTTGACCTGCCTTGAAGAGAATAGCCGCCTGGTAACCTCGCTCATGGGGTTCAAGATTCAACTGGGTAAGTCGGCGAGCGGCCGTTTGCCAGTCATCCTCCAAAGTTGCCATGATGATCGCTAGCCGAAGGGACGGCTCACCTGCCAACCCGTCTCCGCTCAGCAGATCATGACAGGCCTGACGGTCATCGCGGTAGAGCGCGCAGAAAGCGCGCACCAAATGGGCAGAAGCGTTGTTTGGATCCGCAGCCGATAGTGACTCCAACTCCCCTACAGCCTCCCGATATTCGCCGAGAACAGCAAGAATCATCCCGCGGCAGAGCTTCCAGAGCGAGGTGGATGGCTGGTCCAACATGCGAGCTTCCATATCCTCCAGCGACATCAGGGCCGTGTAGGCGCTGTCCCTGGTGAGCGAAAAAGAGCGCACAATTTGGCGCAGGGCTGCCCACTGAATGATTTCCCAGATTTCTCCAGGCAATTTCTCCGCGGGAAATTCAGTCCATAGCTCGATTATTTTCAAGGGGTTGTCACGACGATACAGATCGGTGAATAACCATTGTGCAACCGCGCCGAATGTCCGTACCCGCGGCTCTGTCCATTCTTCAATGGAGAGCCAAGCCCTCAGAGAAGCTTCCGGGTTGCCGGTCTCCAGATAAGCGTTACCCAGGGCAATTCCATAGGTTTCGTCATGGTATTCGGACGGGATTTCCTTCAAGACGGGAAGCGCCCATGTCGCCCCCGGTTTTTCGGCAGCCAGCCATATCAGCTGTTGGGCAGCCTGACCGCCGACAACCGAATCCAGCACAATACCTCTGAAACCAGCGACCGCTTCATCAAGTCGTTGAGCCGCAAGGTCGACGTGCGCCTTCAGGAACTGCCACCTCGGATCATCGTGGTCCGAAAAACGGTCCAAAATGTTCGCAGCTTCACCCGCTAAAGCCTGATTGATGAGGATCTCCGCATAGGCCAGCAGGTGCTCGCCTTCCAGGAGCCTCTCGACTGATGCCGCCCGAAAATCCTGGAGAGCAGCCGCTCCGTTTCCCTGGAGACGGCGTAGGTGGGCCCGGCGCAACAAGGCTTCGGCCCGGTAGCGCGGGCACTCAACTAATTTGTCCAAATGACCGGCAGCTTCATCTATACGCCCATCGAGAAATAAGACACGGGACAGCATCAGCCGGCCACGCTCTCCGGGCGCCAATTCCACTTCACGCCCATACATGCGGACAGCTTCGGGCCAATCCTCACGGGCGTAGGCAATCCGGCCCAAGTGATGGTAAACCCAGGGAACCCGGGTCAGGTACTTGAGGATTTTCCGATTCCACCGATAAGCTCGCGCCATTTGACCTGGATTGGTGGGATCGGGTCGTGAAATTTCCTCCAAAAAGGCGAGGTTCCGCTTCATCTGCTCAGGGTCATCTCGGTCCCAGGCATGCTGGAGATAGCTCGCGTAGATCTGATGCGCTTGATCGCTCCGATCTCCCCTGGCGAGCAATCGCGCGGCCATAAAAGACAAGGACGTTCTATCGCGGGCTCCTAATCTCCATGCTGCCAGAAAAGCCATTTCGGCATCAGCGTCTTCGCCCCGGGCCGTGAGCACATGCCCCTCGAGCAAGCGGGCTTCACCCTCGATTGGGCTAAGCCCGTTTGGGGCTCTTGCTGAACGGTTTTTTTTCTTTATCTTGCCGATCGCTTTTTGCACCATGCCGTGGGCTTTGTCGGGCTCGCCATCCTCAAGGCAAAGACGCGCCAGCTGGAGCAACGAGACCGGTGAGCGTAGAGCCAACGGCCATAGCTTAGCAAGTCCTCCCAAAAGTGATGTTCGGCTTTGTCCTGGCAAGGATGGTTCTCCTTATTTCAAAGGGTGGGAGACAGGTTGGGCGCGGCGTTAACCGGATTGTTGGATAATCCGAACAAGATCATTTCGGGTTTGGGGAAATCTCTCCTGCAGCTGTTCGTGTTGGGAACGCAGGTATCGGATACAGATTCCCTTGGTTAGCTCGGGGTGTTCGTTTAGCATGACCGAAAAGGTACCAAGCACCTCGGCAAAGCGCGTTGACAGGTCTTCTGTCGCAGGGCCGGCTTTATGGGGAATTTTTACAACGGTCTCAAACCAGACCTGGATCAGCTGTTCCTTGTGCTGCAAATTCTCATCGTCAGACAACTCGTTTAGCCAATCGCCAAAATACAAAATGGTTCGGATGTCTTCTTTCTCTCGGAAGTAATCCAGGACAGCTCGAAACTGTTTGGGTCTCATGAGAGCAACTGTTTTCAGGAAATGTTGGATAGCGATTTCCTTCGAGACTCTTTTTTTAATTTTAATCGACATGAAATTATCTTGAATGATGTCAATTATTTTGAAAATTTCTACTCGCTCTTCGATGAGGCCTACCTTTTCCATATTTCGGTACAAAGAAGATAGGTCTTCATTGATAAAATCAGAAAACTTTCTATCATCAGAATGGTTTTTGACGGCGTTGATCAACTGCGCAAAGGAAAAATTAACAGTTGCCAGGATATTTTCCTCGATTACCTCTGAGCTGATTTCTCTCATTAACTCCCAGTAGCCTAAGGTTTTACCGAGGTGAGACAGTTTTTTCTCAATGCCTCTTGCAAATAGGCTCAACTTGAGATTGATTGCGCCCAACTGACGAAAATGGTTCTTAAATAATTCCTTTTCGTTAGCGTTCTCGACTTGATAACGTATGGATATTATTCGATCTAACCAATGCTCTACTTCTTCTTCAGGACTCCAGTTAAAATCTTCATCCTTGATTAGTTCAAATCCTAAGCGCTTGACTGTATGATAATATGGTTCTTCCGGTGGCGGTGGCGGTGGCGGTGGCGGTGGCGGTGGCGGTGGCGATGGCGGTCGTTCTTCCTCAAATCTGAATCGGAGCAGAATTTCCAATGCAGCTTTCAAATCGCGGTCTGCATACTGGAGTAATTCTCGGCTGCCGCCAAACTCGTAGACCGAGGCTCTCATTGCCAATGTTTCCGAAGCTCGATAAGCTGCGTCCCTTTCTGCGTTCCCCGGGTCATAAAGCCATTCCAGAAAATCAAGGTGGAAATGGATGCTTCCCTCTTCCTCCACCGGACATTGAATACCCTCGACATTGGCCATCCTGACAAGTGATTGCCAGGCCAAATCGGTCAGCTTCAGGGCATCATCACGCCTGCGTTCCAGTGCTGCCCGGCTTCCTAGTTGAAGCAAATGCTGCTCGGTCCAAGGGTCTTTCGTTTTACCGGGTAGTTTTTCAATGACCTCATGTCCGTAGAGTGTGCGTTCCGCCAGGTGATCATAAAGATCGGGAAAGATAGCGGAACTCATCAATAACCCCGTCCCCTGTATCCAGTCACTTAATTCGGCCAGGGCCTCTTTCTTCTCCGAACCAGAGGCAAAGCGAGCCTTCATGACTAAATAATCTAAGTACTCCCATCGCTCAGAAGGCACCGGCATGATCACTGCTCCTCTCTAGAACCTTATCTCGCCATCTTGCTATAAACCCAGTTCCAATAATTTTGAGGGATATCACCCAAGTTAGAGGGTTCGTCTCGTGGGTTGATATTACTGAGGAAAAAATCCGCGACATCGGGTTGAAATCGAAACCACTGCTCGCCAAATTTCATGACCGGCTCAATAAGTCTCTGGCTAAATATTTCTTGAAAACACTTTTGTGCTTCCCGAGCTTTTTCTTTTTCACCAGGAGTACGAGCGGTGTTTTCCTCCCGAATTTCCCATTTGAGAAGGTCCAAAGGGAAGGTCCCCCCCAACGAGGCCATTTGGCAGTTTCGGATAAACCGGCTGGGAGCCACTTCCAAAATTTTTCTCAGCAGGGTAACAGGGTCTTTTCGATGCCTCTCTGAGTATTGGTTGAACTTCTCTTCGAGATAGCTCATAAAGGTTTCGGCGGTTGCTTGAACTTGTTGGATATTGCAAAGGCTACCGAACCGATGAAACCCGGCTTCCGGTGAATCACCCATAACGGCAATGCTCATGGGTTTGGTAGATGTACCGCGAAACAATCCTGATGATGTCAAGCCCTCCGAAAGAGCCCTGAGGAGATTCTCATCATTGAGGCCATAGCCGACATAGACGACATGGTAGGTTGCCAAAACTGTTGACAACCAGGATTTGAGATAGGGCCGGTTAGTCTCGAAATGACTGTATTGAGCGCTTGAAAAAACATAGACATCATCACGCTGCTCAAGTACACACCCATGCGGCTTGACCAAGGTCGCATCGCAAACTCCTACCTTGGGAAGATCCTCATCCAGGACCACTCGTGAATAATTTCTCCAAACTTCGTCGTAAGCTTCTTCCTGTAGGTTATCGCAATTAGTTGTTATGATTATATGGAAAGGTAGTCTGGCAACAATGCGATGCTCTTTTTTCGGTCTCCTTTCAGATTTATTGCAGTTGAAATATTTCTCCAGCTCAAGGTGTAACCCCCCAGCTCCAAATTTATGTTGTAAAAAAAGTGACAGGTCTTCGGTTGGGTCTGTGCCCAATGCTTTCTTGAGTTCTTGGGTTGACAATACTCCTTCTTTCGAGCCCGGCTTTCCCGCTGAAAAACCCGCCCCCAGGAAAAGAATGCAGTTTTTCTCCTCGAGCCAATGACAGACGAGACCTACTGCATTTTCTAATTCCATTGTCACTGGGTACCTCCCAGCCTGTTTTTCAATCAAAGCAAATATATGCGTTATTATAGCATGAAAGTAAGAGGATTTTTTTCTGATTTAGGAATGCTGATGTAGGAAAGGTAAACCCTTATTTTTAATAGATATCGGCTGAGCCATATTGTTGGGCGGAGTACCGCACAACCGCACGCGCTCGATGCTGTCTAAATATTAGCCGAAAAGGTTTCGACGACTTTCTGAGTGTCGAACCGCAGCGATAGGTGGAGACCTCCGGTAGTGCGAAGCCTGTGGCAGTTACCCTTGCATCGACCTTTCCCAAACTCAAACCGGCATGCTCACCACGCAAGATCCGGGGAAGATTCAACCGGCCGGATACCGGCACAATTTTCGGGGAAACACTTTGCCTGTTTTCTCCCTTAAGAACATCCATCACTTCAATCCTCCTCACCCAGAGGGATTTTTGAACCATCTCGGAGGTACATTGCTTTCAATAGCTCACGGGTTTTGGCAAAGTCGCCGGGGGTGACCCGGGCCGCCAACCCCGGTCTAATTGATGGGACCCCAGGCGGGGTATGGGCTTTACCACCATGTGGTTGGATCCAATAGCGCGGGGTTGTCCGCCGGGGACATCGTCCGAGGTTTGCGAGGATATTTCCCCGGTGGACTACCCCGGGGTGTCTGCCGGTCGTAACCAGATTAAAAAAGAAAGCAAAGTTACGATCAGGCGCATTTTTTCAAACATAACCACTTGTGGAAACGTATAAATACTTACTGACCGTGTGTCAAAAATTAATTGGAGGTGCTCCGATGAAAGCATTCTTCGAACAGCACAAGGATCAGGCCTTCGATCGCCTGCAACTGCGCAGCCTATGCGGCGGTGACAGCGCCGCTCCCTTAGAACCGCCTTTTGACGATGACGACGGCGGCGGCTAGGTAGATCATGCCCCATAGACCACCGGGCTCGCCGATGATTCTTTTTATAAAGCATTGAGAAAAAATAGTATTGCTCGGCAAGAAAAAAGTCGATCATTCATTGGGTATTTCTCTACCCAGAAGAAATATACGCGCTCTTACGAGAAAACCCGCGCTCGTTCCTTCATCACATCGCTTGGGTGCACGCGGAATGTGTGTGCGCCCGGGAGGAACTGTTCCCATTTAGCCGGCGTGCGGCGAACGGATCTTCAAATCCGGCTTTGCATGGGGATTAAAACCACGTATGATTTGGGTAAAGCCCGTTTCAGGGTTGCCGCGAGTCCCGCAAACCACTTGACCGCGTTTTTTTACATGTGGTTGCGGCCCTCCCTGAAACCGTTTCGCCTTGAAGGAGTGCCCTATGATGTTCCCGCAATCGGTCAGACCGCTTTCTTCGAAAGTGCTTGTCGCTTCGGCCATGTTCTTGATCCTATCGGTGGGATACATCCAGCCGCCTGCCCTCGCCAATGCAGTACCGATACTTTCCGCCGGCCCCGATGATTGGTGCGGCGGTCACGGTTTGCCTGAATCCAAATGCACCATCTGTAACCCGGAGTTGATTCCTCAGTTCAAGGCTGCCGGTGATTGGTGCGCGGGACACGAGTTACCCGAGTCGGTTTGTCCGACCTGCAATCCCAAGGAAACCCCCTCGGACGCCGCCCCCCCGCCTTTCGATTGGTGCGCCGGCCATGACGTACCTGAATCCAAGTGCACCCTCTGCAACCCCGAACTGATCCCCAAGTTCAAGACAAGCGGCGATTGGTGCGCCGAGCACGAGCTGCCCGAGTCCGTCTGCCCGATCTGCAACCCCGGCGCCTTGCCGCCCGAGGCGATCGAGGCCCGCATTGTCCGCTTCATCTCCGAGGAACTGGAAGCCCGGGCCGGCATCCGAACCGAACCCGCGCAACGCGGCCCCGCCTCGGAGACCGTTCAGGCCGGCGCTCAATTCGCCTTTCATGCCGATCGAGTAGCCGACCTGCGCGCGGTGATCCCCGGGGTCGTACGTCAGATCCATGCGGAACTGGGAGCGCAAGTAACCCGAGGCGCGCCGCTCTTCGATCTGGAAAGCGTTCGAGTGGGCGACACGCAGGCTCATCTCCGCAAAGCGATCGAACGCGGCCGCCTGGCCGAAACAAACCTGAAACGCCTGCAAAGACTGAATGAACGGGGCATGGCCACGGCCCGGGAGCTTGAACTGGCTGAACAGGAACTGGAAAGCGCTCGGGCGGAAACGGACTCGGCCAGGACGGAACTGCGCATGACCGGTGCTTCCACCGAGGACAATACGGGCCGCTTCACCCTGACCGCGCCCATCGACGGCACCCTGGTCCGCCGTCCGGCCATGATCGGCACCCTGGCCACGGAAGAAACCTCGCTGGGCATGATCGCCGACACCCGCGTTATGTGGGCGCTCTGCGACGTGCCGGAACAAGACGCCGGCCGCCTGGCCCTCGACGCCCCGGTCCGGCTAACCTTGGGGAACGGCGAAACCCATGAGGGGCGCATTACCTGGATCTCGGCGGAGGTCGACCCCCGCACCCGGACCGTCAAGGTGCGCGCCGAGGTGGCCAATCCCGACGGCCGCCTGCGCGCAAACCAGTTTGCCCAAGCCCGCATCGAAACGGCGTTCGCCCCCGATGCCCTGCTGGTTCCCGGAAATGCCGTCCAGCGCGTGGGCGCCCTGGACGTGGTTTTTGTTCGCAGGGAGCCCGGCATCTACGAACCCCGCGTGGTGACCGCCTTTGCCGCCGGGAAAAAGATGCGTGTGGAAGGACGCCTGCAACCGGGCGAGCCGGTGGTCACTACCGGCGCCGTCCTGCTGCGGACCGAGGTTCTGCCGGGGAGTATCGGCGCCGGCTGTTGTGAAGTCGAACCCCTCGGGGGCAATTGATGCTGACCCGCCTCATCGATTTATGCATGGCCCATCGCCCCGTCGTCTTGCTGATAACCCTACTGGTAGCCGCCGTGGGTGCGGCCGGCTTTCGAAGCCTGCCGTTCGATGCCTTTCCCGACACCACGCCGGTCCAGGTTCAGGTGAATACCACCGCTCCCTCTCTTTCCCCGTTGGAGGTCGAGCGGCTGATCACCTTCCCCATCGAACAAGCCATCTCGGGATTGCCGGGGCTTTTACAGGTACGCTCCATCTCCAAGTTCGGCTTCTCGCAGGTCACCGTCATCTTCGACGACGATACCGATATCTACCTGGCCCGCCAGGTGGTGGGTGAGCGCATTGCCGTCGCCGAGTTACCCGAGAGCATCGAGCGCCCCGCCTTGGGCCCCGTCTCCACCGGCCTGGGCGAGGTCTTCCAATACCTGGTGCGTAGCGAAACGCTTTCAGCCCAGGAATTGCGCACCCTGCATCATTGGGTCATCAGGCCGCGCATGGTGCAGGTGCCCGGTGTGGCCGAGATCAACACCTGGGGCGGCTACGAAAAGCAATACCATGTCCTTGTCGATCCCATGCGCTTGATTGAATACGAGCTTGTCCTGGACGATGTGGCGCGCGTCTTGTCCCGAGGGAACCGCAACGCGGGCGGCGGCATTTTGGATATCGCCGGAGAGTCGCAGCTCATCCAGGGACGCGGCCTGGCCGGCGGCATCGAGGATCTGGAAGCCATGGTGGTAGCGCACGTCGGCGGCGTTCCCATCCACCTGCGCGACGTGGCTCAGGTGAAGGAAGGCCACGAGATCAGGCTGGGCGCCGTGACCGCCGAGGGGCAGGGCGAGGCCGTCTTGGGCCTGGGTTTCATGCTGATGGGCGAAAACAGCCGCGAGGTGACCCGACTACTGGAAGCCCGTCTGGCCGAAGTTGCCCGCGACCTGCCCGAATCCGTCTCCCTGGCTCCGGTCTACAGCCGCAACGACCTGGTGGACCAGGTCCTGCGCACCGTGCGCAAAAACCTCATGGAAGGCGCCCTGCTGGTGATCGCCGTCCTGTTCATGTTCCTGGGTCATTTCCGCGCCGGGCTTATTGTGGCCCTGGCCATACCTCTGTCCATGCTGTTCGCCTTCAACGCCATGTTGCAATTCGGCATCGTGGGCAGCCTGATGAGCCTGGGCGCCATCGATTTCGGCCTGGTGGTGGACAGTTCGGTGATCATGGTGGAAAACGCGTCCCGCCGACTCAGCGAGGACACAAGCGGCCGCAGCATACGTCAGATTGTGCGCGACGCGGCCGTGGAAGTGCGCAAGCCCACCCTGTTCGGCGAACTGATCATTGCCGTCGTCTACCTGCCGGTGCTCACACTGGAAGGCGTGGAGGGCAAGCTCTTCCGACCGATGGCGCTGACGGTGATCTTCGCCCTGTTGGGTTCCATGATCCTGTCGGTAACCCTGATGCCGGTGCTGGCAAGCTACGTCCTGAAGCGCGGCGGCGGCAAACGAAGCAGGGTGGTGATCTGGCTGGAAAACCGCTATGGCGCCCTACTGGACCTTGCCCTGCGCCGCAAGACCCTACTCCTGTCCCTGGCCGCCCTGATCGTCTTGGGCGCGGGTGTCTCGGCCGCTCGACTGGGGACCGAATTCGTGCCCCGCCTGCGCGAACAGGCGATTGTGATCAATACCGTGCGCATTGCCGGGGTGTCGCTGGATGAATCGGTACGTTACGGCACCCAAATCGAAAAGCTGTTACTGAAGGAATACCCTCAAGAAATCGCCCATATCTGGACCCGCACCGGCACCGCCGAGGTGGCGACCGATCCCATGGGCCTTGAAGTATCGGATGTGTTCATCACCCTCACCCCGCGCAAACAATGGACGCGGGGCGCCACCCAGGATGAGCTGATGGAAGCCATGGCCGGCACGCTGTACGGCATGCCGGGCATGCGCAGCATTTTCACCCAACCCATCGAGATGCGCGTGAACGAGATGGTGGCCGGCATTCGCGCGGACCTGGCCGTGAAACTCTTCGGCGATGATCTGGACGTCTTGCGGACCCAGGGCGAAACCATCCGCCGACTGGTCGAAGCAATCCCCGGCGCGGCGGACGTAACCGTGGAGCAACTGACCGGCCAGGCGATGCTGGCGATCGATATCGACCGGGAAGCGGCGGGACGCCACGGTATTCCGGTGGGCGAGATCCTTGAATTCATCGAATCCCTGGGCACGCGCAAGGTGGGCCAGGTGATCCAGGGCCAGCGCCGTTTCGACCTGGTGCTGCGCCTGGGTGAGGACGTACGGCAGTCGGCAGAGACGATCGGCGCGCTCTCCATGCGCACCGAAGCCGGCGTCCAGGTGCCCTTATCGCGGGTGGCGTCCATCCAGGTGGTGGAGGGTCCGTCTACCATCCGGCGCGAGTGGACCAAACGACGCATTTTAATTCAGGCCAATGTTCGCGGCCGGGACGTGGGCTCCTTCATCGGCGACCTGCGCGAAGCTTTGGACACGCAACTGTCGTTGCCGGAAGGTTATTTCACCCAACTGGGCGGACAGTTCGAGAATATGGAACGCGCCCGCGAACGACTGCTGGTGGTGGTGCCCATTGCGCTCTTGTTGGTATTCTCGCTGCTCTACCTGACCTACGGGCGTTTGTCCGACACGGTGCGCATCTTCACCGGCGTGCCCTTCGGCGCGGTGGGCGGCGTGGCGGCCCTGTGGCTGACCGGCATTCCCTTTTCCATTTCCGCCGGGGTGGGCTTCATTGCGCTGTCAGGCGTGGCGGTGTTGGGCGATATGGTGCTGGTCACGCGGGTCACGCAACTGGTCAACCGGGGCCGACCGCCGCTGGCGGCCATTCGAGAAGGGGCGCAAACGCGCCTGCGCCCGGTGCTGATGACCGGACTGGTGGCCGCGCTGGGATTCGTCCCCATGGCCCTGAACACCGGTGTAGGCGCCGAGATTCAAAAACCCCTGGCCGTGGTCGTCATCGGCGGTATCATCACCTCCACCCTTGCCACGCTATTCATCCTACCCCTACTATACGCCGCCTTCGGCACACCGTCCGGCCCTACCCCGACCGGTCATGATCCTGAAGCGAATTTGTCCTCGTAATACAACAGATCCCATTTGGGAAAGGTTCACGTCAGCGCCATTATTAGACGCCTGTCTTAGGATGGGCGAGGAACATTCTGATTACCCACGGTAGCTTGGCCGGTAGCCGGCGGGGCAATTGATCCGGTATCGAAACATGCCCTATCCCCGGCCTTTGATTCAAGCGGTTGGCGACTTAAGGGGTTTTGTGAAAGAATAGACCTACCCTGGCGTGAGGCGAACAAGCATGCAGGTATTTCTTTCTTATAGCCATAGTGACCTGGAGAAAGCCGAAAGATTACATGATGATCTGGTGGCTGCCGGTATTTCTGTCTGGTGGAATCGCGATATTCTCCCCGGCCAGGATCGGAAAGTGGAGATAAAGCGTGCGGTGAGACGATCCGAGTTCAGTATTGTCTGCTTCTCAGAAAACCAAAACGTGCTTTTTTACGATGAGCTGAAAAGTGCTGTTCAATACCAAAGAGGCCTTTCTCCCGGAAGTATTTTCATCATTCCAGTCAGGTTTTCCAATGCAAAAATCCCCAGGATAGCCGTCGATTCAATAGGAACATACCTGTCCGACCTTCTCTGGGTTGACATGGGCCGGGAGGAACAATGGGAGACAGGCATGCAATTAATCCTGAGATCCCTTTCCGCCATACCTTCTCTCCACACCCAAGAAAAACCCAAGAAAAAAAACGCGTACTTTTTTGCCCCGCACATGATTCCAAAGGTCGATTCATTTACCCAGGCCGTCTCCTGGGGCGGGTCACTTATAAATAAATTCCAGCAGGAAGAACTCTACCTTACCGACATCCGCCGTCAAAAAGACGCGGAGCGTTGGTTCCTCCAAATCAAACTCCCCGCGCAACTGGTCGAGGAATACGGCACCGCACCTGAAGCCCTCATTCTGGCCACACCGGAAGCGGTTCACGGCAAGGACCTACGCGAGGCAAAATACGAGTTACTGCGTCGCGAATTCGAGCTGGACCGCGACCTGTTGATCATTGCCGACGGCAAACCCGACCTGGAAAAACGCCTGGATCAAATCTTCCCTCTTTGGGGCCAGTGGATTCCCTGGGGCCCTCAAAACGGTGTGTTTCCCGCCCTGGCCGATTGCTTCAGCGGCCATGCAACCGGGCATGACATCTTCGATGAGCGGCATCCCGTTCGAGGCCGGCAGGTCTTCGGTCGTGATGAGATGGTGACCAATCTCATCCGCCATATTCGCCGGGGAGGCGCCGCCGGTGTTTTCGGTCTCCGTAAGGTAGGTAAAACCACCACGGTCAGAGCTGCAACCGATAAACTGGATCCTCCCGTCGGCGGTAACGTGATTGTACCCGTGGCCTGGTTGGATGCAGAACGTGTCTATGAAAGAACCCTGGACGGCCTGGTTACCCGCTTGTTGGATACCATGGAAACCAAACTGGTTCGCGAGCATCTATACGACTTGCCGGTTCCCCGGGAGGGCGAACCCTTAAACCGATTGGATCGTTACCTGACCACCATCTTACAAGAACTGCCCACCCCGTTGTGCCTGGTTATCGATGAGTACGACTACCTGTTTGAAGGTAGCGGCGGTATGCCCGGCGTCGCCGGTATCGGCTCCTTTTTCAACTTGATCCGCGGTCACGCACAGGAGACGAGTCAACTGTCTTTGGTTCTTATCGGAAGAGATCCCGGTCATTTAGATCAGCCGCTGATGGACGGCCGGCCCAATCCCCTTTTAGGTTGGTTCGCGGATTACTGGCCGGGACCCCTGAACGCGGTACACGCCGAACAGCTATTGACAGGCCTGGGGCGGCGCATTCGCCTGAAAACCGGCCCGAAAACGATCAGGGAAGCATACTTATGGAGCGGCGGGCACCCCATGTTGCTGCGCCAGTTCGGCTCGACCCTGGTAGACCTGGCTGATCGAACCGGGCCCCAACCCATGGTGACCGATCCCCTGATTACCAAGGCGGCCGATGCCTATTTGGAACGAAATGCGGTCACCACCATTTGTCGCGAGGTCTACCACCTTTTAAGCACTCGTTACCCCCGTGCGGCCGAATTGACAGCCGAGTTGGTCAACATACCGGACGACGGCTTGCAGAGCCGCCTGGCAAAGATCGGTTCCAACGAGGCACTGCTGCTTCTGAAGCGATTCGGGCTGTTGATCGAACATGACGCACAAGTCATGATACCCCGTGTCTTCCGCTGGTACTTCACGGCCATGACCGGTCGGTCCCGGAGACAGTCGGCATGACCGGAAATCCCTACAATTGGCAAAAACACACACCTAAAATTCTCATCGAACGTCCTCAGATGGAAACCGCCGTCGATTTGCTCCGGCAAGGAGGAAGCGCTTACATTCTGGCCGGCAGGGGAATGGGCAAAAGTGTGTTCCTTCACCAAATCGAGAAGGAAATGAAAGCCCGCTTCGACGTTCGCGTAATACGGATTGCCTCGCCCCCGTTGGAGATGACCGTCCGCGGCTACTTGAAAATGGTAGCGCGTCATATGAGGTTGTCGGAGGACTTCATGGACCTGCGAGAACTGTTCGACGCCTATTTCAACGGGCCTGACGCCGCCTCGGGGATTGTCTTGCTCTTTGACGAATATGACCGCTATGCTCACCCGCTTCAGGCCGAGGGGAACCACCCGGGCCGCGCCTTTTTCAGTAATCTGGAAGCGGCGCATCGAGATTTCGAATCCAATCTCGGCATCATCGCCGCCGGCGGAATCGGCGTTTATGTGTTTCGTGATGTACTTGGCTCGCCCTTCATTTCCCGAGCAGAAGAAATCTTGCTCTCCCCGTTTTCCAGGGAAGACCTTTTGAAACTTTCCTCACCGTTCCACGAGCAGGGGCAGCCGTTATCCGAGGAAGTGGTCGATGCGCTTTTTCTGGCTTCGGGCGGCAATCCCGCCCTGGTTACCTATGGCTTGCAGAAAGCGTGGGATATAACGCAACTTACCGCCCGTCACGTAGGTGAGCTTTTTTCGTCTTTTCAAAGTAAACATAGGGAATTCATCCGCGATATTCATCATTCCTTTGCCGACCCCAAGCTGTCCCGTGCACCGCAAAGAGTATGGCTATGATTCACCGGTCCGAAGCGCCGATTCCCCGCGGGGAATTGATCGAGGCTTGCGTGCCCGCGGATTCTGATTTGCTGCCGATTGATTTCGTCGATGTTTTGACTCTTTTGGAGGCTTCCGGTTTGGTGCGGACTTACGGTACGCCGAGGTCCGATGATCCGGTCCATGTCAAACCGGTTACCGGCATCTTGAACCTACCCCATGAATCCTCATCACCCTCGACTCAGGATTACCGGCAGATCTTGTTGGATGATTTATTTCTCTTAATCAGCAGGCTCCATGCATCGAGCGCGGACTTCTTCAGACCGGGTTCCGGCGGCTCCGGCAAACAATTGGTTCCCGAACCCGTCTTCTCCGCCTTCCTGGCGATGGGTCTGGAATTCATGGGATGGCAGTCGGACCGGGAGGCCCAGCAGGTATCAGGAAGGACCGACATCAAATTACGCCGCCCTGGAATGAACGGACTCGGCATCATCGAGGTCAAAATATGGGGGCGTAACGATTACCGGGACATTCATAAACAAGTCGAAAGCTATTGGTCCCAGGATACAAAAGCGGCGGTTGCCATTACCCTTACCGACAAGGAAATAAAGGATTGGAAGAGTCGTTACGTCACGGCATGTCTGGCAAATATCAAGGCGAAACAGCTACCGGAACACTTCCCTCTGGCAGGAAGCTTCGAGTGTGATACAGCCGTGGGTGAAAGGGGATCGGCGATCATCGATCATTTATTGTTACGCTTGCCGAGAGATCATTGACAGGACCTTTTAGGTACATCGATTCATGAGTTTGAGGTGGTCCCGATATCATTCCCGGTAGCCGACGCACGCTACGGCGCGACAGACCCGCGCCTCGCGGGCTGCAAGCCGCCCATTTCGCCGGGAGGCGAAATTGGGCAGTTCGTGCTTTCAATCGACAAATACCAAAAGGATATACAAGCCAATACAGAACAAGCATTCAGCCCTCCGCGCGCTCCGGGCTAAATGCTTGTTCGGGAACAATTTGCATAACCGGCAACAATTTTAACTCAGGGCCGCCTAAAACCCCAATCTCCGCCTCGACGCATTAGATCGCCGGCCCGGAAACCTAAACCCCTGTCCACGGATGCTTGTTATGCTAGAATTCGCCTGGAATTGGAATATATAACGACGATTATTTGGTTATCAGGGTTTTATGTCCGAGAATTGGATAAATTTTAAAGATTATGCTCTTCACAAGCAGGTGGTTCGAATCTGGGAAGCCGGACAGACGGGCACCCTCAACTGCCGGCTGAAAGGATATATTAAAACACTTTATTTCCAGTCAGGTACTGTCACTTTTGCCACTTCTGATGATCCGCAAGACAGTCTCGTTCAAGTTCTGATCGATCAGGGCCGGTTCAACGAGGGCCGATTCGGATCTATCCTACCCAATTTCAACAATGAGCTTTCAATCGGCAGGAACCTGGTCGAAACGGGCCTGATTTCTCAACAGGAGTTGGTCGAGGGAACTGAGAAACAGGTATTCCGCATATTCAAGCATACGATCAATATACAGGAAGGTCGTTTTAATTTTAAGAAGGAAGACCTTCCCAAAGATATGATCGCCTTGCCGCTCTCTTTCCCGGAAAAAATTTTCGAAGCGGTTCTCCCCATGGAAGACAGGGCTTGGATCTCCAATTACTTCCCAATCGATTTCACCCCTGAGAAGAATGAGGAGAAACCTATCGATTTTGCCAAGGTCAAGATAGGGCGCTTCGCGGAGCCCACCTTCAAGCTCATTGACGGGGAAAGACAATACCAGCAACTTCTTTTAGAGGTCGACATCAGCTGTTTTCTTCTTCTCAAATTCCTTTATGCGTTGAGCTTTTCGGGTTATATCTCGATTCATTATCCTGAAGTTCAGGGGGATATATTCGATGGGGACAGCGGAGGTGTGACCGGCCGGGAATCCGTCGGATCTCAGGTCAGGCCGTTACTGAATCTTGATCGGTTGGGTCTGGAAATCGGTTATGGGCTCATCCCCCTGGTAGATACTGAGAACGACGGCAATATCTTGGAGAGGCTTCATTCCCTTCGTCGTCAGTTAGCCGTGGAACTGGGCATTGTGGTCCCACCGATCCGAATTCGGGATAATTTGGAATTGAAACCCAACCATTACGCCCTGTTACTCAAGGGGGTAACCGTGGGAAGCGGACAACTGATGCTCAAACATTTGCTTGCCATAAACCCGGGCGCCGCCGTCGGCGAGTTGGACGGCGTCTTCACCAAGGAACCCGCCTTTGGTCTGGACGGCTATTGGATCTCCGAGTCACAAGAGGAACATGCACAAAGCCTGGGCTACACCGTTGTCAACCTACAGACCGTCATCATCACCCATCTGAGTGAAATCATCAAGCGTCATTACCACAAACTGTTGGGACGGCAGGAGACCCATTTTTTAATCGAAAACCTGGCGAGAACCCACCCGAAAATCGTGGAAGATCTCATCCCCAACATCCTGCCTTTGGGGACTGTGCAGAAAGTGTTGCAGAACCTCCTGGCCGAGAGAGTTTCCATTCGTGACCTACTCAGTATTCTAGAGTCGCTGGCAGAGCACGGCGTGGAGGAAAAAGACTCTTGGATGCTTTCCGAGTTAGTGCGCCGGGACATCGCACGCACGATTACCAATCCCTACCTCAATGAAGACGGCGACCTTCATGTTATGACCCTCAACTCGGATTTGGAAGGTACCCTGAGTAACGCTATTCGTCAATCCGGCTCTGAATTTCTTGTTATCCTTGATTCAAAAATGTCTCAGCTTTTAGTAGATCAGCTACATAGCGTTATAGCGTCTTCCAGCTTTGGCATTCAACTGGTTCTCCTTGTAAGCCCCGCATTGCGAAGACCACTGCGGAAACTGGTCGAAAAGGTTTTACCGGATCTGGTGATATTAAGCCAGGCTGAAATTGCGAATGACATTAATGTTGTCATGATAGGGGAGATAAATATGTGAGACCTCAAGGACTCCCATACCCTATCACCCCAATCGACTCAGAAAAAACTACGATCACCCTTTTCCATGTAGTCACCTTGTGACAACATTATTACTTAATAGGATGGACAACATACAAATCGCCGTAAAGGTTTTCCGCACACTTTACAATTAAAATCAGCCATGGCGAGGAGGAATGAATGAAGAAAATAAAAACGAGTATAGCTATAGTTGACCATTTATATTCGGTGTTCATGATGATTACACCCATCGCCTTATTGGGAGTTTGTTTAGAATGGGGTTGGAATAAATTCATATCCGACTTTGCACCAGGACTAGTCAGCTCCAACGATTTGAGTAATGATGTACCAACCATAGATTTTATTTTTGTGGTGGCAATGGGGTATCTTTTTGTTTTGAGCTTCAAATTGTCGTGGGCACTTTTTCAAGAAGTTAGGACGAAATTAAAAGATGAAGAATGGACCTGAACCAGAAACTCCTGATTGACCATGTTTATAAGGGCCTCCCATTTAGCGTTTAGCTATCGGGCTCAGCCATCCTTGATTTAGAATCCGAAATCGATTGCCCCGAATGTGGGCCCTGTTTGGCCCTGTTTCCACCCTTGGGTTATGACCTTCATGATTGACCGTGTTTAGTTCAACCGATACATGGCGCCGGCGCCTCCTTTTCAATATACACGCGGCCCGGCAGGCTACTCGATCACCCGGGGGGCGTAGGCCGTGTAGGCAGCGAGGCCTTTGGGGCCGCCGATGACGGCCAGGCCCGCTACTTCTCGGGGGGCTTCGATGCGGATGTAGCCTATTTCGGCGTTGTCCGGTAAATCTTCCGGCGTCAGCCAGCCTGCTTCGCCGTATGCCGGTTTGGTCAGGTTGGTCTGGATGCCGATGTTGTGCTCACGGTTTGCCAGTTCGTTGCCGTCCGCGTCGTAGGCGAAGGCGGTGAGGATCATAAAGCGTCGTCTGGGGTTGGTGATCGTCAGTTCTTGGGGAATCTCCGGGGCCGTTAACGGGAAGTACAGTTGTCTGCCGATTGTGCCCGGGTCGGCGGCTTCGACGGCGGCCATGGCGTCGGCGTCGTGGTAGCCGTACAGCAGCATGGCGGCCAGGGGTTTCAAACTGTATACCTCGATCCACGCCGGGTCGCGGCCTTCCGGCAGGTTGGCAAAGAGGTGCGCGGCCTGGCGCACCTCGTTGCCGTGCGGCGGCAGGTTCAGCGAAACTACGTCCACTTCGCCTTCCTCGTCATAGGCTAAAAGCGCCACATTGGCGTGTTCGTCGTTGGGATTGGCCAGGCTGACACCGGTCCAGCGGTTGGGATCGCGGGTGACAAAGGGTAGGTAGAGTTCCTGGGAAGTCCAATTTCGGCGACGGTAGGGCAAGGCGGCGATGCCTTTGCCCAGGCGGTGTTCGTAGGTGACCATCCCCTGGTGTTCGCCGGCGGCGATTTGCGGCAGGGCGCTGTTGTTGAGCACCGCCGGTCCCAGGCCGCCCCACAGGTCCAGGCTCAGGTTGCGGCCCGGGGACAGGGTGCCGGTCAGCCGGTGATCGGCGGGATCGGTCTTTTCGGCCTGTACTTGCGAGGTGGTGATGGTCAGGTCGGTCGTCTCCTCGCCGCTTGCCACCGTGTGCAGCCTCGTGCGGAAGTGGCGCACGTCCCGGGCCAGGTGCGGGACAAAGGTGGCGTCGCCGGGGAAGACGCTGCCTTGCAGGGCGAACCGCCGGCCGTTATCGCCCTCGAAGAACAGGACCGCGGCCAGGTCGACGGGGCTTTCTATCTTCAGCGCATGCACATCCTCGTTTTCCAGGCTGATCGAGAGGCTGCCCTTGGGTACGACGCTGACGGTTTCCCGGCTCAGTAATTCCTCGGCGCCGTGGATATCCAGGGTCAGGTCCACCGGCGCGTCGCCATCTTCCACAGCGATCAGGTGCAGAGTGTAACGACCCCGGTAGCCGTTCAGACCGGTAAACCAGGTTGCGCCCGCGCAGTCGAGAACGGGCTCCTCGGTAGCGCTCAAATCGACGAATTGCCGCTTGTGCCACATATCGGAAACAAGCGGGCAGCTGTCCTTGCCGAAGTCGTGGTCCCACAGGACCAGGTTATAGAGATTCAGGTTGGCGCTGACATCGGGCACCCGGGTGAACCGGTTTTGCGCGGCCAGAACCAGCAGCAGGTCGGGCAGGCCGCTTAGGTCCGGCATCTCGGTCAGCAGGTTGGTTTCCAGGGTCAGGTAGTTCAGGCTGCCGGACAAGGTCCCCACATGCGTGATCCGGTTCCGCTGCATGGTCAGCGAGAACAGATTGTCCATATGGGCCGTGGACGGGAAGGAGGTCAACTGATTATCGCCTGCCGACAAATAGATCAGCCGGCCCAGGTGTTCCAATCCGGGCAGTTCGGTCAGTTGATTGTCAGTGACGTCCAACTCGTAGAGTTTGGGCCAGGCGCCCAGGTCGGGCAGTTCGGTCAAACCGCCGGAGGCCAGGCGCAGGTGCCGCAGGTTGGAAAAATGATGCATGCCCGTCAGGCCGGGAAGGGTCCGGTCGGATCGGTTGCTGTTGTCGAAGGTATAGGCGAGTTGCGCTTCGACGGTGTTCAGTTGCCCGTCGTCGTTGCGATCGTAGAACCTGATGAAATCGGCATAGAGCGCGGGCTCAAATTCCTCGGCCGGAATGATGTCCTGGCCGAAACAGTCCAACTCGCCCCCTCCGGCAGCGGGTTGATAGAGCACGGTCTTCCCGTCCTGTTCCGCCGTGACGATGTCATAGCAGGCATCCAAGGCCAGCGGGTTGCCGCGTACGTCCACATGGTTCAAAAGATAGGGCAGTTTTTCGGGAATGCCCGTCAGGCCCTCCCCGCCGGCGACCAGGGTGGTGAGGCCGGTCATGAACTGAATGCCCTCTAAACTTTGGATCTCTTCGTGGCCCGGCGTGGTGATTTCGGTGATGAAACTGGCTTCGTAAGTGTCCAGCGTGCCGCTGCCGTCCAGGTCATACTGTCCGACCAGAAAGCTTGCAAAGGCCGTGTCGGGGACGGGGACGGGCCGTGCGCCGAAGTGTATGGTCAGATCCCGGATATCCAGCGGGCTCAGGTAGGCGCGCTGGCCCATATCGAAATACCGGTCCTCGTATTCGGGTTTGGGCTCGATGGTCAGGCCCCCGATCGAAAAAGCGATGCCGGGATAGTGCATGATGGAGGCAAAGTCGTAGGGCGTGCGGCTGTCCGTGGGGAAAATTTCGAACTGTCTTTCCAGGCCCGGCTGGATGTTCTGCCAGTGAATCACCACGTAGTCGTCGCGGTCGGCGCGGGTGTGTTCGTGCACGAAACCCAGGGCATGGAACATCTCGTGCGCAATCACATAGCGGCGGTCCCAACTGGTGATGCTCAAAAACTGATGACCGCCCAGGTAGCCCAGTTCAGACCAGTTGCCGTCGCCGCTGATGACGTGGATGTAACCGGGCATCGCGGCGCGTTCCTCGGCGCCGATTTCGAAGAAGGACAGGTCGGCGACGGTTTCCAGTTCGTTCATTACTTCTCTGAAGAGAGCGCGGTTACCTTGTGAGACATTGCTGTCGAAATAATAGTAGATCCGGTCATCCGGCCAGGTGACGGTGGTAAACCCTTTAGATTGAACCCGGGCCGTGGAAAAGCGCATGTCGCCGATGAAGAAGTGTTCGGAACCGTTCTTTTCGGCCCGAGCCAGGGCTTGCAGCCAGGATTCGGGCGGCGATGCGTTGATCTGCTTGGAGAGCATGTTGCCGGAAAAGGCGAACCCGGCCCAGATGGTCAAGCTGAGACAAAGAATCGCGCGCATGGTGATCTCCTTCGGGAAAAAGGTGACGGCCTTTTATTGTAACCCCAATCGCCGGAGCCGGAGCAATCAGCAATTCCAAGGCGGGTATCTAACGAGAGAAAACCCCCGGGACCGCGGGCATCCCGCGTGCCTGCAAACCAAGCATCGCCCTCCGGGCGAGGCGAGGCAAAAACCCTGGGCGCGCACGCATCCTGCGTGCTCTTCGTGGGATGGGCAGGTGCTTGTGTTTGATAAAAACTACTTACAGACCCAAACGCACGACTCGCCTCATCTCGCCCGGGGGGCGATTCTCGGCAGAAGGCCCTTCACAGGAGTATTATCAAGAGACAAGCTGATCAAGTTTGGGCGTTTTGGTATCGATCATGGTAGATTCGAAAAACGAGTATGTCCTCAGATTGTCCAATTCACGGGTGACCTTTCCAAGAGAACTTCAGTTCGAGAATTTCAGACGCTGAACTGGTTCATCGCATCAACGCCGGCGAACTTGAAGCCGAGGTCGCGCTGGTCGAACACTACGGGCCACGGCTTCGTATTTGGCTGCAAGGCTGGACCCGTGACCGCAGCGATGCCGAGGATTTGTATCAAGAGACATTCATGATAGGGATCAAGAAGATCAGGAACGGTCAGGTGAAACACCCGGAACGCCTTGGCGCATTTCTGCGCGGTTTAGCCAGGAACTTAAGTATCCAACTCTATCGAGGTGCGGCCTCTCGCGCCACCTGTTCGGACCCTTCAGAGCCGGCAGTCGAGGTGACGGACGATCGCGAGGATCCGCTGAATCAGCTTATGCAAAAGGAGCGGTTCAGACTGGTGCGAGAGGTAATCAAAGAGCTTAATACTGAGCGAGACCGACAGGTGTTGTTCCGGTACTATATGGCAGACCAGACCGGCTGGGAAATTTGCCGCGATCTCGATCTTCATCGGGATCATTTCTACCGTGTGCTGTACCGCGCCCGCCGACGTTTCCGTAGCTTGTGGGAGGAACGCATGAACACATCGAGCCGGCAGACCGAAGGTCGTAACCAGGAGTAGCTTTGTGCGGCCGGCGAATAGAAGAAGACAGGATCATCGGCCGCTTCCTCGTGGGCTGTTTGGATTCGTCGGAGTCCCCCCAATAGAAGCCGGTTCGCTCGAAAATCTCTGCCTCGGGTGATAGGTTTTTTCTCTTGAACTCACTACCGTAGTAGTGGGCAGCAACCGCTTCGGTTGTAGATTCTGCTCCGAGGAGGTGTATTATGATCATCACCGGAACACGCAATTTACAGGTGCTACGCGGGTTGACCGGGAACAGAAGTGTCTTAAGTTGCAAGGCTGATGGGTCCATCGTCGATCTTTGGAGCGAAGATGATGGATCGGGTCGGCAGCAATGGGAATTCAAACCCTTGGAGAAGGATATTTATAACATTTTGGTCAATCGCGGCCTGTCTTCAAACCGCAAATACCTGAGCTGTAATAGCGACGGCACCGTGGTAGATCTGTGGAATTGTGATGACGGCAGCGGTCGTCAACGTTGGAAACTATCTACAGCATTCGGTGCACCAACCCCCGATACTTTTCACCTGTTTCCTGAAAATGGCGTCAGCGGCAGTCGCAAATACCTGAGCTGTACGTCCGATGGCACCAAGGTGGACTTATGGAATAAGGACGACGCCAGCGGACGCCAGCGTTGGCAAATCCAGAAGCAGATCGATCATCCCACTGGCGAGATCGACCCCACACTGGCTGTGGTCGAGGCCCTTCCCAAAGACAAGACCGTTCGGGCTGCCTTGTACGCCGATCCCGTCAAGTACTTGCGGGAAAAAGGAATCAGCATTGAAAAGAAGTACGAAGATTCCGTTAATCAGTCCGTTAAAAGTCTTGTCTATGGTGACGGTGTGAAACCCGATTTGACTGTTCCCGAGTATATGAATTCAATTTCGCAGATCGAGGATGCCCAAAAGTATCTTCAGGAGCAGCAGGAGCGCCGCTCGATGTCTGCCGAAAACCAACAAAGTGAGCTTAGTTTGGAGTTCAGCGCCAATGGCTGGGGGCTCGTTTTGTCGGTCCCCCGAGAGGACATTGACCGGATCGCCAATGGCCAAATAAATCTTGCACAGGGGTCTCTCGCTATCGCCGGCGGACTTGCCGGCCTAGCGGGCATGACGGCTAAATTTCCTCCTTTGTCTACAATTCTGGGAATAGCTGCCGTTCTTGCCGGCGGTATAGCCGCTACTCTTTTCGCCAACGTCGGGTTAATGTACCTTTTTGCGAGTGAGAAAGGCGTGTACCTGACGTGGACCTATATTGCCCTTCTATATTACTGGTTCATTCCGTTTTACGGCCCTATGTAACAAATCGAACAGGATGTTATCCGGGAGGCTGTTTAACGCCTGACGGATGGACATTCGGAAACACAAGCTTGTCATTTTTTCACTTTCTATACAAGGCCCTAAGAGCTTTCTAAAGAAACAGTAAGAATTCAAAAACTTCGCATTCCTGTCCAAAATAATTCTTCCAAAAGGGGAGTTCTGAAGAACAAATAATTAGACAACTAAAGGGTTTAAAAGGAGTTTTAAGATGACTACTGCAGTTAAGGGTTGTGAAAACCAGTCAGACACTACCGTCTCAATCGTTAACACCGAGAATCCGGGAGATAGCCGAACTGTTTTTCCGCATTCCTCCGATTCGGAGGTCTATGCTTGGATCTCCCAGCATAAGGACAAACCGCTCAATGCCCAAACAATGAATGGTCTTTGCCAAATCTGGGATGAAGAGTGGAAAATTTACGGTCAGTGGTATGGAGAGAGCAAGCTTGAGATTCTCGTCGACAACATACCGTCTTCACCAATGGATTATCTGATGAAGGTAGATGCCAAGGGTGACATCCAACTCTCACAACTTGAACCGAAAACGGAAAGCTAATCATATCCCAGCGGGTTAATACCCAGGGAGGTGTTCCCCTCCGGTTTGTAGCCTCGAGCCATGGCGTAAACACGAATATTCCGAGCCCTTGTTACAAACCGGAGGGCTTGATCTCACTTCGGGAACCGGACGTGCAGGCCGTTGTCGATATAGTTGAAGAGGGCCGAGAGGCCGTCGCGGGGGAGAAAAGGGAGCAGGTGCGCACGCTTACCGGAAGCTCACCAGTGTCAATCGCAAAGAAGTTTTGGAGCTTCGTCCCCAAAACCCAATGGGTCAAGGCCCAAGAATCAACCGTGCTCGGGCCGCCGACACAAACAACAGCGAAAGCCGATGCTGTCGTCGCGGTTCCAGACGCGGTCCCCGTAGCGGTTCGAAGCCCGCAGGTCGGCGGCGAAGCAGTACCAGGCACCGCCACGTAGCGCCCGCACGGCAGCATCGCCCTCCTGGTGGTATGGATCTTCTGTTATCGATTGCCGCTGCCGGTATGCCCGATCGGACCAATGATCACGGCACCACTCCCAAACATTACCCGCCATGTCATGGACGCCTTCCGGCGTGGCGCCTTTCGGGCAGGAGCCGACAGCGGTTGTTTTCCCAACCGTTCCGCCAAAATTCGCCAGTTCCTTGGATGGCTTTCGCGTCCCCCATGGGTAGGGGCGGTTTTCGCTTCCACGAGCCGCCCATTCCCATTGCGCCCCCGTGGGTAGCATTACCGACAACTCCGACGGTAACGCCATGGTTCCGCTCAACCATTTGCAGTAGGCGCTTGCTTCAAACCAACTAACGCCTACAACCGGTTGCTCATCCTCCTCAAAGCCGGCGCGGTCCCAACCCAAGGGTTTGTTCTTACCCTTTGACTTAAGCCAATCCCAGCCTTCATCCGTCCAAAAGCGCTGCTCTTTGTACCCACCGGCTTCCCAAAACTGGCGGAACGCCCGGTTGGTAACCGGGTACCGGCCCAGCCAAAAGGCCTCGGTGATCCGCACCTGGTGGGCAGGTTTTTCATCGGCATACTCACTTTGGTCATCGCCCATGATGAATTCGCCGGGGGCGATGTAGACCCAGTCATCGCCGGGTTTGAAGTCGTTCGGAGCCTTTGGATCGGGTTGAGACATGTTGAGTAGTTCGGGAGGTTCCAGGGCCGCCAGGAAGGCTTCTACCGTAGGAAACCGTTCTTCAAGGGACCAGGCTGTCGCTTTGGTAATCGCCTTTTTCAGGTGAGGCGCACAAGCCAAAGGTTCGATCAACCCGGTTGCATCGCGCACCACCTCATAGGGCAGGTCTTTACCATAGAGAGCAAACAAGGTCGTCATCCCCAAGCCGTAGATGTCAGCGGCCACGCCGGCATCTTTGGCCTCGGCCATCAATTCGGGGGCCGCGTAGCCAAAGGTACCCATGGCGGCGTGGGTCTGGGTGCCGCCCGTAGAATCCGCTGCCTTGACCAGGTCGAAGTCCGTTAAGCAGGCCCGGCCCTGACCATCGAGGAGAATGTTTCCAGGCTTGATGTCTCGATGCACCAGGTCATGCTGATGGGCATAAGCCAGTGCTTCGCCAACGGTGTGAATCACGGCCAGGACGGCCGCTTCATCCAACTTTCCCTGGAGGACCTGTTCGTGTAGATTGCCGCCGGCCTGGTAGGCCATGGCGAAGAAAGGGAACCCTTCGTCTTCACATTGCTCGTCGAAAACATCGACAACGGCGGGATGGCGAAGTTCCCGCATCTTGCGGGCGCCCCGGAAGAAGCGTTCCTTGCGCGTCTTGTCACCCGTAAATTGCCCGTGCATGATCTTCACTGCAACCAGGCGAAGTCTAGGAATATCCCAAGCCTTCCATACCGTGGCGAAGCCGCCTTTGCCCAAAACGTCGATCAGCTTATAGCGGTCGCAAAGGATTTCGCCGGGTTGCCGCCGGCCGCCCTCGCGCAGTTGACGTTTCAATTCCAATTCCTTCGCTTTGAGCGCTTGGGTTGGCTTCTCCTCGATTGCGGCCTGTTCCAACTGTTGTTTTACTTTCTTCAGGGCTTCGGTGATTTCCCGTATACGCCGGCTACGGTAGACCGGTTCGGGTTCAGGAAGAGTCGCCGGTTTGACGCGGGTCTTGCCGATTTGCTTGAGCAGTCGGGATAATTCATCCTCCCGACAGTTCGGCTCGCGGAAGTCGCCCCGAGTCAGGACGGCCAACCTCTTGGGCAATTGGCAATCCGCCAACATGACCGGCAGCAGACGACGGTGCAAGCCCATCGGATCGTCATCCTGAAGTAGAAGGGCCTCGAATACCGGCGCCTCGCTTTCCACCCAAAAAGGGCTTAGGACCAGGATGGTAAAAGCGCTATGAGCTACCGCATCTTCTTTATTGACCAGCCTGGGTTTGCCGATTTCAAAATCGCGGGTATCGATACAAACCCGGCAGCCTGCCTGTTCCAGGCGGGGAAGCAACCAGTTGCGAACCCAATCGCCGTCCTGTTCGCTGTAGCTGATAAAGATATCGAATTGAGAATCGGTCAAGGCTGTCACACTCCATAGCGTTGCTTCACTTTATCATGCGGAATCGCTTGGGTGAACAGCTCATCGAATGTCTGCGAGCATCAACCCGGGCATGCAAGCCGAGCATCGCCCTCCGGGCGAGGCGAGGCGGAAACCCCTGGGCGCGCACGCATCCTGCGTGCATTTCCAGACGGTTGCATTAGAATGACCGTGGGTCAAGGAATAAAGCCGGGAAGTTGCAAGTTACCCCTCTTCCCACATTTACCATGCCCTGACGACCCTCAACCAAGCCGGGATTTTGTACCTCTGGGCGAGCATGAGGCCCTTGTGCAGAGAAACGGAGCCTTGAAGGAGCAAGCTTCCATTGCAACTTCCGGGGTCCATTTAAAACCCACGGTCATTCTGATGCAATCGTCTGGAAATGCACGCAGGATGCGTGCGCGCCCAGGGGGGTTCCGCCTCGCCTCGCCCTGGGGGCGATGCTTGGCTTGCATGCATGTAGGGTGCGTATGCGCCCGGGCAGGTTTGTTACTTTTAGCTAAAAATCACCTCATTTGGTTGTCAGACCTGCAATTTGGCCGAATTTCATCACTTTTTTGCCAAAAAGGACCCTTAAATCGGCTTGGAAGGGTCTTTCGCCCGGGAATGGGACCGGTTGACAGTCGCCGGGGTGGTTCCGTTCCCGGGAACAGGACCGGTCTTGAGGTCGACAACCGGTTCCGTTCCCGGGATTGGTTATACCTGAGCGGCTGGAAGGTGGTTCCAATCCCGAAAAAGGACGCAACGAGACGTCAACCCGGGTTGTTTTTTGCGAAAATGTGACCCGGGCTCTCTGACGGAGATGCTTCAATCCCGGCGCGAAGTTGTGAAACTGGCGGCTTACGGCGCCGATTTCGGGGATTGATATGGGTTCGTGGATTCTCAGCGCCCGGTTTTCGGGCCGAAAGCTCCTTTTTCAGGCCTGAAAAACCCGCTTCCCTGGCATCGTGTTGTGTTTTTTCTTTTGACAATACCCCCGCCCGGGAACGGCGCCCCGTTTCGTTGCCCGACCGGATCTTTCGCCGGGAACGGAACCCACCGGGGGCGGTTCTCACTACCCCGCACTAACGACCCGGGCGCTTTTTTCCTCCTGGAAGAAAATTCCGCGGGTTCGATTACGGGTTTTGCTTCCGAGATTCGTACGATTAACTACAAACCGTGGGCAGTGCTTCACTTTTGGAGGGTTCCGGTATAAAATGATCTGCCTCCGGTGGAATTGTGGAAATATGGTCTTTCCCGGTTTGTAAATCTTTCTTAATCTCTTCATCAAGCCGCTTGGGCGATGAGTTCGGGCTGCCGATACGCCGATATATTTTGGTTCCGGACTTCCCGAGCACGATCACCTAATTTCTTATCCAAGAGGTTGGAGACAGGTTACCTATTCATGTCGGAACGGAAAATCGGCAGATACATCATTAAAGGCCTTCTAGGGGAAGGCGCCATGGGGTCCGTTTTCAAGGGTCACGACCCCAACCTGGAACGTCTGGTCGCCATCAAGACCATGCGCACCGGGAATATGAAAAACAAGAGCGACTACGATGAATTCAAGGAACGATTCTTCCTGGAAGCCCGCGCCAACGGGCGTTTGAATCATCCCAACATCGTCTCCGTCTACGATTCCGGCCTGATGGATGACGAGCCCTACCTGGTCATGGAGTTCATCAAAGGCGAGGCCCTGGACGCCTTTTTCGACAAACACTTCATCGATCGCTTGAAATGGTATATTCCCATTTTGGAGCAGATCGCCGCGGGTTTGGACTATGCGCACGAAGAGGGCGTCATCCATCGCGACGTGAAACCCGGCAACATCCTCGTCATTCCCAAGAACAAGGGCAAAAGGGCGCGGGTCAAGATCCTGGATTTCGGTCTGGCCAAGCTGAAGGACTCCAAATTGACCGCCACGGGTTATTTCCTGGGCACGCCCAGTTACTCCAGCCCCGAGCAGGTGATGGGCGGCAAGTTGGACATTCATTCCGACCTGTTCAGCTTCGGCACCGTGGCCTACGAGATACTGACCGGCGCCTTGCCCTTCGACGGCGAGACCCTGCACTCCATCCTCTATAAAATCGCTCACGAGCCGCCCAACCTGTCGTTTGAAATCTTTGCCGATTTCATTGACGTGCACGCCCTGTCCCAGGTATTCCAGACCATCCTGCACAAGGATGCCGACGCTCGATTCGACCTGGCTCACGACTTCGTGATGGAGTTGAAATCGTTGACCGCGCCCCTGGCGGAGGCCGACATCCCCGAGGAGACGCTGGCCAAACGCGGCGGCAAGCCGTCCAAGCAGCGCCGCAAAGCCGCGGCCGGCAAGCCGAAAACATCCGACAAGTCGGCGAGTCAGGCCAAACGCACCTCCGTCGATCCCAGCATGATGTCCAGGCCGTCGAGAAAGGACGGGGAATCCAATCAGGAAGTCAAAGAGGCCCGCCACCAGTTTCGCATGGCCTATGAAACCGGCAATATCTCCAGCGTACGCTATTGCCTGCAAGAGTTGCGGGCCATGGGCGTGGAAGTGGTGTCCGAGGAAATCATGTTGACCAGGCTGGAGGAAAAGGTCGCCGAGGATGAGAAAGCCCAAAACGAGACGAAGCGCAAACAGTTGATCAAAGAAGCGCGCGAGGCTTTTCGGGTGGCCATGGAGACCCGCAATCCCGACAGCGTGCGCTATTGCCTCAAGGAATTGAAGAAGCTGGACGTCGATGTCACAGAGGAAAAGAAACAGCTCAAGCAACTGAAATACGATCTGAAGAGCGAAGAGGAAAAGCGCCGCGAGGAGATGAAGCGGCTGCAGGAGATCGAGGACCTGCGTTGGTCGTTCCAACGGCGCTACGATAAGCGGGACCTGGACGGTTGCGACCGTGTCCTGAAGCGATTGGCGGAATTGGAGGCGGATACCGCCGAGGAGCAGGCGCGTTACAAGGTGCTGGAGGAGAAGCAACAAAGCGAGGCCAAGCAGCGCACGCGGTGGACCCAACGCACCCGCCGCCAGTTCCTCAACGCGCTGGAAGAAGAAGACGAGGTGCGTTGCCAGCGACTGCTTACCGAATTGGAATCGCTGTTGAAGGTAGACGTCACCCATGAGAAGGCGGCCTTCGAAGCCTTGAAGCAGCGCCTGGCCGAACGCACCGCCGAGGAATTGCGGCGGCAACGCATCGACGAGTTGAAGGCCGAATTCGATCAGGCCATCAAGCGCAAGGACATTGAAGCATGTAAGGAGAACCTTAGGGACCTGAAGGCTCTCAGGGCCGAGGTTGCCGCGGAAACCAAAGCGCTGGCCCGGTTACGCAAGCGCATCAGCGGAGAAGAGGAACTGGAACTGAAGGAAAAGTTCATCAACGCCGCCCGCGACCATTTCCGCGACGCCCTGACTAAGCAGAACCTGGACGGCTGCCGGTACTACCTCCGCGAGTTGAAACAGTTGGTCAACGATGTGGGCCCGGAAGAACGCGCCATGATCAAGCTTGAAGAGATGCTGCAGGAGGCCGACGCCCTGCGCCTGAAGGAACAGCATGCCCAAAAACGCCGCCGGGAATTCAAGAAGGCCTTCGATAACCGCAACCTGGAAAACTGCCGCTACTATATGCGCGAACTACAACAACTACAGGTCGATACTACTGAAGAGCGCGAGATGATCGCCCAATTGGAGAACAACCTCGAAGCCGAGCGGGAACTGCAAGAGCGCATGATCCAACAATCCCGCGAAAAGTTCCATGAGGCGCTTAGTCAGGGCGACACCACGGAATGCGAACACTACCTGAACGTACTCAATGAGTTGGGCGCTTACATCACGGAAGAACAAGAAGCGCTGGCCGAAATGAAGCGCAAAGACTCGATCGACCTGGACGCCGAGGACACGGGAAAGATGATCAATCGCATGCGCGCCCGGTTCGAGGAGGCCTACGAGGCCGGCAACAAGGATTCCTGCCGCTTCTATATCGGAGAGTTGAAGAACCTGCGGGCCGATGTGAACAAGGAGTCCAAGAAATTGAGTACATTTAACTGAGCCGATGTTCGCTTCTTGCTCTCGGCATTGAAGTTGCTTAAGTTTTATAAGGGAGGACCCGCGAGACCCGCCCGAACGCACGGGTACTTGTTCCCAAGGCTTAAGTACTTATACTCAAGACATTTCCTTGGAATCAAATTGTGTCCGGTTTGTGTTATTTTGGGGACAGGAAGGGTCTCATTTTGGCGACATCGCCCGGGCCGCGCCGGTTTGGGCCGCCAAGGACCGGTGATTCGGTAAATCTTTGTTGGTTAAAGGATTCTTTGCCGATAGGATATGTGAAACCCATCCTTGTGTTTTGGGTCGATTTTTGGCATAAAAGTTCCTATACAGAGCGTTGTAATACGCAGAAGGAGTCCAGTGATGCGTTCCAGATCCTTTTTCCTTTGTTTCCTCTCCCTCTTCCTCATCCTGGCCCCGGAAGCGATGGCTCAAAAGAAGAAAACCCGGCTGGACCGCAGAATCATCGGTGCAGAGTTGGAATTCGGTCGGCAGGCCGCCAAGTTCGGGCTTTGGAACGAGGCCATCTTCCGCTGGGAAAAAGTCGTCAAAGAGGATCCCGACAACTCGGACGCCCTCAACAACCTGGCCGTGGCCTATGAGTCCGTAGGCAATTACCAAAAGGCCGGTGACCTTTATGAGCAGGCCCTGGCCCTGGACGAAGACAGCTCCGACATCCGCAAGAATTTAAAACGCTTTCGCAGTTTTTACCGCAAACACCAACGCCAATTGGAACGCGACCAGAAGATCAAGGCAAGGAAACGCGAGGAGGCCCGGGAGGAGGATAAGGTAAAACCGAAGAAATCAGGCAAAAAAGAAGGTGACGCATGAAGAAGATAATCGCGGTTTTTGCCGCGCTGTTCATGCTGACGGGATGTGCGACCAATGAGAAGAGAAACACCGTGCCCATCGACCTGTCCCTTCCCGCCAAGCTGGATTTAAGCAATTATGACCACATATACTTTCCGGGTTTCATCTCCGATGTCAAGAACGAGAACTTCGAACCTGACCTGGAGGCCGTCAACTTCTTCCGCCGGGAGTTGGTTCGTGAGAACGTGATCGATGTCGTCGATAAAGAACCGGTGGACCTTTCGACCAAAGACCCGCGCTCTTTCTTCGAGCGCGAACAGCCCTTTTTCAAAACGCTGGAAGTGGATAATCCGGGCAGGACTCTGGCCCTGACCGGGGTGGTGTCCTTCGAAGTTCGCGACCTGTCCAGTTTCCGGCGTGTTCAGGACGAAACCGTGAACGGCCGCGTGGTCTACCGAACCCAGTTCGTGGAAATGACCGGATTCGAGTTGGCCATTCGCGTTTGCGTCTACGACCTCAAGACGGGCCGCATGCTCTATCGAGAGGTTCTTGGCGACGACATGGATGTCTTGGGTAAGGAAGCCGACCAGCGGCTCGCCTACTATGACCTGTTGCAACGTGTATCCGACAGGGTATTGGGCCTGTTTACCAACACGGTTGTCCAAGACCAACGCATACTGAAGTGAACCGCATTACCCCCAAAGGACCCAGAGGAGGCCTGACTTGAGATTTCTCGCGTCATCGATACTGCTGATTGCCCTCGCGGCGCCCTCGCCGCTCATGGCGAGAGGCAAAAACAAGGTTGTGGACCAAACCTACAACTGGAAGATTTACGAGTCCGAACACTTCAAGATCTATCACTACGAAGGCACGGAGCACCTGTTGGAAGACGTTGCCAACAAGGTGGAAGCGGCCTATACCCGTATTTCCGGCAAGCTCCAGCACGAGTTGAACTTCAAGGTGCCGTTTATCTTCTACAAAACCCACGAGGAGTTTTCACACACCAACGTTTTTCCGGGCTTCCTCCCTCGTTCGGTGGGCGCTTTTGCAGAGCCGTTCCAAAGCCGTATCCTGATGCCGGTCGATCTGGCGCCCGAACCACTCTACGCCTTGATCGTGCACGAGTTGACCCACATCTTCCAGTACGACATGCTGTACAACAACCGCATCAGCACCATCATTCGGGCGCAAACCCCCACCTGGTTCGATGAGGGTATGGCCAGCTACGTGGCCGATGACGAGAACAACCTGGACCGCATGGTTCTGCGCGATGTGGCCGTCAACGCCAGCGGCGCCCTGTCGCTGCGCAACTTCGGCAATCAGTCCTACATCGCCTACCGGGTGGGACACGCCGCCTTCGATTACATCGAGGAGCAGTACGGCATCGAGGGCGTGCGCGACTTTTTATGGCAGTTCCGCAAGAACATCGCCGGCAACGTGGGCGGCGCCATCTCGCGCGCTTTCGAGATCAGCCCCGAGGAATTCGATCGCGACTTCCGCAAGTATCTGCGCAAGCGCTATGTCTGGCTGTTACCCGAGAAGGAAGAACCGGATGACCACGCTCGCGAAATTCGCACCAGGCGCACCATCACCACCCTGTCGCCGGAACTCTCTCCCAGCGGCGACCTGTTTGCGGCCATCGTTCCCGTTAAAAACGAGTTGGACCTGGTGCTCATTTCCACCAAGGACGGCCGCCTCTTCAAGAACCTGACCAAGGGCATTACCAACAAATACACTGAAATCAACGTGGGCGCCTATTCCGGCATCAACGACCTGGGCTGGAACAACGACGGCAATGAAATCGCCTTCGCCGCTCGCCAGGAAGGCACCATGGTGTTGTTCATCTCGAACGTGCTGACAGGTAAGGAAAAAGAGATGATCAAGTTCGACGAGATCCGCGACGCTCAATCGCCGGTATTCTCCAAGGACAACAATACCATCTACTTCGGCGGTAACCGCAGGGGCTTTTTCGACATCTTCGCCTATGACCGTACCACCAAGGAAATCAAGAACATCACCAATGACAAACACATGGACCGCAACCCGCGTGTTTCGCCGGACGGCAAGGAAATTCTCTATTCTTCCAGCCGCGACGGTTTCTTCAAGATCTTCAGCATCGATCTGGCCACGAGCGAGCAAACCCAGCTCACCAGCGGCTTGGGTAACGACATCCAGGCGACCTACAGCGATGATATGAGTTCCATCTACTTCAGTTCCGACCGCTTCGACGATATCTACAATATCTACGAACTGGACCTGGATACCGGTGTCAAGAAACAGTACACCAACATCCTGACCGGCGCCTTCGCGCCCCAGGAACGCACGGTTTACGACCACAAAGAGGGCGAGGAAAAGCGCCAACTGGTGTTCACCGCCTACTACCAGGGTCGCTACCGCGTCTACCGCATGGAAAAACCCGAGGATCGCGAAGAATTCTACGATGTGGCCCGCGACAACTACGCCAACGTCAAGGAATACAAAATGGACTCCGGCATCAAGCTGGATCCCGATCGCCTCTCCGAGTACTCGCTGAGGGGTAACTTCTCGGTGTCCAACGCCAACGTGACCGCGGGCGCTACCGACGACGGCCGCTTCATTTCCAGTTCCGCGGTGACCTTTACCGACACCTTGGGTAACCACGAGTTGTTCATCAACACCTATACGGTTTCCAGTTTCGAGAACTACTTCGTGAATTACCTCAACCGCACCCGCCGTCTGCAATGGGGCGGCACGGCGGCGTATGTCTCGCAGTTCTTCGTGGACCGCTTCACCCTGCAGCGCGTGGAGCGCAACTACAAATACGCCGACGTCAGCGCCTTTGCGCGTTATCCGTTGAGCACCTGGAACCGAATTGAAGGCAGCGTGGGCATGACCGACCGCGACACCTACGTCTACCGGTTGGAACCCTTCATCTTCGACCCCGACATCCTGATCCCCCAGGTGGTGCCCGCGGACTATACCGAACCCTATGTCAACCTGGGCTTCTCGCGGGACACGATTCGTTACCGGCAGTGGGGGCCCCAGCACGGTATGTCGCTGGATGTCCGCGCGACCCACATCTTCAACGCTTCGACCTCCTACAGCATGGACTTCCGGGCCTATCGCGAGGTGACGGCCCGTTCCAACCTGGCCTTCCGCGTGTTGGGCAACTACTCGGACGGGGACTTCCCCGACTTCTGGACCCTGGGCGGCAACAACAACCTGCGCGGTGATTTCGAGTACCGCAGCCTGATCGGGTCCCGCCGTTTCATGACCCAGTTCGAGTACCGCTTCCCGTTGATCGATGCGCTGGCCTTCCCCGGCGGCTTCGGTTTCCGCAATATCCGCGCGGCCTTCTTCATCGACGCGGGCGGCACCTGGTTTGATGACGATACCTTCAACTTCGAGTTCCAAGGCGATGATGAAGGTTTCGACCCCGAAATCTACGACCCGGACTACCTGATCGGGGCCACCGGGTTCAATATGAGCCTGAACTTCCAGGGCCTCGATTTCAACTGGACCTGGTCAAGACGCACCAATTTCGAGACGTTGCCCTCCAGTTACCGCATGGACTTCTGGATCGGTCGCAACTTCTAATCGTTCGCAAACAAAAAAACACGTACTCAAGGGCCGCCTTTCAGCGGCCCTTGTCGTCTCTAATATGGTATGTTTTGACAAAACTGGAACGGGGGTACTACTCCATGAGCGAGGAGAACATCCTTGACATTGAAAGCCTGATGGCGAAGGCTCGTTGTCCCGAGACGGGCGACGCCTTGGAAGCTTTTGACGAAGGCCTGTACAGTGCCGGAGAATGTATTTATCCCGTATTATGCGGCACGCCGATTCTGGCTCCGCGAATCGACCGTTTTCTCGGTAACGAGGTCTGGTCTATTTCACGGGCCATTGCCGAATTCGGCGAGGACGAGGAACTTAAAAGCTGGTTCTTCTCGCGCTACAGCACCCTTGATTCAGACTATATTTCCCCGGTGGACACAGAGGTGCCGGGCGAGGGTTACCCGGGTTTCTGGGACTGCCCGGCCCTACCCACCTTCGTCTCGGAGTTGGTGCGGCGTACGCCCGAGGATGTTATCGAGGAAAGGGTTCAGGGCACGCGCTATCCCATGGGCCTGGATGTGGGTTGCGGCCAGGGCGGTATGGTGCAACGCATGGCCGACCACTGCACCGTTGCCCTGGGGGTCGAGGTCAATCCGTACCTGGCCATGTTGGCCAACCGGCATCTGATCGCATCCGAAATCCTGGTTCGCTACTTCGTCCCCGAAGACGGGCCGGCTCGCGAGGTGCTTCCCAAACCCCCGGCGCCCAACGCCCGCGTGGTGTGCGCCGATGTCAACCTGCTGCCCTTCGAAGCGGAGACCTTCGATTGGATCAACTGCGGACACCTGCTGGACTTGAGCGATGACCCCGCGAGTTTGCTGTCCGATATTATCGGACTCCTGAAACCCGGCGGCCTGCTGACCATCTCCTCACCGCTGGATTTCCGGCACCAGGGTCACTTCGTCGGCATGTTCGGACTGTTGGCGCGCGATTTCGAAGAAACCTACCAGGAGGACGGTATCCCCTGGCTGCGTTTCAACCACAAGCGTCGCTTCGTGCTCCACGAGGATTGGATCTGGATGGGCATTAAAAACCCCGGACCGGATGTTGAAGAGTAAAGCCGGGTAAAACTGCCGGCGGATTCACGCTTCTTTCAACCAGGGTTCCTAAAGCCTTCACATATAGAAGCCAAGATGAAAGCATGATCTTGGTCTGTTGAGGCCCGGGGGTTGAAAAATGATGCATTGGTTGCTAATCGGCGTTTTATGGAGTGGTTTCACTGAAGTATCCACGGTTTCGGAACGAGCATATCCCGCCCGCTCCCTTTTCGATGCCGCTGTTCACCTGGACACACGCGACGGCCTGACATTGGTTATGAAACAACGTGACGGGCTGGTCATCGGCGAGCTTCCGCTGGCGCAAAGACCCGATCGGGTAAGCTTTGCCGGCCCTTGGGAAACCCTGTTGATATGGACCGCCGATAAACAACAAGCGGGCAGGCTCACCGTCTGGCGACCGGGCAGCGAAACCTGGACCGTGCCGTATCCCGTGCTGGATTTTGCCGCCTCACACTATGCCGACGCCTTCTACTGTAAGGTACAAACCGACCGCGGCCGCATGGTACAGGTCTTCCGCAATCACGGCGGCTTACTGGTGGAACGGTTCGACAGGCCGGGGGAAGATCTATTTGCAAGAACCCGCTTCTCCATGGCCGGCGACAGCGTGGTACTGGGTCCACGCCCCGATCTGGTGGGCGATCGCATCGAGGTGCTGCGTCTTGACAACGCCTCCATAACCACCCTCTATCTGCCGCTGGGCATGCGGCCGGTACGCGTTTGCGCCGTGGATCACGATACCTTTTATATGTTGACTGAAAGCGGCATTTTGTTGCTGATGGACGACAGGGAACTGGTCTGGGAGCAGACGGCGGAGGAGAGCATTTATACCGATTTGACGGTTTGCGTAGAAGGTTTTTATGTTCTGGCCCGTTCCGAAATTGGCTTCGATGTTTTCGATGTGTATGGAAATCCCGTTCTGGACTGGCTTCCCGAACAGCTGAATATCTTATTGCCGGGGATGACCTTACAAGATCTTGAAGCAAAGTTTGAAGGATTGTCCCTACACTTATTTCCAATCGGTAAATCTTACCCGAGGCTTATTTTCGACGACCTGGACAGCCGTGAACCCCATCTGAGGATGTTTACCGCCGAAGTGCCGAAGTGACGATAGTTGCTTGAACGAGGTTACAAGAAAAATTCTCTTCGGCTGAATTTTTAAATCAAGTTATAATGGCGGACGGCAGATATATTTTCTAGTATGTGTCGGTTGGTATCAATTTCCATTTTTTGGGGTTGAGGATGACCTGGATGGCTGGCTTTCAAGAGCTGATTGTCCTTCACGAGGGGGACGACATCATCTTGTGGCGAGGTGTGCGACGTAACGACGCGCGTCCTGTCATCCTAAAACATCCCGGTCATTACGACGAATCCAGAACCTGCCGGGCCTTGAAAAACGAGATGGCCATTTTGCGCGACCTGAATGTTCCGGGCGTGTTGCAACCCGTGGGCCTGGAGGACAGCGACCACGATTTTCACCTGTTGCTGGAAGATTTCGACGGTGTGGTCCTTTCCGATTGGCAGATCTCCCGAAACAATTTCACCGCCTTCCTGGATATGGCGATCGGCCTGGTCAAAATCATCGGCCTGGTGCATCAAAACCAGGTGATTCACAAGAATATTCGACCCGACAGCGTGCTGGTCAATCCGGCTACCGGCGAGGTCCGACTGACCGGGTTCCATTACGCGGTACGGCTGAACAGCGAGACGCAACGGGTTTCTGAAAGCGAATTGCCCGCGGGCAGTCTGGCCTATATTTCCCCCGAACAAACCGGCCGCATGAACCGCAAGCTGGACCCGCGCTCCGATTTCTACTCCCTGGGTCTCACCTTTTACGAGGTGTTGACGGGGCGCCCGGCATATACGGCGGACGAACCCCTGGAAATGATCTACAACCACATTGCCCGCGAACCGGAATCGCTGGAGACCCTGGACCCGGCCATCCCCCCCGCATTGGCTTCGGTGATCGCCAAGCTATTGGCCAAAACGCCGGAAGAGCGCTACCAGGGCGCTTACGGATTGCTGAAGGATTTAAACGAGCTGCGAGGCCGGGATGCAACAGGCGACACGGACCGGGGCTTCAAACCGGGCCGAAACGATGTTTCCGGGCGTTTTATCCTCCCCGACCGCCTCTACGGTCGCGACCGCGAAACCGAAATACTGCGGGATGTCTACGCCGGAGTGCAAAACGGGCAATGCAGCCTGGTCCTGATTTCCGGCCCGGCCGGTTACGGCAAAACCTCCCTCGTCCTGGAAATGGAGCAGGAGTTCGTCAGCGGACGCGCGTGTTTCGCGCATGGACACTATGAACAATACCAGCAAAACGAACCCTACACCGGCCTCATCCAAGCCGCGCGCGATCTGGTCAAACAGATCCTGGGGGAGCCGGACAGTGTCATCGCCGCCTGGCGACGCCGTCTTTTGGAAGCCTTGAGCGGCCCGTCATCCGTATTGGTCGACGCTGTACCCGAGTTGGAACTGGTCATCGGTTCCGGTGAGGTGCACGACCAGGAAATAACCGGACGCTCCCCTGATTCTCTGCGCTTATTGCTTCCCGAACTGTTCCGCTGCTTCGGCACTCTGGAGCGCCCTCTGGTGCTCTTCCTCGACGATTTGCATTGGTCGGATGAAGGAACCCGGGCGCTATTGGATCAACTCGCCGGCGATCAAACCAAGAAACAGATCTTGATCATCGGTACATGGCGCGATCACGAGGAAGGCGAATCGGCAACGCTTTATCCCTACCTTACCCAACTTCGCGAACACGGCGCGCAAGTAGAACACCTGGCCTTGGAAGCTTTGGGCAGGACCAGCATAACCGCTATGATCGCCGATGCCTTTTCCGAAAACCGGAAAAGAGCCGGAGAACTGGCCGCCCTGGCTTTGGCGCGCACCTCCGGCAATCCCTACTTTGTTCGCGAATTCCTCAAACGCCTCTACCGTGACCAACTGATCGTCTTCGATTTCAACTCGGGGAGCTGGAAATGGGACCCGGCCCGAATCAGGGAAACAGGGATCAGCGGCACTCTCGTCGATCTGTTGGTAGCGGGTATTCGCACATTGCCGCCCACTACCCAATACGTATTGCAGTACGCGGGTTGCGTGGGCAATCCCTTCAATCTGGCCGATCTGGCCATCGCCTGTGAAATGAACCCGGCCGCCTGCGCCGATTGCCTGAACGGCGCCTTGGAAGAAGGTCTCATCTTCCGCTTGGACAAGGGTTCCCTCGAAGAGGACACGCCCTCGGAAATCAAGTACAGCTTCCAACACGACCGTCTGCAGCAAGCGGCAAGTTATATGATGGCGCCCAAACTGCGCCAGGAGGCTCATTTGAGGTTGGGCCGCGCCAGATTGGCCAATTGGCCTGATCGCGTATTGATGAATCGCGTCTTCGAGGTGGTCAACCACTTCAATCGCGCCGTTCCTCTGCTCACCAAAAAAGAGGATCGCGAGCGTCTGGCAGAACTGAACCTGGAGGCCGGCAAGCGCAGCATGGCCTCACGCGCCTACGATGCCGCGAGCCGCTACCTGGAGCAGGGCTTCGCCCTATTGGCCGGCGACTATTGGCAAAGCCAGCGAGAATTGGCCCGGGCGCTCTACCTGGAATGCGGTCATTGCGCCCTGGCCCGAAATCGCATCAACCGTTCCCGCGATCTGTTCGAGAGCCTTCGCCGTGAGGGCTTCAGCGGCATGGAAATCTACCACTTGGGTGTTATGGTATACACCGCCCTGGGCGAAAAGCAGCGCGCCGTCTTCCTGGCTCGCGAAGGGTTGGAGCGTATGGGGATCAAGGTGCCGGCCAGGGTCAACCGGCTCTACCTGTGGAAGGAACTGGCCCTTCTCGCCCTGCAATTACGTCGCATGGGCGGCGAACCCGTGGAAACCGAAACAGACCCCATATACGACCAACAAGCCCGGTTACTTCTGGCTCTGGCTCCGGCCGCCTTCACGAAAGGGCCGGACTTTTGGGCATGGGTGGTCTTGAAGTCGTCCAATATCAGCCTGCGTTGCGGTCGTGCCGCCACGGCATCCCTGGCCTATGTCATGTTTGCCGTGCTTTTGGGTTTCGAGTGGGATCGCTGGGAACGCGGTCTCTATTTTGCCCGCAAAGGGCTGCGCTTGAGCCGCCAGGTTTACGATCCTCAAATCCGCGGCCGGGTATTGCTGTGCTACGCTCAATTCTATCCCTTGATGGATCATATCAGCCGCGCCGGTGATTATTTCGCCGAGGCCATGCGTGAGAATACCCAGGCCGGGCTGGTGTTCCAGAGCGGTTACGCCATTATGGGCCACCTGGCCGTGGCGATTTCGGACGGCAGGCCGCTGAATAAGGTCAAGACCCTGCAACGTCAGTTGGCCGACAGGGCGCGGCGCTGTCGCGATTCCTCAGAGTTCTCCAACCTGGTTGCCGAATGGGCGGCCTACCTGCAAGGCAAACCCGGACCCGATAACCTTTTCGCGGCAAGGGATCCCGACCTGAAGACCTATTTCTTGAGCCAGGACAGTTTGGCCCGTTTTCTAATGCTGCGTATGCCGCTTGACTATTATGCCGGACGCTACGAGCGCATTCTTTCCGATGCTTCGATGGTACGAACCGTGCCCGGCGTGGTCAGTTGCTTTCACCCGCTGTACCCGGATTATGTACTCTTCCGCGGATTGGCCATGGCGGCCGGCTGCAAGCCGGAAACGCGCCGGCAAACCTTTCGCGCCATGAAAAAACCGATAAAGGAAATGAGGCGTCTGGCCGGAATGTCGCCGGTGAACTTCGAGCCGCGCCTGGAATTGCTACTGGCAACACGAGCCGGTCTGAGGGCGCGTCACGATGAGGCATTGGCGCATTACGACCGGGCGGCCCGGGGTTTTGCCGAGGCGGGTTTCCTGCATCTGGAAGCCCTGGCCCGGGAATGCACCGGCCGACATTTCTACGCGCGCGGCATGCTGAGCCCGGGACGATCCTTCCTGGCCGATGCCCGCGATATCTGGTCTCGCTGGGGCGCCGAGTTGCGCGTCGAAGCGCTGGAAGAAGCCTTCCCCGAACTGGCCGGCCGCTCCTCGACCCATTCGGCTCCGACATCCCAACCCGACCTGGACCTGACGACCCTGGTCAAGGCAAGCCAAACCATTTCCCAGGAGATCGACCTTTCGCTGCTACTGGAAAAGATCATGCGCTTCCTACTGGAGAACGCCGGAGCTCAACGTGGATTGCTGCTGTTCCGCGAGGAAACCGGTATCGTGGTAGAGGCCGAAGGCGATCTGGGTCGACGCGAGGTGCGCGTCCGTTTGGGCCAACCCCTGGAACACAGCACCGGTCTGTGCCGGGAGGTAGTGCAATACGTGGCGAGGACACGCGAAAGCCTGGTCTTGGAGGACGCGGCGCGTATTGGACGCTTTATGCGCAATCCGTATATGCGCAAACACAACAAGCGTTCGGTGCTCTGCCTGCCGATCTTTCACCAGGGGAATATAACCGCCCTTGTCTATCTGGAAAACGACCTGATTGCCGGCGCCTTCACACCTGAACGCCTGGCTTTGCTGAGCGTGCTCTCGGGACAGTTCGCCATCTCGCTGGAAAATGCGCGCCTGTATGAACGGTTGGACGAGATCAACCGCAACCTGGCCCAAAAGGTGGAAGAACGCACCCGCGAGTTGCAGCAGGCCAATGTGGACCTGACCAAAACCAATCAGAACCTGATTCGCACCCGGGAGAAACTGATTACCCAGGAAAAAATGGCCAACCTGGGCGCCATGGCGTCGGGCATTGCTCACGAAATCAAGAATCCGCTGAACTTCATCGACAACTTCGCGGGCATTTCTCACGAAATCGCGAGTGAGATATCGGGTTACCTGGAAAAGTACCGGCAGGTTATCTCGGATAAGGACCTTGACGACCTGCGCGAACTGCTGGGCGACCTGTTGGAAAACGCGCGCTTCATCAACCTGCACGGAGCACGGGTCAACGAGATTGTCGACAGCATGATTTCATTCTCGGTAAGATCGACGAACCGCAAGGAAACCTACCCGCTGAACGACCTGCTGTTCGAATACGCCGATATCGCCTACAGGGGTCGTTTGGCCGCCGCTGCCGGCATGCAACTGGAGTTCCGCCAGGAACTGGATCCCTCCGTCGGAAAAATCCAACTGGTGCGGGAAGACTTGGGCCGTGCAATGGTCAATATCCTGAACAACGCTTTCGAGGCAGTCACCCGAGGCAGTACCGATACGGGCGCCCATATGCGGGTGTTGCTGTCCTCCAACAACCGCGAGGACCACGTGGAGATAAGAGTCCGCGACAACGGCGACGGCATTCCCGAGAAGAACCGGGACAAGGTATTCGCACCTTTTTTCACCACCAAAGCCAACGGTATCGGCCTGGGTCTGGCAATTGCCCAAGACATCATCCGCAACACCCATGGCGGCAACATCGAACTGAACCTGCTCTCGAGCGGCGGAACGGAATGCGTGGTCCGTCTTCCCAAGTGACCCGAACCGTGGAAACCCGGGAAGTCCCGATCAGGAACCGGAGGCGGCGACCGCCGGAACCTGTATCGGATGATCCTCGTGGAATCGTTTCAGCCGATGGGCCAGGTCCTCGAACTGATCCTGGGCAAACAGGCTGACACAGGCGCGCAGGCCTTCCTTGGTGCTGCCGGTTACCTTCAAGGTGATGGCGCTGATGCCGTAGTGGATCAACTCCTTGACCAGTTCGGAGCCGTTCATCCCCGGATAGGCGATGGTGAAGTAGAAACCGTCGGCCAGGGGCTTTTCACAATCCTTGTCGTAGACCAGGTAGAAGCCGTTCTCCTGAAATTGGCGCTTCATGAAGCCGGCGCGCCGCTGGTATTCGCGCACCTCCAGCCAGGGATTGTAAGTCCTGTCCACGGCGGCGCGCAACAAGGTGGCCAGACCTTTTTGCGATCCTTGGGAAACCCCTGAAGTCAAGGGGTAGATGCCGCCGTGAATAAAGGCGTCCAAAATACGGCCCTTGGTGAAGCGGTCTCTCAATGCCGGGTAGCGCTGTTGCGCAAAGCCCGGGGGAATCAAGGTCAGGCCGCAACGCTGCCCCGCGTAGCTGAACAACTTGGAAGAACTGAGGATGATGAAGACTCGATCGGTATAGCGGGCAATCGTGGGTTGGAACGGCGGTTCGAAGGGAACCGAATAGTCTTCCCGGAAATCCATGCCGAAGTAGGCCATATCTTCAATAGCAATCACGCCGTGACGGTCGAAAACCTCGGCCAGGCCCCTTAGTTCATCCTCGCTGAGCACGATCCAGGCCGGGTTGTTGGGACTGCTCCACATGCAGCCGCCCACGGCGTGTTCCGTGCACAGGCGATCGACCTCCCGAATGAGATCGCTACCACGGAAATCCTTCAGGTCCATACTGATGGATTCGAGACCGTAGAATTTGGTTTGCAATTTATTGACGGGAAAACCCGGGTCCAGGAAGAGGATGGTGTCCTTCTCGGGGTTGTGGAAACCGGCCAGACCCACGGCAATAAAACAGCCCTGCATGGAGCCCACGGTGGGAATGACGCACTCGGCCGGGATATCCAGGTCCATAAACGCCTTACAGAAATCGGAACCGGCCTGCTTCAGTTCGGGCGTTCCTTGAAAGGGGGGATAGGTATTGGATACACCTTCCTCGATGAGCATTTGGGCTTCCGCGCGGGCGGCCAGTTGGCTGGCCTCCAAGCCCGGCACACCGAATTCCATGCGCACAAAGCGGGTATTGAATTCCTTTTCCGCGGCGTTGACCAGCAGGTTCATCTCACGGATGGTTCCCCGGGTCATATCGATTTCCAGTTCATCGATAAGCCGCTGAATGGTTTCGCGATCGAAAGGCACGTCGATCATCTTCTACCCCCCACCCGGCACTGTGCATGAGGGCCGGTAAAATTTCGCCTATGATACGGGGTTCAAGGCCATGGGGCAACCTAAACTTTTTTCAGGCCCAAGCGGCGTAACCCATGACTCCCAAAGATTCTTGCGCATTATCAACTACCCGCGAAAGATTTTCCGGGTTGAAAGCCGATTTAGCTGCCGGATTGGCGGATATTACTCTCGATTAGGATTTTTTCAACGAATATTATTTCTATCCGCCGGGACTACCATGTACTTACCAATACTCGGCACTATCGCTCAGACCTTGCCATAGCGAGCAATGGCGCGGTGTACGTCCAAAATGCCGGTTTCCAAAAAACCGTCCGAAGTTTTGCGGGCATGATCCGGATCCACAAAGATCATGCTGTACTTGTTCGCTTTATTGACATAGGTCCGGTTGCCTCCCAAATTGGTCACCGGCACGTCGAAGGTATAGGCATGGTCGGAGACGGCCTGTAACCAGTGGACGTTATGACGTTCGTCGGACATGGTCAGCAGTTTCCCGGCAGAAAAAACGCCGTCCACGGCCGGTTCCAAAACCAACCGGCCGGGCCGCTCCAATTGGAAACGGCGATGAAAGGTGCGCACGTGGAAGCTGCCGCGAATGATGAAATGGGCGCTCACCATGTCGTTGTGGGCGTGCGGAGCCACCGCGCTGCCTTTCCGGTTCCCGAAGATCTTGCCGACCCAGCCGCGCCGCTTGGGCAGACCGGCCACCCCCGGGAAGCGAACCGGGGCAATTGCCGACTGGTCCTCGGGATAATCCAAACCGTCGATCAACTTATCGAAATCGATGAACCGAATCAAATCTTGCGGCGAAATGATGCGGTAGAGATCTTCAAGGGCCCGCTGCCATTGCACAGGAGTCAGAGCATCCCGCCGAAGATCGCTGCAATGACGATGAAGGGAAAGCAGCCAACGTTGCATATCGGTCTGAATAGTTGCGGAAAAAGCATGGCGACCGAAAGCGGCGCGCAGCAAAAGAGCACTGCCCACGGTGGTGATGAACGCACGTCGTTCCATTGAAAACCTCCAGCTGTCAGAGCCGCAACGCTTGCACCGATCATACCCGTTCCCAAGCCGACATGGAAGCTCGGAAACAGGTACGGCGCTGTTCCCAAGGCACGGAACCACTGATGATTTCTCGATTCCGAATGTCAGGGCGCCGGGAAACACCGCTGATTCCTCGATTCTGAAAGTCGGAATGCTGAAAATCAGTCGTAGTTCCTTGCGCTCGGGCTTTCGGAATCCGGCAATCAGGACTGATTCTTCGGTGCAAGGCTTTCGTAGTTGAGGGGTAATCCATTTATTACCAGGCTACTATAGTAATGACGCTGGTTTTTAACACACAAGGAGGATGACAGGGCCACACTCCAAAGATATATGTGATTTGTAAGCATATATATCTTGAATGGAAAAAATATGATCTATATGGCAGCGGTCGGAAAAGAACATTAAGATACCTCTGGAACGCGGTGGAAAGGAGGTACTCATGCGCGTGTTGGACATCAGAAGTGACTCGTATCGCGAGGAATGGTTGAACCGAATGCTGAAGACTGCAGCCCTGGTCGGAGATTTCGGCGCGGGCTTTCTGCCCCAAAACCTCGTCGATCGCGGCATCGCCTTGGAAAGCGCGTTTTCGGCAGCCGTCGCGGCCAAGGTCCAAGCGCTGAGTTCCCGCCACCGGCAGGTCCTGACTTGCGATCGAAACCTGGCCGAACTGGCCAAACTGTGCCGCTCATTCTGGAGAATGTTACAGGCCAGGGCCGAGGTTCTGAATCACTCCTCGGAAATCTTCAAAATCTACGGCCTGGACGCGTCCGGTAAGTTCCTGATCGCCCGCTACAAGCGAGATTGGCTGAAGTACGCCCGCACCTTGATCAAGGCGGAGGCGGTCGCCGTGGCCAGGGGTTATCCACCCATGAACCTCCCCAACATCGCCGCGATAGAAACGGCCCTGGCCGCTGCCGAGACCTCCTGCCAGGGCGTCGACCGCACCGGCCTGGCTCATCAGACCATATTGACCGAGCTGAATGCCGCACGCCGCCGGGTGGATGATTTGAGGGGCGATGTCTACGCCTACCTACGCTTCGCTCTACGCGGCCTGCACCCGCCCCGCCGACGCGAAATCAAACGCCGCTACGGCTACATCTTCAGCGGCGACGCGGAACAAAACCCAACGCGATCCGAAGAAAACGCCAAGGTAAGGGAACCCTTAGCGTCAAGACATCGACCCTATGAAGCGGAACCAACAAAACCAACCGCCTCAACACCCCCGAGCCAAGAGGAAGGGGTCGATGTGTTGGCGTCGAAGGAACCGAAAACAACCGATCCCCAAGCCCCAAGCCCGAAGGTAGAGGCCACCGAACCCCCGACCGTTGAGGAAACCATAATTCCTACCGATGCAGAAAAACCGCCTCCACCATGCCCGAAAGGCACTCCTGAAAACTCATCGGTTCCCAGCCAATCAAGAGACCCATGAGCTTTTTCATTCCCAAAATCCGCATGAAAAGGAAAATCAACCCTTTGCCCGAAGCTGCTTCTGTTTTTTCTTTATTGGATAGGCACAAAAATTGAAAAAATGCCCTGAGTCAATACTCGAGTTCCCCATGTCAGGAAGAGTCAGTGATGGCAGTGAATCTCTAGATCATATTCATAACCATGCCCATCCAAGTCAGCTCTCATGAATCGTACCAATTCTTTGTCTGAACCCCTTGGATGTTCGTCATTTTTCACTTCGTAATTTTCGCTTACTATATACCTCATTGGGTTATAGCTTTGTTCACTGACCCATGTATAACTATCTGAAGACGCATAGTAGTAAACATATCTTGCTCGCGTCTTAAGACGTAGGTTTTTAGCCTCATAATGTCCAATGGACCACCAACCAGTTTGTTGCCAATTGCCTGATGTATCATAGTATAACAGAGAAACATAAGCTTTCTCATTGCACGTGCCTACTATATGTATCTCTCTTGTGAAGTTATAAAGGCCTCCTGTTTTTGGGGTTTCCACTAACTGTATCTCGGCAAGCCGAAGCCGTTCCCATGCGGGGACTTGGTGAACGGGTCGGTACGTTGTAGAATTCAGGTGAGGTGGCGCATGATGACCCATGACCTTCCCGAACAGGCTTTAAGAGAAGAAATCGGCATGCCGGAACTGTTCACCGGCCGTCATGAAGATCTGACCTATTTTCTGAACTGGGCCGCGGAAGCAAAGCGGATGCTGAGTCAGTCCCACGTCATCCTTGCCCGCAAGCGGCGGGGTAAAACCGCGCTGGTGCAACGCCTCTTCAATATCCTCTA
>JASJCB010000336.1 GCA_030066195.1 Acidobacteriota bacterium
CCGTCGGCCGACTTCAGCTCCTCGCTCATTGCGACAACACGAGGATCCTCGCTGGCCGCTCGCTTGACATCCCTGGCGAACACAACGGCGGCTGCCGGCGCTCCACCGATAACCGACGCATAGGCGCCCTCAAGGGCGGCAACCTGCAGGTTCGCATTCAACGCCTTCGAGAAGACGACGAAAGCGCCGCCGTGATAGCGCGACACGACACAGAACACCGCGGGCCCCCTGAAATTGACCATCGCACGCCCGATCTCGGCGCCGTACTCCAGTTGCAGGCGGCGCAGCGACTCCGGCGAGCCGTCGAAACCGGAAAGATTGGCCAAAATGACCACGGGCCGACAGCCGCTTGCCGCATTGATTGCCCGAGCGAGCTTCTTGGAAGAAGCGGGGAACAGTGTGCCGCCGCTCCAACTGTCGGGCCCGTCGTTGGGTACATAACCGCGCCGCTCTAACGGATGAGATTGGATGCCGATGATGCTGGTGCAAATACCGCCGATGGTGGTATCCATGACGACGGTGGTTTCTCCGCCCGCCAACAGCGGCCAACGCTCCAGCGGTTCCCGCCCTTCATCGGCCACCGCTCTCAGAACCTGGCGAATATCGAACGGTTTCTTCTTGCCCGGATTGGTGGCCTCGTCGAAGATATCGCCGATGCGCTTATAGTCCGGCGTGGCTTCGAAACTGTAGGTCGATGCCCGCGCATCACGATCGGCCGGGTCGTCGGTTTGGTATTTTCGAGGAAAGCGCTCACCGGGCGAAACATAGGTAACCGCATAGTAGCGGAGTAAGATATCGCACGCGTCCAGCAAATCCCTGGCCGGATAGTGTACCTGACCGTTGGGGCCCATGATGCGCTCCAGGCCGCCGATTCCCAAATTATCTTCCGCGGAAACCGAACCGGCGTAATCCAGCGCTCCCTTGCCGGTCAGCACCATTGTGCCGCGCGGAGTCATGATCAGGCAACCGCGGTTGTGCATCATCATGGTCGCCTCGGCATTCCAATAGGATTGGGCGCCGACGTTGATGCCGTCCACCACCAGGTTGATTTCCCCGCCTCTCTGCGTGAATTCGATAATGGCGCGCAGGGCGCGGGCGGTCCAGTCCAGGTTTTCGGTGCCGCTGTCCATGGAAATGCGCGCGCCGCTGGAGACAGGGAACCATTCCACGGGAATGCCCTCGCGTTCGGCCAGATTAATGGCGCCGATAACGACCCGACATTCCAATTCGGCCAGGCAGCCCAAGCCCATGTTGGCATCACTTAGCAGAATCACCCGACGCATCCCCTCCGGGTGGGCAGGTGTATAGTTGCTGATAATTCCCGCCATCATGCCGCCCCGTTTGATCTCGCGGGTGGGATCGTCCAGGGAGACCAGCGGCCAGACCGCATCCGCCTCGCTGTGCTCCAAAACGTATTCCTGGAACTCGCCGGGGTAGAAATACCCGCCGGTCAGCAGCGCAATGATCTCGTAGGGATGGCTGAAACCGCGCCGACGAGCCAGCGCCAACTGGAAATCTCGTTGCGACAGCGGTTCGATAGCCGGCGTGGTGGGCGTGCTGAAGCGTAACTCCATACCCATATCGGCGGGGAACAATACCTCAACCTGCTGGTTTTCCACATCCCCGTAAGGTTTGTTCATCAGCAAATAAACGCGAATGCGTTCCAACTTGACCTGCTCGTAGCCGGCCAGGACTCGCCTTAGGAAGGAAAGAAAGGCATCACGACTAACGGTAATCAGCGGACGCACGTAAACGATGATCTGGTTCCAGTAGAAACTTTCCTTCTTGGGGAACGATTCCTGTTGCCGGCGCAAGGTGTTGAGTAATCGCAATAAGTGACGACGCAAGGCGGGATAGGTAAAAACCGAACCCATTTGCCGTTCGGGAGGCTTCTCACGAACCTCGGAGAAGGCAATCAAGCGTTGGTCTTCCTTGTTCTCCTCGGCCACGCAATAAAAGAGGTTGATAATCTCCGGCGTGGGCAAGCGTTTGGTCAGGAAGCCATGCAAACGCTCCACGTTGAAGCGCTTGGCCGCAAACTCAGGGATACCCCGATAGATGCGTTTTTCCTTGTAGCCGCTGGGGCCGATGCGGTAGTGGAAGAAACGCGGGCAGGGAAAGCTGTCACCGATGGCAAAGCGAATCCGAGAGACCTGGGGCATCTTGGGAAAACGGTCCAGATGCTCCTCGATCATAGCGGCATACTCATCGGGCTCCAGGGTCCGGTCGGTGGTCAGATAGAAGTCGATCACGGCCCGGCGATCCCGACCTGTTTGAATCATGGTTTCAGACAGGCTCATCGCTTCCGACAACCGACCCAGGTCACAGGCCATGGACAAGGCCAGCACCAGCGAGCGATCGCGGGTGTATTCCGCATGAGCAAAGGCAATCTCCTGCTCGGCGCCGACCGTCAGGTCGCTCAAACCGGCGTCCAGGTTGATGCGTCGTAACAGGACTTCCACCAAAGCGACGCGCTCAGAGACCTCTGCCTCGGCAATGCGATCCAGAATGAACTTGAGGATGGGGAAGGGATAGTGGGAGATTTTTTCCTTTAACTCATCCAGGTTTTCACTTTCCTGTTGCAACCGCTCCAGCATGCCGGTGATGCTGCCCCAACGGGAGCGTCGGCCGCGATCCAGTTCCGGGTCACCGAAGAAGCGATAGTAGAAGTCGATACTCAGTTCGTGAATATCATTGAAGTGGCGATGCGAACGGTCGATGATCCACTCCACGGCCTGGCGCAGTTGTCGGCTCTGGTTGCTGAAAACCCCGCCGTCGGAGAAGGCCTCGCGCACTACGATGAGCAACTGGCGCTTGATACGGGCATGATGATGGCTGTAGCAGATACGAATGAGCGCTTCTTCCAATTCCTCGGTGGGATTGTCCAGCGTCAGGTCGTAATGCGCCAGAGCACGGGTGAGGTAATCCATGAAATCGGTTGCGGGATGTTCCTTGCCCGAACCCAGCAATTGCAGGAAGGTAAAGAAGTGCTGCTGAGGCGAACTGATGTCGGTAGTCGATACCGAGACCTTCTTCAGGAACAGGAATTCAATGTCGAAATAGGCTTCGAAAACGGCCTGGAAGAAGGTGATCAACCCGCGACGACCACCTTTTCGGGCCCCCAACCGGTGGATCGTCTCCGGAATTCGCGCCATAAGGCTGCGCAGGGAGTAGTGATGCACGTCGAAACCCAGCATGAAGGCACGCACCTCACGCAGCAAACGATAATCCGGATCGTCCTCGGGCTCGGGCAGGCTGTTGAAATAGAAATCGACCACCGGCGCGGCCGCCCGGCTATCGTCGTCGTTGTTGGATTCAAGCACCACCATGGGGTCGCCCGCGCCTACCTGATCGGCCTTTTTGACCAGCAGGTTCTTCACGACGCCGGTTTCGGGCGACAGAAACAGCATTTCCATTTTCATGGCTTCCAGGGTTACCAGCGGATCACCCTCGCGAATGTGATCGCCGGGCGACACATGGACCTTCAGAACCACCGCCGGGGACTGGCTGCGCACCACGCCGCCTGAATCCCGCTCCACCAGGTAGCAGGCGCCTTCCACATCCACCTGCATGTTATCGCCGCGTTCGGTGACGGTGCAGGCGTATTTCTTCTGGTTATAGAAAAGGCGGACATTGTAGGGCGTGTCGCGCACCAGGCGGACGTCGAAGGAGCCCTCACCGTAATGGATGCGGTAGTACTCCGGTTCCAGCATGCCCACGCGAAAGCTGAAGGCGACGCCTTGAAAACGCAACTCCACCTCCGCGGTAGAAGCCACCGGAAGGCGCCGGGTGCGGCCGCGGGAAACGGTTTGGAAGAACTCGCGACGTTTGCGGTGCAGCAAGCCCACGTAACACTCGATGCAACCCACAATTAAAGCGGCCTCGCGTCCGCGCGCGGGTTTCAGGCCGCCGTTCCGCATCAGGCCGTCCAGCCAGGCGGTGGTGACCTTATTCTCCACGTAGGTTTCGTGCTCTAAAAGGTCCAGCAGGAACGCCTTGTTGGTAGTGCCGTCGCGAACCACCACCGCGGTATCCATCAGGGCGCGGCGGACTCGAGCCACGGCCTGCTCTCGCGTGTGTCCCCAGGCGATGACCTTGGCAATCATGGAGTCGAAGGCCGCGGGAATATCGCTATGGGTTTCCACGCCGCTGTCAACGCGCACGCCGGGTCCGCCCGGCGGGCTGAACAGGTCGATACGGCCGGGGGAAGGCGCGAACTGGTTGTAGGGGTCCTCGGCATTCAGGCGGACTTCCACGGCGTGACCGCGGGTAGGGGGCGGCTCTCCTTCCAAGGGTTCGCCCATGGCAATGCCCAATTGCAGCATCACCAGGTCCAGACCGGTGGTGATTTCGGTAACGGGGTGCTCCACTTGAAGTCGGGTGTTCATTTCCATGAAGTAGAGGTCGCCGCTTTCCGGTTCGTAGAGGAATTCGGCGGTGCCCGCGTTGCGATAAGCGGAGCCCCGAGCAATGCCGCGAGCGTATTCGCGTAGTCGTTCTGCTTCGGCCTCATCGAGAATGACAGCCGGTCCTTCCTCGATCACTTTCTGATTACGGCGCTGCACCGAACAATCGCGAATACCGGCCGCCCAAACCTTGCCGCGGTAGTCGGCGACCACCTGCACTTCCAGGTGCCGGGCATCCAAAATCATCTTTTCCATAAAAACGGTGCCGTCACCGAACGCCTTTTGGGCCTCGGAGGTTGCACTTTCGAAAGCGTCCTTCAGTTCGGCCTGCTTGTAGACGGGACGAATGCCACGACCGCCGCCGCCCGCGGTGGCCTTGATGACCAGCGGCAAGCCGATTTCCTTCGCCGCGCGCCTGGCGGCAGCCACGGATTTAACCGGACCTCCGCTCCAGGGCGATACGGGGACCCCGCATTCCTCGGCCAGCAGCTTGGAACCGATTTTATCGCCCAGGGCGCGCATGGTATCGCCGCTAGGCCCGATGAAAACGACGCCCATCTCGGCGCACAGATCGGCAAAGGCCGCATGTTCGGCCACAAATCCCCAACCCACCCATACGGCGGTGGCTCGGGAAGCCCGTAAGGCTCGCTTCAGACGTTCATAGATAAGGTATGGGGAGCGAGGTGTAGGATTGCCCTCCTCATCGGGGAAAGCCGGGTCAGGCTCCAAAACATCACCCAGAAACCAGGCGCTGTCGGCCCGCTGTACGAATCGGGCATGCTGATCGGGTTTGGTGTAAAGCGCAATGGTCTGTAGCGATGTGCCGCGTTCGGCATTGAAATCGGCGACCGCGTTGAGAAATCGAATTGCGGGTTCGCCCCGGTTGATGATCGCGATGCGACCGTCTTCTTTTAATAATCCGTCTGTCATATCCCCTCTTTAGACAGAGCCGGCCGCTGATTCCCCACGGGAACCCGACGCGAGCCTCACTCTCCCGGTTAATTCTCGCCTAGCGATTTTAGAGCAAGCGGTTGGGTTTGGCAACCGGCAGGGATGCGCAAACCGGAGCCGCCCGCAAGCCGATGGGAAAAGGTCAGATGGTCACCAGGCCTTTTTTCGAGACTCCGGGCAATCCGAAAAAGGGAAGGACTCTCCGGGTCGCGCCTTGTCTTCATGGTTCCGTGGTTAATACGGCCGGGCTGCGCAGGCTTTCTTTTTCCAATTTGCCGTCCGTCAGCCTGATCAAGTGGTCCGCCTGATCGAAATAGCGGTCGTCGTGGGAAATGACAAAGACCGTTTTACCCCGCTGCTTCAATTCCGGCAATAGTTGGTGATAGAACACTTCTTTGAACTCGGGATCTTGATCCGCCGCCCATTCGTCAAAGAGGTAGATCTCGCGATCTTCAAGGTAGGCGGCAAGCAAAGCCAGGCGTTTGCGTTGCCCGGAAGACAGCTTGATATTGGTGAGTTGCCCGTCCAACATGCTCACTTTCCTGGTCAAGCACAGCTTTGCAATATACCATGCCGCCTTTTCTTCCAGGTCTGCCTCATCCTGGCCGAGTAATTGTTGAAAAACGTAGAAATCGCTGAAAATGGCTGACACGTATTGCTGGTATTGCTCGCGGTTTTCCTCGGTCACCTCCGACCCATTGACCATGAGACGGCCCGAATCGGGCGGGTAGAGCCCGGTGAGCAGTTTGGCCAGCGTGGTTTTACCACTGCCGTTACCGCCGATTATGAAGACCATTTCCCCGGCCTTCACGTTGAAGCTCAGCGGACCCAGGGTGAAATGGCGGTCGTCATCTTCCCGGTAGAAGGAATAGCTGAGTTCCTGAACCTGCAATTCCTCGAGCAGCGAATTGGGCGGCAGTTGCGGAAAATAATCCCTTTGACTTTCCTTGGGATCGTAGTCTCTGCCGTCCAGGGACAGGCCCAAATCCTTCATGGCGTCAAAGGCGGCGGTTGCATCGCGGAACATGGGCACCGCGTTGACCACCGCTACGATAGGCCCGCGAATATACAGCGCCACAAACGCAAAACCCATCAGGGTGGTCAGGGCAATCTCCTTGTGTGCGGGTAGGATAAACAGCAAATAGCCCACAAAGGCAAAGAAAGCAATCTGGCTGAGATTATGCAACAGCGAGTAGATCACGCTGTGGGTCATCCCGGTATCGCGGAACGCCTTGGTTGCTTTGTAGAGAACCTTGTCGAAGAATGCGCGGCGGCGTTTGGCGTTCAGTTTCAGTTCTTTAGCGCCCTCGTTCATGGCCGAGAAATGCTCCAGCATGACGTCCCAGGCTTGCCGAGTGCGCTTGACGTAAGCAAATGCCACCTTTTCCGGGAGGAGATAAGCCGCCACCGAAAACGCCAGGAAGCCCATCAGGGTCAGCAGAACCGAAAGCGACAGATAACCCAGGTAGACCAGACAGCCCAGTGAAATAGCCGTGTTGATGGTGAACGCGGGGATTTGCAACAGCGCGGTGGTAATGGACGGGATGTCTCGCGTGTAAGTGGCCGTTAAGCGGGCTTGGCCGACTTCTTCCAGGCGTTGCAGCGGCTGCTTCATCATTTGCAGGCACATGTTGATCCGCAGGTTGAACGCCAGGTTTTGCGAGAGAAAGATCAGCAATAGTTGCGACATCACACTGGTCGCCACGGCGACGGCGACAACGATGAAAAAGAAGCCCGCCGATCCTCGCTCCGCGGACTCGGCGGTTAGAGCCAGGGATTCACTGATCAGGGATATGAGCTTGGCATTGACCACACCGCTGATCATGCCGACCAGGATGGCAAGCGATAAGATGAATTTGTTGTGCTTGGCGATAAAAAAGAAAAATTTCACAAGGCACTTCCAATCGGCGCATCTGCCGCCAGGTATTGCTCCACCACCTTCAGCGGCAATTGGGCCTGTTGATCGGCAATGAAGCGGGCCGACATGGCCTGTACGCGTTCCCTGGTTTCCTTGTCCTGGTCCAAGGCGTGCACCAGGGCGCAGATCTGATCTGGGTCGGCTTCCGTAATGGGACCGCCGTAATAACCCAGGCCGTGATATTTCAAACGGGCCACGTTACCGGGCTGATCCACGGCCAGGGGATATCCGATCATGGGTACGGCATGAATTAAAGCTTCCTTGATGGAGTTCAGACCGCCGTGGGTAATCATTAATCGGGCTTCCTTCAAGACACTGACCTGAGGCGCTCTTTTCACCACGCGGACATTGTCCGGTAGACCGTCGGGTTCGAAGGGAAAACCGCTGGTGGAAAGCAGCAGGTGAAATTCGGGCATTTGGGCAAACGCCTCGATCACATTTTGGAAGAAGCGCACGGTTTCACGCGGGCCGATGAAGGCATCGAGTGTGGACAGCACACAATAGACCGGCTTTTTGTCCGCGGGGAAATCGTTGTAAGGCTCGTCGTCCCGGTCCGGGTCGATGCAGGGCCCCACGTAATGGTAGCCGGCATGATCGGCGACCGGAAAATCCATTTCCCTGGAGCAGGTCACCATTTTCGGCGCCGGCAGGTCGAACGACCACAGGTCATTGGGATTGATCTGAGATCGGGGATAACCGCAGCGCGCGGCCAGTTTGGAGGCGTGTCGCAGGGTGAGGAGCCCCTTCTTCAGTTTCTTTCGCCACAAAAGACCGCGCCAGATTTTATCGATCTGCATGCGCTCTTCCTCGGTTTGCGGCGGCGGCAGTATACTGGAAAGGGGTGGCAGATCGCCCAGGCGGACGCTTGGAAATGTAGTGCTGAGAAACAGTACCTTCACGCCACGGCTGAGTGGAACAAAACCCACCCACTGAGCGATGGCGTCCAAAATAAAGAGATCGGGGCGATGAGTATCGATCAAGCGATGCAAATCCTGTTCGGTTTCCCTGAAAACGCCCCCCAACATCTTGAGTCGGGCGCGAATACGCCGGAGGGGACCCATGGCGCGCATGCGCTCCCGGAAATCGACAGGCACGGTTTCGGCCAGGATGGGTAGGGTTTCAACCCCATACGGTTCCAGCTTTTGACGATCGCTCTCCACGCATAACCAGGTGACCTGATGACCGGCGTCCAATAATTGACGTCCGATAAACAGGCTGGAACCCAGGTGACTCGTATCCGGGAGCGTAGCGATAAAGATTTTAGCCATTGATCAAGCCTGCCATTCATTCATCCCAAGATGGACGGCGCCGGTATTCACGGCCGTCTCAGGCGGGGAAGGATTTGCTAGATCATAGCCTAATTTCATCGCACCGGCTATCATTAATGATCGATTTCAGAAATTCCGCCGCAATGCCGGTCTCAGGCGTTAGCACCTATTTCATAGATAACCGGCAATGCGGTGTAGACTGTGTTAGTAACCTGACAACAGGCCGTGGGAATATCGCACCCTGCCCTGAAATGGTTTCACTTTGTAGAATGGATCGTTTAAAATGAAGCGTTCTAAGACAGGAGGAGAATTCCATGACATTGCTATTACTGTATGCGATCCTATTTCATGAAGGGCACGAGCACGTCAAGCCTGAAGTCACCTTCAGCGATACCCGGGTTTGGCAACCCTTTTCACGCAACGACGTTGCGGTAAGCCCGCAAGGCGCGGTCTATGTGGTCAACTTCCAAACGGCCAAAATCATTCATTACGGAAAACACGGCAAGAAACTGGGTACCTACGGCAGAAAAGGCAAGGGTCCGGGCGAGTATGTCTACCCCACGCAAATCTTTTTGCAAGGCGATCGTGTTTATGTCAAAGACATGGGCGCGGGACGTGTTTCCG
>JASJCB010000166.1 GCA_030066195.1 Acidobacteriota bacterium
TCCACCTCGCCCAATTCGATACGGAAGCCGCGTAGTTTGACCTGGCGATCTATTCGACCCATAAAATCCAGTGTACCGTCAGGCAAATAACGGCCCAAGTCGCCGGTCGCATACATCCTGGCTCCAGGAATTAAGCTGAAGGGATCGGGCACGAACGCCGAAGCGGTCAGGCCGGGTTTGCCGATATAACCTCGCGAAATGCCGTCGCCGCCCACGAACAGTTGACCCGGCAGGCCGACGGGTGTCCGGCCGCCCTCGCGGTCCAACACAAAAACGGCGCGGTTGGGACGCGGCGGGCCGATGGGCACACGCGGACCCTTGAAATCCCGAGGCACCGGATAGTAGGTCAAAGCAATGGTGGTTTCGGTGGGTCCGTAGGAGTTGATCAAGGTCACCCTGTCCGTGTCCAATGCGTTCCAACGGGCCAGGGCGGGGGTAGGCAGGGTTTCACCACCCAGGATGTGTAGGCGCAGGTCCGGTAGATCCAGCTTTTCACGGGCCTCTTCCAACTGTTGGAGCCACTGCGACCACAGGATCGGGGGGATATCCATCGCCGTAACGCGGTGCCGCCGCAGGATTTCGTGTAGCGCATCGGGGGTCCACATATCATCGCCGCGCGCGACCACATGAGCGCCGACGGTCAGCGGTACCAGCCAGTTCTCGATCGAGGCATCGAAACTGTAGGAAGGGAACTGCAATACCCTGTCTTGGGCGCACAACTCTAATTGCTGCACCACATCCAAAACGAAAGAAGCCAGGTTTTGGTGGGTTACCGCCACGCCCTTCGGTATCCCGGTAGAGCCGGAGGTGTAAATGATATAGGCCGTGTTATGCGGATGCAGTGAGATCCCGGGCAAGGTATCGGGTTCATCGGCAAGGTTTTCATCGTCAAGCACCAGGACGTTGACATCATCCGGCACGGACAATGTGCGGCCGGATTCGGTGATCAACAGGGATGCCCCGCAATCCCGTAACAGGAAGTTCAGTCTCTCGGCCGGATAGGCGGGGTCCAGCGGTACATAGGCGCCGCCCGCGGTCATCACCGCCGCCATGGCCGTGTACATATTCAGGGAACGGCCTAAAAGCAGGGCCACCGGTTGATCCGGCCGAACGCCCATTGCCAACAGGCGATGGGCCAGTTTATTGACGCCGGTCGTCAGCTCCGCGTAACTCAAGCGGGGTTCATCACCCGATTCGCGGGCAAGCGTCAGGGCGGGTTGATCGGCATACTTGATCGCCGCCTCAGCGATCAGCCGATGCGCAAATAAAGGACCGGTTAACGGCGAGGCGATTTCGTTCCAACGGCTCAGTCGCTCCTGTTCCTCCCGGCCCGTCAATTGGATACCGCTCAAGGGCAGTTCCGGTTGTTCCAGTACGCCCTCGACCAATCTCAGGTAGTGGCGGGTCAAACGCTCGATGGTTTCCGGCGCATACAGATCGGTGTTGTATTCGAAGGAACCATAAAAATTCTCTTCGGCCTCTTCTACGGTCAAGGTCAGGTCGAACTGGGCGGTCGGCCGCATATTCGGCAGGCCCTGCACCGACAGGCCGGGCAGGCTCATGCGGCGGGTCAGCGCGCGGTAATTGAACATGACCTGGAAGAGGGGAGGTCGGCCCAGGTCACGCGGAACGTCCAACGATTGCACCAACAACTCGAAGGGCAGGTCCTGATGATTGAAGGCATCCAACGCCGTCGTTTGGACCCGGCTCGCCAGTTCACTGAAAGCAGGGTCGCCTGAAACGTCGTTGCGAAGCACCAGGGTGTTGACGAAGAAGCCGATCAGGTTTTCGATCTCGGCGTGGTTTCGGCCCGAAATCGGCATACCCACCAGAACATCATCCTGACCGGTCGTCCGGTACAGCAGCGCCGCAAACGCCGCTTCAAAGAACATAAACGGCGTGATTGAACGGTCCTGGCTCCACACGCCCACCCTGGCCGAAAGATCGGACGGGATGGGGAAGCGGGCAACGTTGCCGTTATAGGTTTGCAGGGCCGGGCGTGTGTAATCGCCGGGGATTTCCAGCACTTCGGGCGCACCGGCCAGTTGCCGCTTCCAATAAGCCAGATGTTTTTCCAATACAGGGCCTCGCAGCCAGGCTCTTTGCCAGGCCGAGAAGTCGGTGTATTGCCGGGGAAGAGGCGAGAGATTGACGGGGCGACGGTCCAGGCGGGCCCGATAGCATTCGTCGAATTCCCGGTTGAACAGATCCATGGACCAGGCGTCGCTGATGATATGGTGCATGGTCACTAAAAGAACATGGTCGTGGGCCGCCAGGCGAATGAGCAGGCAACGGATGAGCGGCGGCCGAGCCAGATCGAAGCCTGGGTTGCCGCCCGCTTTGATCAGTTGTTCCACCACATCGGTTTGGTCGGCCAGGTCCGCGATATCGATTACGGGAAGTGACACGGGGATGTCCGCATGGACTTCCTGCACGGGTTTACCGTCCACCTCGGAAAAACCGGTGCGCAGGGCATTGTGCCGGGCGACAATAGTCCTGAATCCTCCCGCGACCGCGTCTACGTCCAAGGGTCCCCGCAAGCTCAGGGGCACCGAGATGTAATAAGCCGCGGCAGCGCCCTCCAATTGCTCCAGGAACCATAGCCGTTGCTGCGCAAACGAAAGCGGGGTGTCACCCTCCGCGACAAATTGATCCGGGGACGGAACGGGGGCGCTTGCTGATGAATCCGTTTCAAGTTTGTCGCCGGCGGACCTGAGCTTTTCGGCCAGGCCTTCGACTGTCGGCGTTTCGAAGAAATCGCGCAGGGACAGGGTCAACCCGGTTGTCTCACGGAGCCTGGATACCACCTTGGTGGCCATCAGCGAATGCCCGCCCAGTTCGAAGAAGTTACTAGTCGCGCCGACGCGTTCCAACTCCAAAATCTGAGACCAGATATCGGCTACCAGAGTTTCCATTTCATTGCGCGGAGCAACCCAGTCATTAGCTGCCGGTGTTTGGGAAGGATCGGGTTCGGGCAGGGCGCGACGGTCCAACTTGCCATGCGCGGTTTGCGGTAAGCTTTCCAGAAGCACAAAAGCAGCCGGTACCATATAAGCGGGTAAGCTTGCTTTCAGGAAGGCGTATAGATCGGCGATCGCGGGCTGTTGCCCACGAGTAGGAACCACATAGGCGACCAGCGCCAGGTTGCCCGCGCGATCCGGGCGCGGCAACACCACGGCCTCGCGAACGGCCTCATGTCTCAACAGGCGCGCTTCAATTTCAGCCGGTTCGATTCGGTGACCGCGAATTTTGACTTGCTGATCCTTGCGGCCCGCGAAAACCAGGCTGCCGTCTTCTCGCCTGCGCGCTCTGTCGCCCGTGTGGTAGCGGTGCAGCTTGCCGTCCGGGATGAAGGCGGCTTCCGTGAGTTCGGGTTTGCGCCAGTAGCCGGAGGCCAGATGGGCGCCGCGCAGCACGATCTCACCCTCGGCAAAATCGGCGACTTCCTCACCCGCCTCGTTGAGCAGGAGAACCTCGATACCTTCGGCGGGGAAACCGATGGGCAGTGAACTGCCCTCGAAAGTGGTAGACTTATCGAAAAATTGCTGGAGGGCCACGGTCGATTCCGTGGGTCCCAAGCCGTTGACCAGCAGGCCGTCGTCGGGGAAGTGGCGACGCCAGCTCTCGAAATCGGCGCGAACCGCCTCTTCGCCGCCCAACACCACCAGGCGGTTTTTATGGAAGACATGGCCCTCGGGCAGGTTCGCGATCAGGTGGCGGTAGACGGTGGGCGTGCCGTGTAAGACCGAGATTTGCCGTTCGTCCAACCAGGCGGCCAGGCCGTCGAAACCCTCGGTTTTCAGATCGTAGACGTGCAGGCAGGCGCCGGACAGCAGCGCGCCGTAGATATCCATAACGGCCGCGTCGAAACTGTAGGTGGGCAGCAGCGAGACCTGATCATGAGGGCCCAGTTTAAGGTTGTTGATGTAGTTGCGGGCGTGGCAACTCATGCCCCGGTGGGTTTGCACCACGCCCTTGGGCACGCCGGTGGAACCTGAGGTATAGAGCAGGTACGCGGTTTGCGCGGGTTCGATGTGGATCTCGGACGCCGCCGGGGCATCCGGCAGGTCCTCGATCACCGCCACGGGCAGATTGCCGCCCGCAAGGTCACGAGCCCTTGCCAGGTGCTGCCTGTCGGTCAAGATGAGGCTGACCTCGGCGTCTTCCAGGATGTAGGCAATACGATCCTGGGGATAGTAGGGATCCAGGGGCACGTAAATGGAACCGGCGCTGAGCACGCCCAACATGGCGGCCACGGCCGAGGCATTTTGCGGGAACAGCAAGGCAATGCGTTCGTTGCCTTTCCCTTGAGCAACGGCATGCGCCACCCGGTTGACCTCTTCTTCAAGGCGGCTGTAGGTCCAACGTCGTTGTTGGTCAGCCACCGCCGGACTGTCGCCGTAGCGAGCGGCGATTTCACGGAACCTGGCCGGGACGGAGCCCTGATCAGGGGCCAGGTGAAAGGGATCGTAGGTCAACGCGGGAGAAATGCTGGAGACGGCCGTATTCAAGGCGCGGCGGGCATCCGAATCCAGTACCGAAAGCGTGGACAGGAGGGCCTCAGGCCGCGCCGTCGCGTCTGACAGCAGGTTGATGAAGCGCCGCAGTAGGTTTTCCATGTCCGGCGCATCGAACAGGGCGGTCGCGTAGATCAACTGCAGGTGAATGGTGTCGCCGCGATCGACCGCGTAAAGACCCAGATCGAATTTGGAACTGTAATTGTCCAAGGGTACCGTTTGGACGTCCAGATCACCCAAGACGGTGATCTCTTCTTCCAAGGTGGGCATGTTGAAGTAGACCTGGAACAATGGGTTGCGGCTCAGGTCGCGCTCGGGCTGCAGTTCCTCCACCAGTTTCTCGAAGGGCATGTCCTGGTATTCAAATGCCTTCAAGGCCATCGCCCGCACCCGATCCAGCATTTTCGAGAAGCTGGGATCACCGGAAAGATCTCCGCGCAGAACCAGGGTGTTGAGGAAGAAGCCGATCAGGTGCTCCAGCTCCAACCTGCCGCGATTGGCCACCGGAGTGCCGACGGCCAGATCGGTTTGACCCGTGTAGCGATGGAGCAGGGCGTAGAAAGTGGTCAGCAGGGTCATGTAAACCGAGCTGTTGCGCCGGCGCGCCAGTTCTTTCAGCGACGAGGTCAGCCGGGTGTCGATGAACGCGCTGCATTGTGCGCCGCGAACGTCGTGAACGGCAGGTCTGGGTCGCGCGGAGGGCATGTTCAACACGCTGAGATCCGCCAACTGCTTAGTCCAGTAATCGGTGCGCTCGCTTAAGACTTCTCCGGTCAACCACTGCCGTTGCCATGCCGCGAAATCGGCGTATTGTATCGGCAGTTGAGGTAAGCGGGCCTCTGTCCGCGTCAGGCAGGCGGCATAGCCGGCGCGGAAGTCGCGCATCAGTACATCCATAGACCAGCCGTCGCTGATGATATGGTGCATGTTCAAAGCGAGAATGTGGTCGTCAGCGCCCAGTCGGAAAATAGTCACGCGCAGTAGGGGACCGGTCTCTAAATCGAACAGGTGGAGGCTCTCACGTTCGATCAGGTCACGTACGACCTCTTCTTTGCCGGTCAGGTCGATCACGGACGGATCGAGGTCGGCGTGGGCGGCGATCTTCTGAACCGACTTGCCCCGGCTCTGAGTAAAGCTGGTGCGCAGGGACTCATGGCGCTCACCCAGAAGTTGGAAGGTCCGGGCGACCGCCGCCACATCCAGCGGACCCCGGAAACGCAAGGCATGTGGGATATTGTAAGAAGGATTGGCGCCCTCCAGGCGGTCCAGGAACCAAAGGCGCTGTTGGGCAAAGGAAAGCGGCAGATTCTCGCGGTCGGTGAGGGGGACCGGTCGCGGCGCACCGGTTTCCTCGATGGGTTGCAGATCTTCAAGACGAGCGGCCAGTTGCGACAGTTCGGGATGATTGAACAGGGTTTGCAGCGGTACATCCAGGGCCAGTTGTTCGCGAATGCGGGAGACAACACGGGTCGCCAGCAGGGAATGCCCGCCCAGGTCGAAGAAGTTATCCACGGCGCTGACGTTTTCCACGCCCAACACCTGACGCCAGATAGAGGCCAGGGCCTCTTCCATGGGTCCGGCGGGCGCTACATAATCGCGAGCGTCGCTTTCCCGGCCCGGCTCGGGCAGCGCGGCGATGTCCAGCTTGCCGTTGGGGGTCAGCGGGAAACGATCTACCGGCAGGAAGAAAGACGGCGTCATGTAGGCGGGCAGGCGTTTGCCCAGGAAGTCTTTGAGATCCGCCGATAGATCCTCGGGCGCTTCTTCGGACAAGGTGACATAGGCCGTCAGCGCCTTGCCCACCTGAGCCAGGTCGCGCACCAGGACCACCGCACCGGAGATAGTTTCGGCCTCGCGCAGTACGGCCTCGATTTCACCCAGTTCAATACGGTGACCGCGCAACTTGACCTGATGGTCCACGCGACCCAGGAACTGGAGGCTGCCGTCCGGCAGGAAACGGACCAGGTCGCCGGTGTCGTAGAGGTGCTCGCCGTTACCGAAGGGATGGGGCACAAAGCGGTCGGCCGTCAAGCCGGGTCGGTTCAGGTAACCACGCGCCAGACCCGCGCCGCCCAGGAAGAGGACGCCCGGCACGCCGATCGGTTGCGGTTGCAGCCTGGAATCCAACACATAGGCGGTGGTGTTGTTGATGACCGGGCCGATGGGGACGGGTCTTGGGATTTCAGGTCCAGGCAGACGGTAGCAGGTTGCGTAGGTTGTCGATTCTGTAGGCCCGTAGATATTGGAGAGACGCAGGTCGGGCAAGGTTTCCAGGGCGCGCATAAAATGGTTTGCCGAAGCGGCCTCGCCGCCTACCATCAGTTCGTCGATCCCCTGAAAAACAGAGGGGTCCTCATCCATGACCTGGTTGAAGAGTGCGGTGGTCATAAAGACAGTATTGACCCCGCCGCTAGTGAAGCTAGTGCGCAAACCCTCTACCGAGGGGATCTTCTCGGGGTGCAGGACGGTTCGACCGCCGTGCAGCAGGGCGCCCCATATTTCAAAGGTTGCCCCGTCAAACGGAATGGGCGCCGCCTGCAAGATGGCGCTGTCCGCATTCAGGGTCACATAGTCCTGGCCGAAGACCAGTCGGGTCACGCCGCGATGCACGGTGGTCACGCCCTTGGGATGCCCCGTGGAACCGGAGGTGTAGTTGACATAGGCCGTGTGGTCGGCATCTACGGTAACCTCCGGCGGCTCCTCGGAGAAGTCGGAAAGGTCGATCCGGTCAAGGACAATGACGTTAAGGTCTCGGACCAATTCCTCGGGCAATTCCGCCAGGATTTCGGAGACGGTCACCAGCACCTTGGGTGCGGCGTCTTGCAAGATAAAGGCGATCCGTTCGGCCGGGTAGGTGTGGTCGATGGGCAGATAGGCGCCGCCCGCCTTGAGGATGCCCAGCAAGGTCGTGATCATCCGGGGGGAGCGCGGTACGGCTACTGCCGTCAGTTGATCGGGAACCACGCCCCGCGACACCAGCAGGTGCGCCAGGCGATTGGCTGCCACATCCAACTCGGCGTAGGTCAGGGGTTGTCCGTCGGGAACCACTACCGCCGGTCGGTCGGGCATCTCGGCCGCCCGCTCGCGGAAAAGTTGATGGATGGTCTTGTCTTCCGGGTAAACCCCGGCCGACGGGGTGCCCAGTTCGAGGACAGCCGTGCGTTCTTCGGCTTCCATCAGGGGGAGACGGGAAATCGGCGCCTCGGGATCGGCAAGCGCCGCCTTCAATAGTACCTGCCAGTGGTCAACCAGGCGTTGGACGGTTTCCGGGTTGAATAGATCCTTGTTATAGATGATGGAACCGCTCAAGCCGTCTTCCCGGTGCCGGAGCATGATGGTCAGGTCGAACAGCGCCGCGCCGCCGGTTGTTTCGGTCGGGGTCATGGAGACGCCGCTCAGTTCCGGGACCTCCGTTTGGAAGTTTTCGAGCGAGAGCATGACCTGGAAGAAGGGCGTGTGGCCCAGGTTGCGCTCGGGTTGGAGTCGGTCCACCAGCAACTCGAAAGGAACATCCTGATTGGCAAATGCGTCCAGGTCGGCGTTGCGCACGCGTTCTACCAGTTGGTTGAAGCCGGGATCGCCCGAAAGGTCGTTGCGCAGCACCAGGGTGTTGATGAAGGCGCCGATCAATCCTTCCAATTCGGCCCGATTCCTGCCGGCTGTCGGGGTGCCCAAGGCGATGTCCGTCATACCGGTGTAGCGCGAAAGCAAAGCGGCCAGACCGGATTGCACCAGCATGAACAGGGAGGCGCCCCCGCTGCCGGCCGATTGGCTCAAACGGTCCGTCAGTTCGGCATCCCAGCGGAAGGACAAGCGGCCCCCCGCGTAGGTTTGGACCGCCGGTCGCGGACGATCGGTCGGCAGTTCCAACAGGGCGGGCATACCGGCCAGGCGCTCCTGCCAGAAGGCGATTTGTTTTTCAAGCAATCCGTCGCTCAGGTAATCCCGCTGCCAGGCCGCGTAGTCGGTGTACTGAACCGGTAATGGGGGCAGGTCGGCCGCTTTGGCCATGCCCGTGAGTTCGCTGTAGATCGCGGTCAACTCGCGGATGAAGATACCGATGGACCAACCGTCGGAAATGATGTGGTGCATGGTAATCTGCAAGACGCCCCGGTCCGCGTGAGTGCCGAAGTAGATCACGCGCAAGAGCGGACCCGTGGTCAGATCGAATTCCCGGGCGGCTTCCCGTTCCACCAGGTTCATGATGTCGTGCGCCTGAACGTCGGTCAGGTCGATCAGCTTGAACAGGGTCAGCGGGGTTTCCTCGATGACGGGCACGCCTTGACCGTCGTGGTTCCTGAAGCGAGTGCGCAAAACGGCGTGGCGATCGGCCAGTTTCGTCGCGGCGCGTTCCAGGGCGGCCATGTCCAACAGGCCGGTGACTCGGAACGTGGCGGGCATGTTGTACATGGCCCTGTCCTGAACCAGGCGATCCACGAACCACATGCGTTGCTGAGTGTAGGACAAAATGGGCGGCCGATCATCGGGAGCCGGGGGCGTCGCATCTTGTGTGCGCGTATCGGTTTGCCCCTCGATTCGTTTGGCCAGGGCGGCCGGTTGGCTGTCCTCGAAAAAGGCTCGGATCGGCAGGTCGCAATTGAATCGATCATTGATACGACTGATCACCCGGGTGGCCAGCAGGGAGTGACCGCCCAGGGCGAAGAAGTTGTCGTACCGGCCGACCTTCTCCAGTCCCAGAACCTCGGCAATAATCCGGGCCAGGACGCGTTCCGTAAAGGTTTGCGGAGCAACGTATTCGATGGTTCTTTCGCCGATGACCGGGTCAGGCAGACGCTTACGGTCCAGCTTGCCGCTCGCGGTTCGGGGGAACTCCGGCAGCACGATGAAAGCAGCCGGAACCATGTATTCAGGGAGGCGCTTGCGCAACCGTTCGCGCAGGGCGTTTTCATCCGGTTCAACGTCTCCGCTCAGGGTCAGGTAGGCCGTTAGGAACTGCTCCCGGTACAAGGTCACCGCCGCCCGGCTGATTTCGGGGCCGTCTTCCAGGGCCGCTTCGATTTCGCCCAGTTCGATGCGCAGCCCGCGCAGTTTGACCTGAAAGTCCAGTCGGCCCATGTATTGAATGGTTCCGTCCGGTCGGAAGCGGGCCAGGTCGCCCGTGCGGTAGAGACGTTCACCGCCGGTTTGCGCGAAGGGATCGGGCTGAAAACGGTCGGCGGTCAAGGCCGGACGATTGCGGTAACCGCGAGCCAGGCCGACACCGGCCAGGTAAAGTTCGCCGGGGACGCCCATGGGCGCGGTATGACCACGTGGGTCCAGGATATAGGTGCGCATGTTGGCGATGGGGCGGCCGATGGGGATGTCCCCGTCCTGCCAATCGTCCGGGCAGCGCCACCAGGTTACCTCGACGGCCGATTCGGTGGGCCCGTACAGGTTGAAGAGTGCAACCCGCGCGCCCGTTTCGGCCCGTTGACGGTGGAAGTTCCGCACCAGGGGCGCCGACAGGGCCTCGCCGCTGCAAATGACGCGTCTCACGGAATCGAGGACGCGGGGTTCTGCATCCATGAAGACGGCCAGCATGGAGGGTACGAAGTGGATGGTGGTAATGCCCTCGTCCTGAATGGTGCGGGCCAACATGGCCGGGTCTTTGTGTTCGCCCGGACGCGCCATCACCAGGAGACCGCCCTTGACATGAGCCTGGAAGAATTCCCAAACCGAAACGTCGAAGCTGTAGGGCGTTTTTTGCAGCAGGATGTCCGATGCGTCAAGGGGAATTGCTTCTTGCAGCCACAGCAACCGGTTGGTAATGCCCTGGTGGGTGTTGGGAACGCCTTTCGGAAGCCCCGTCGAGCCCGATGTGTAGATGACATAAGCCGCGTTTTCAGGGTGCAGCGGTACGGAAGCGGGCCGGGCATCGGGCAGGTCGGCTTCCAGGTAGACCGGTTCCAAGGGTAGTTTCTCGGCAACGGTGCGGGTGGGTTCGTGCGCCAATAGGACGGCAACGTCCGCGTCGCGCACCATGAAGGAGAGACGTTCGGACGGGTTATCCGGGTCAAGGGGCAGGTAGGCGCCGCCGGCGCGCAAAACCCCCAGCATGCCGATGATCATTTCCAGTGAACGCAGGGCGCAAAGACCGACCACGGTTTCGGGGCCAACGCCCAAGCCTTGCAGGTGGGCGGCCAGGGTCGCGGTGCGGCGGTCCAGTTGGGCATAGGTCAGGGTCTCGCCGCCGGCCATGCGCACGGCCGGGGCGTCCGGGGTTTCCCGGAACCGGTCCAGGAAGTGCGTGTGCAAGAACTTTTCGGCGCCGTCCAAGATCCGATCGGTCCGGTTGAAGTCGCGCAGCAGCCGGATGCGTTCGTCTACGCTCATCATGTCCAGGTCGCGGATATCCCGATCGGGGTGGACCACGGCTGAGGAAAGCAGCGCCACATAGTGCTCGGCCATCGCGGCGATGGTCTGCCGGTCGAAGAGATCGGTATTGTACTCGAACAAGCCCTGCAAGCCCTGCCTGCCCTCGGTGATTTCCAGGGTCAGGTCGAATTTGGCCACGTTGCGGTCGGGGTCGCGTCGGTCCACGGTCACCCCCGGCAGGTTCAACCGGCCTTCCGGGGTATTCTGCAAGATGAACATGATCTGGAACAGGGGGGAGTGGCTGAGGTCGCGTTCCGGGTTGACCGCCTCCACCAGGCGTTCGAAGGGTACATCGCCGTGGGAAAAGGCGTCCAAGGCGGTGTGCCGCACCCGTTCCAGCAGTTGCCGGAAATTCAGGTCGCCGCTCAGGTCGTGGCGCAGCACCAGGGTGTTGACGAAGAAGCCGATCAGCCCTTCCACCTCCGCATGATTGCGATTGGCCCCAGGGGTACCGATCAACACATCGTCCCGACCGCTGTAGCGCGCCAGCATGGTGACGAAAGCGGCATCCAGGGCCATGAACAAGGTGACGCCGTTGTTCCGCGCCAGGGTTTGAACGCCTTCGGATAATCCGGCATCCAGGCTGAAGCGCAACACATCGCCGGCGTGAGATTGCATCACCGGTCGCGGACGGTCGGTAGGCAACGACGACAGAGCGGGCGCATCGTGCAGTTGATCGCGCAGGTGGTCCAGGCGAGTTGCCATGGCCGGGCCTTGCAGCATGTTCCTTTGCCAGGCGGCATAGTCGGCGTATTGTACCGGTAGATCCTGTAATTGGGCCTGACGGTCCCAGGCTTCCGGGGATTCGGGATCTCGGGTCACGGCGGCCGTGTAAAGAGAGGCGAATTCACGAATCAGTACGCCGATCGACCAACCGTCGGAGATGATGTGGTGCATATTCAGCAGCAAGACCCATTCGTGGGAGGTCATTTGCAACAGGCTGACCCGTAACAGGGGGCCGCGGGCCAGGTCGAACGGCGTTGCGGCCGCGACCCGGGTGAGGGAAGCAGCAACGGCCTCGCGATCTGCCTCGGGTAGGCCTGACAGGTCGATGACCGGTTGCGAAAAGGCTTCCGCCGGATCGATAACCTGTCGGGGCGCGCCGTTGTGTTCGGGGAAGCGGGTACGCAGGGAGGCATGCCGTTCGCGCACACGAGACAGGGTCCGTTCCAACAGGCGAATGTCCAAGCGACCGCGTATGTGCAACGCACCGGGCATGTTGTAAGCGAAACGCGCCGGGTCGTCCGCATTGCCCTGACGGGCGGTCAGGCGGTCCAGGAACCACAAACGCTCCTGGGAGAAGGACAATAGTTCGGGGCGGTGTTGATCGGCGACAATGCCGGCCGGCGGGGCGGGTTCGGTTTGCCCGGCAAGTTCCGTCTCGATGTCCACGGCCAGTAATTTGACGGTGGGTTTGGCGAACAGGACGCGAAGCGGGAGTTCTACGCCGAAGCGCCCGCGAATGCGCGAGACCACGCGTGTTGCCAGCAGAGAGTGACCGCCCAGGGCAAAGAAATCATCGTGGCGACCCACTTTCTCCAGGTCCAGAACCTCGGCGATGATCTCGGCCAAACCCTGTTCCGTAGGGGTTTGCGGCGCCTCGTATACGGTGGTCTTTTCGCCGAAAACCGGATCGGGCAGGCGCTTGCGGTCCAGCTTACCGCTCGCGGTTTGCGGGAACCGATCCAAGACGGTGTAATCGACCGGCACCATGTAGTCCGGCAGGCGCTTGCGCAGTTGTTCGCTCAGGACATCCCGGTCCAGGCTTGCACCCTCGGTCAAGACCAGGTACGCGGCCAGGAATTGACCCTGGTAAAGGGTTACCGCCGCCCGGCTGATTTCGGGCCTTTCGGTCAGGGCCGCTTCGATCTCGCCCAGTTCGATGCGCAGGCCGCGCAGCTTGACCTGAAAGTCCAAGCGGCCCAGGTATTGAATGGTACCGTCCGGCCGGTAGCGGGCCAGATCGCCGGTGCGGTAGAGGCGTCCACCGCCGCTCAAGGCAAAGGGATCGGGTTGAAACCGGTCCGCCGTCAGCCCCGGTCGGCGCAAATAGCCCCTGGCCAGGCCTACGCCGGCCAGGCACAGTTCACCGGGCACGCCCAGGGGAGCGGCGTGGCCGCGTTGGTCCAGGATGTGGGTGCGCAAATTGGCAATAGGCTTGCCGATCGGTACATCGCTACCCCGCCAATCTTCGGGACAGTGCCACCAGGTCACCTCGACCGACGCTTCCGTGGGTCCGTACAGGTTGAACAAGGCCGCTTGGGAACCGGTTTCTGCTCGCTGCCGGTAGAAATCGCGGACCAGCGGCGCAGACAAGGCCTCGCCGCTGCAGATCACGCGGCGCACCGTGTCCAGGGCGCGGGGTTCCGCATCCAGGAACACGGCCAGCATGGAGGGTACGAAGTGGATGGTGGTGATGCCCTCGTCCGCGATCGTGCGCGCCAGCATCATCGGGTCCTTGTGTTCGCCGGGACGGGCGAGCACCAGTAAGCCGCCCGAAACGGCGGACTGGAAGAATTCCCAGACCGATACGTCGAAGCTGTAGGGCGTCTTCTGGAGGATGCGGTCGGAGGCGTCCAGGGTGATTTCTTCCTGCAGCCACATCAGGCGGTTGGTAATGCCGCGATGGGTGTTGGGCACGCCTTTCGGGTTACCCGTGGAACCCGACGTGTAGATCACATAAGCCGGGTTTTCGGCATGCAGGGCAACCGGGGCAGGCGCCGCTTTCGGCAGCGCGGTTTCCAGGTAAAACGGTTCCGGAGGCAGCGCTTGCGCGGTTGCCCGGGTGGGCTCATGGGCCAGGATCACCGAAACACCGGCATCGCGGACCATGAAGGAAAGCCTTTCGACCGGATTGTCGGGGTCCAGGGGCAGGTAGGCGCCGCCCGCCCGCAACACGGACAGCATGCCGACGACCATTTCCAGGGAACGCACGGCGCACAGGCCGACCACGGTTTCGGGACCCACGCCCAGGTTTTGCAGATGCGCGGCAAGCCCGGCGGTGCGTTGTTCCACTTGGGCGTAGGTCAGGGTTTCGCCGCTCGCCGTTCGGACCGCCGGTGCTTCCGGCGTCGCCGCCGCCCGGTCCAGGAAGTCCTGGTGCAAAAATTTGTCCGCGCCGGCCAGGGGTCTTTCGGTTTCGTTGAACCCGTAGAGCAACATGATCCGCTCGTCCACGCTCATCAGGTTCAAGTCGCGGATATTCCGCTCGGGTTCAACCGTGATCGAGGTGAGCAGGCCGGTATAATGATCGGCCAAGCGGGCAATCGTCTCGCGGTCGAAAAGATCGGTATTGTATTCGAACAAGCCGCGTAGTCCCTGCCGTCCCTCCTCCAATTCCAAAGTCAGGTCAAACTTCGCAATTTGTCTTTCAGGGTCCTGGCGAGCCACGGTCAGGCCGGGGAGATCGATCCGGCCGGCGGGTATGTTTTGGAGCGCGAACATGACCTGGAAGAGCGGCGAGTGGCTGAGATCGCGTTCCGGGTTGACGGCCTCTACCAGGCGTTCGAAGGGAACATCGCCGTGGGTAAAGGCGTCCAGAGCAACGGCGCGTGTGTTTGCGAGCAGTTCCCGGAAACCCATTTCGGCGCTCAGGTCGTGGCGCAGCACCAGGGTATTGACGAAGAAGCCGATCAGGCCCTCGATCTCGCGGAGATTCCTATTCGCATTCGGTGTGCCGATCAGCACATCCTCCCGGCCGCTGTAGCGCAGTAGCAGCAGGGCAAAGGCGGCTTCCAGCGTCATGAACAGGGTGGCGTCATTGTCCTGCGCCAGCTTTTTGATGCCGTGGGTCAAACCGGGGCCCAGGTTGAAGTGCAGCACGCCGCCCGCGTGAGACTGCATCACCGGTCGCGGTCGATCGGTGGGCAGTTCCAGTAAAGCGGGAGCGCCCTGTAGGTGGTTGCGCCACCAATGCAGCCGGGCCGATGCCCCGGGATCGGTCATTCGGTCGCGTTGCCATGCCGCGTAGTCCGCGTACTGGACCGGCAATTCGGGCAGCAAGGCCTCGCGGTCCAAGCCCTCGGACGGAATTTCGGCCAGGCGTACTGCCGCCCGGTACAGCCCGGTAAACTCGCGGATCAATACACCCACCGACCAACCGTCGGAAACGATGTGGTGCATGTTCAACACCAGCACCCATTCCTTTCGGGTAAGTTTGAGCAGGGTGATGCGCAGCAGGGGGCCGCGAGCCAGGTTGAACGGTGTCATCGCTTCCGCGTCAGCCGAAGCGGCGGCGGCTTGTTCGCGATCCTTGAACGACAGGCCGGTGAGATCGACCACGGGTTGCAAATAGAGGGAGGGTGCTTCCACGCGTTGTTGCGGCGCGCCGTTGTGTTCGGGGAAACGGGTTCGCAGGGCGGCGTGTCGTTCGATAACCCGGGACAGCGCCCATTCCAAAACCCCGATATCCAAGCGGCCCCGCATGCGCAGGGCGCCGGGCATGTTGTAGGCGATGCGGGCCGGGTCGTCGGCCGCACCCTGTTGCGCGGTCAGCCGGTCCAGGAACCACAGGCGTTCCTGGGCAAACGACAGCAGGTTGGGGTCGGGGTGTTCCAGGGCGGTGACGGCAGGCAGACCCGGCATGGTCTGCTCTTTGCGCAGGGTCTCCAATTCAACGGCAAGCAACTTGATCGTGGGCTTGGCGAACAGCAGGCGCAGGGGCATTTCCACGCCGAATTGTCGGCGGATGCGCGAGACCACGCGCGCGGCCAGCAACGAGTGACCGCCCAACTCGAAAAAGCCGGCGTTCACGCTGACCTGGTCCAGTTCCAGCACCTCGCGCCAGACGGCGGCCAGTTGCTCTTCCAGTACCGTGCGCGGCGCGGTGAATTCGTCCTGGGCAGCGGCGCCCATGGAGGGGACGGGCAGGGCGCGGCGGTCTACCTTGCCGTTGGGGGTCAGCGGCAATTGGGGCAGGACCACAAAGACTGACGGCACCATGTACTCGGGCAGTCGTCCGCGCAGGCTCTCCAGAACGTCGGCCTCCCGGTAGTCTTCGGCGGGCACCACGTAGGCGATCAGGCGCATGCCGCCCACGCCGTAGTTGTGAGCGGTAACAACCCCTTCCGCCACCCCCGGCGCCTCGGCCAGGTCGGCTTCGATCTCGCCCAACTCGATGCGGTAGCCGCGAATCTTGACCTGGTGGTCCTGGCGGCCCAGGTACTGGATGTGTCCGTTGGTGCGGTAGCGGACCAGGTCGCCGGTGCGGTAGAGTCTGCCGCCCGCATGGGGCCCGAAGGGATCAGGTCGGAAAACGGCGGCGGTCAGGTCGGGCCGGCCGAAATAGCCCCGCGCCAGGCCCGCGCCGCCCAACCACAATTCACCGGGAACGCCGATCGGGGAGGGGTTGCCCAGGCGGTCCAACACATGGGCGCGTACGTTGGCGATGGGACGGCCGATGGTCAGGTCCACATCGACCTTCACGCGGCAGCGGGTGGCGTAGATGGCGGCCTCGGTGGGTCCGTATTGATCCCAAACCTCACCGCAGGCTGCCAACATCTTGCCCGCCAGATCCACGCTCAGCGCCTCGCCGCCGGTGACGGCGCGCAGGTTGGGGTTGCCCGCCCAACCGGAGGCGAACAGCATCTGCCAGGTGGCCGGCGTGGCCTGCATGATGGTGATGCCGTAGTCGGCAATGGCGTGACCCAGCAGGACCCCGTCCATGACGGTTTCCTGGGGCGCGACGACCAGGGTCGCGCCGTGCAGCAGGGGGAGGTAGATTTCAAAGGCGGCCATGTCGAAGGCAAGGGTGATCACGGCCAGCAGACGGTCGTCACGACGGATGCCCGGCCGGCGCACCATGCCGCTGATGGTGTTGATCAAGGCGTTGTGTGCAATCGCCACCCCCTTGGGTTTGCCGGTCGATCCGGAGGTATAGATGATGTAGGCGGCGTCCAGGGGGTTCCCCGGTGTAACGGGGTTTTCGTCGGGGAAACCCGAGAGGTCCTCGGTTTCCACGTTCATGACGTCCAGTCCGCTTTCGCGCCAGTCTTCCACGGTGGTGTTGTCGGTCAGCAGGACACCGGCGCCCGCATCGGCGGCGATGAACTGCTTGCGCTCGGCCGGATGGGTGGGGTCCAGGGGGATGTAGGCGCCGCCGGCCTTGAGCACGGCCAGGATGGCGGTGATCATGTGCATGCCGCGACTCAGGCAAATACCCACGGGCGCTTCTTCCACCACGCCGTGCTGCATCAGGGCATAAGCCAGCCGGTTGGCGCGTTGGTTGAGTCCCGCGTAGGACAGTTCGTCGCCTTGGAACATGACGGCCGTTGCTTCGGGGGTTGCTACGGCCTGTCTTTCAAACAGTTGGTGGATGAGCACATGGGTTTGAAACTGTTCCCCGGTGCGGTTCCAATAACTCAGGATTTGTTCGCGCTCCACGCTGGTCAGCAGCGGAACGGCCTGCACCGGGGCGTCCGCGTCCATCATGATGCCGGACAACAGCATGCTGTAGTGGCCGGCCATGCGCGCTGCCGATTCGTGCTCGAAGAGGTCGGTGTTGTATTCCAGGGCAAGGGCCAGGCTGCCGTCGGCGCGTTCGGCGACGTTAAGGGTCAGGTCGAACTGGGTGGCCCGGCGTTCCAGGTGGATCGAGGTTACCTTCAGGTCGCCCAGGTTCAGGGTGACGCCGTTCTCGCCCAGGGCAAAACCGCCGATTTCTTGGGAGGCGCCGGGCGGCGTGCTTTGGTAGACGAACATGACCTGGAAGATGGGCGAGTAACTGGGGTCGCGATCGGGTTGCAGCCGTTCCACCAGCAGCGGGAAGGGGTAGTCCTGATGGGCGAAGGCGCCGACCACCTTGCGACGGGTTTCTTCCAGAAAGGCGCTGAAGGACGGGTTGTCGCCCAGGTAGCCGTGGATGGGCAGGGGGTTCACGAAGTAGCCGAACAGGTCGGCAAAGGCGGCGCGTGAACGACCCATGGCGGGCGTGCCGGTGATGATGTCGTCCTGATCGCTGTAGCGATGCAGCAGGACCTGCCAGGCCGCCAATAGTAAATTGAAGGGCGTGGCGCCTTTCTGTAGGGCCAGGCGACGAACGCCGGACATCAGGAAGCCGGGAACGGTGAGGTTGACCTCGGCGCCGTTTTCGGTTTGTTCCTTGGGGCGGGGTTTGTCGGTAGGCAGGTGCAGCGCCTCGGGATTGGCGGGCAGAGCCTGGCGCCACCAGGCGGGCAGACGGGCGCCCTCTGCCCCGGCAAGCACCGCGTCCTGCCAGTGCACGTAATCGGTATAGCGCAGCTTGAGCGGCTGCATGGCCGGTTCGCGGTCCTCCAGGGCAACCTGGTAGAAGATGCCCAGTTCGCGCACGAGAATAGAGAGCGACCAGAAGTCGGCTATGGCGTGGTGCATGCTCAACAGCAGGACGGGGCCGTCCATATGATAGTAGATGACGAGGCGCCATTGCAGGCCCTCGCCGAAGGGTTTGCCGGCCTGTTCTTCCAGCCGCCGCTGCATGGTGTCCCGGTCCCAGTCCATGGCGTCGACCATGGTCAGCGGCAGGGAGACGCGGCTGTGGACCTGTTGGAAGGGCTCGCCCTCGTGAAAGCCCAGGGTGGCGCGCAGCAGGGGATGGCGGCGGCTGCAAAAGTAAAAAGCCAGGCGCAGGGCTTCCAGGTTGACATCCTCAGGCAGGCGTACGGCGCGGGCGATATGGTAGGCGGAACTGTTGGGGCGCAGCCTGGAAAGGAACCACAGGGCGCGTTGGCCGTGGGTCAACGGATGACGGCCCAGCGGGTTCCCGGCGGATACCACGGGCACGGTTTCTTCGCCGGAGGTAACTTGCAGGTGGGCGGCCAGTTCCTCGATGGTGGGGCCGTCCAGCAGGGCGCCGTCGTCGACGGGGCGGCCCAGTTCCTCTTCCAAGAGGTGTTGCAGTTCCACCGCGTTGAGCGAGTCCAGACCCAGGATAGTGAGACTCTTGTCGGTGGGAACCTTTTCCGCCGGTTTCATCAACACGTCGGAAACGCGTTCGCGCAGCACGGTTACCAATGGGGCTTCAGTTCGGTCGGTCGGCTTGCCCGCCGGGGCGACGTTTTGTTGTACCTCCGGTTGCGGCTCATCGGCTGCTTCGGCAGCGTCCCGTTTGACTACAGAAAGGCCGTCTTCCAGGTAGAGCTTGCGGCACTCGCGACGGCGGATTTTGCCGCTGGAGGTTTTGGGCACGGTGGCCGAGCGGATGAGCACCACGTCGGCGATTTGGACCTCGTGGGCCAGAACGACCGCCTCGCGGATGGTGTCGATGGTTTCGGCGAGATCGCCGGCAGGTCGGCGCACCGTTTCCCACACGATGACCAGGCGTTCGCCGGAATCGTCCTGCACGGCAAAGGCGGCGCCGCCGCCGGGAATCAGGTCGGCGCTGCTCTTTTCCACGGTCAGTTCGATATCCTGGGGGTAGAGGTTGCGTCCGCGAATGATGATCAGGTCTTTGACGCGTCCGGTAATGTATAACTCGCCCTTGTTGAGGAAACCCAGGTCGCCGGTGCGCAGGAAGGGCCCCTCGCCGGAAGCCAGGGAACCCTGGAAAACGGCTTCGGTTTGTTCGGGCCTTTCAAAGTAGCCGCCCGCGACCGACGGCGACCGGACCCAGATCTCACCGACCTGACGGTCCTCCAGAGGGGTGTGCTTGTCGGGATCCACAATCAGGGTTCGTTGAAAGACGGCGCCGTTGCCGGTCAGGTCCACGGAGCGTTGTTCGTCGGTCGCGTCCGAGACGCGGCCCTGCTCCAGGTCGGCCGCATCCACGCTCAGAAGGGTAGGTCGGGTCTTGCGGTCGCCGCCGGAGACGAACAGGGTGGCTTCGGCCAGGCCGTAGCAGGGATAGAAGGCCTCGGGTCGGAAACCGCAAACGGCAAACGCCTTGTTGAACGCGTCCAGGGTGTTGCGGCGAACGGGTTCGGCGCCGTTGAAGGCAACCTGCCAGCAGCCCAGGTCCAGGTGTTCTTTTTCCTCGTCGGTAATCTTTCGGGCGCACAGGTCGTAGGCGAAGTTGGGGGCGCCGCTGACGGTGCCGCCGAGCCGCGAGATGGTTTCCAGCCAACGGAACGGCCGCCGCAGGAAGTCCATGGGCGCCATGAAATAGCATTCCGCGCCCAGGAAAAGGGGTTGCAATATGGCGCCGATCAGCCCCATGTCGTGGTAGAGCGGCAACCAACTGACCACGCGATCTTGCGGCCCGGTTTGGAAGCCCTGTTGAATCAATTGCTGGTTGTGCAGCAGGTTGCCGTGACTGACCACCACGCCCTTGGGTTCGGAGGTCGAACCCGAGGTGTATTGAAGAAAAGCGGTGGTGTCGGCATCGACCTTGGGCCGGGTCCAACTGTCGGCGGCGGACAGATCGGCGCCGACGGTGCGCCACTCCAGGCTGTCGAAAAGGGGCATGGGTTGGTTCATGCGTTTGCGGGCTTCGGCCAGTTCCCGCGTGGTCAGCACGACCTGGATACCGGCGTCCTGAACCATACCGGCCAGACGGGGGAGCGAGCGGTGCAGGCGGTTGGGATTGGGCGGGTAGGCGGGCACGGCGGTGACGCCCGCATAGAGGCAGCCGAAAAAAGCGGCCAGGTATTCCATGCCCGGGGGAAACAACAGCAAGACGGGCTGCCCGGCATAGGGCGCCAATTCGGCGGCCAGGGCGCGTGCCCTCAGGTCCAGCTCGGCATTGGTCAGCACCTGTTCCGTGCCGGCCGCCATGTTGAGAAAGGTAAAGGTATTGTGTTCCGGTTGGGTTTCCGCACGGTTGCGCAGAAGTTGGATCCAGTCAGTAAAGAGCATGTCGGGGATGGTCACAATGCCGGTCATAGTGGTAGTGGGTACCTCACCTGGTGATCGAAACGCAAGAGGCGCTTATCTAAAAAAGCACTTCACCGTGGACAGCCGTTGTCCCCAGGCAGGTTTTAAGCACCATCCGACCAGAATGAAGAGATTGAAATCTCTTTAATCTTATCACGCGAAGGCGGAAGCCGGCGAATGCAAAACCAGACGGGGAAATTCAGACAGCATGTGAACAAGCTACGAAAAACCGAACAGTCATTCGAATAATGTTCAATCGATTGAATATATGTATGGGATGAAAAAATGCGAAGAACGCGAAGGAACTTCCAAAGCAATTCACAAGTTATCGCGTTCTTTGAAAAGAAGCAATGGTGTTTCAGTCAAAAAATGATCGATCTGGAACATCCCTCGCTCCAAAAAATCAGTCACCTTACCACCCATACGGGAAATCAGACAAGTGGTTTTATGCGAATGGAAAAAGTTTGTGATGTGAGAGACGACTCGCACTTTTGGAGACGAAGGATCACGAGCCGCACGGGTAATTTGATGGATTTGCGGATTGAGATTGGGTATCGACCGACAGCCCTACTACAAGACGTGACATTCGGGCACGAAAAGTATCACGGCATTTCATTTTTTGTCGGTGCGGCGGCCTGTTCGGCGTGAATCCGCTTCGTCATTCAGCCCTCGGGGGGCGGCGATTGGGACGCGGGTTCGATGGACCGCGTCGCGTCGTGATTACTTCGAAAGTTGCCGGGGACGGTTCGCGGCGGCCTGGTCCATATCGAAGGTCGACTTTTCTCCACGTTCGCCGCCGGTTCGCCTTCGGCTTTAGCTTCCTCGGTTTGTTCGGCTTGTACCGTTTGCGGCGGCGCTTCCTTTTTGGTGGGTCGGAAGGTGTAGCCGTAGCGGCGCATCTCGTCGCGCAGGGCGGGGTTGGGCGTCCCGTGCATCGCGGCGCGCAGCAACTTGGCCAGGTAGCCGTGTAAACGATCGACCTCGGCTCTTTGCACATCAAGGTCGTCGCGGGCGTCCATCACCAGGGCTTTGGCCTTGTCGAGCCGTTCGGCCGCATCATCTGCCTCGGCAACATATTCCGTCAGTTGAGTCAGTGAGGGGCTGGTAACCAGTTCCGGGTGTGCGGCGCTTTGATTGCGCAGGTGATAGGCCATGCGCGCCCCGGCCTGCAGCCAGTCGCTGTAGCGCGTGAAACCGGGCATGCCTTTGATCGGAAGTTCCATCAAGGCGAGTGTTTCCAAACCGATGCGTCCCATCCGGTATTGAAAGCGCAGGTCCTTCCACAGATGTCTTACGCAGGCGCGCAAGGTATCGATCGCCTTCGCGTGCGTCTCCACAATCCCCTGGGAACAAGCCGTCAACAAACGACCGAAGGCATGGCCGCACGCAAATACAAACCGCTTTTCGCCCGGGAACTACCCTTCGGTCACCGTACAAAGGTCGCGTTCTTTTCTGGTCCCTTCAT
>JASJCB010000167.1 GCA_030066195.1 Acidobacteriota bacterium
GGTTCCGGAGTCGGGGCGGGCGCCGGCTCGTCGGCCTTGCGGTGCAGCCCGTTGTCGATGGAGTCCAACAAGGTCATGTTCAGGCCCACGTACATCTTGCTGTTGATCAGCGTGTCCAGGTCAAGACTGAACTCGATACCGGGGAATTCTTCGCCCCCCACGTGCTCCGAGATAATTCCCGCGTCCGTATCGGCGATAATCTCCACCTGGCCGATGGAAATGCTCTTGCCGGTTTTATCGGTGAAGGTTTGGCAACTGGCGCCCATAATCTGGTTGATGGTTTCGCTGAGCGCGTCCGAGCTGTCCTCGTCCAATTCGGAGGCGGCCTCGCCTTCGCCACCCAACATCAGGTCGATAATGCGGGTTGAGTCCTCGATATTGAGAATGAAATAGATGGTCCCTTCCAGACCCTTGGAAAAGCTGGCGCGGGCCAGGATAACCTTTTCCCAGGCCTGCTGCTTGACTTCTTCGATGGTAAGAAAGGCCGAACGCAGGGGAATCAGGTCGATTTCACGACCCAGGAGCATGCTCAAAACGGTAAAAGCCGCATCGGCCAGCACCTCGGATGTAATGCCTAGGGTTTCAACCTGATTGGTATTGAGTTCAGCCATAAATCCTTAAAACTCCTCGATTCGTTCGACCACCTGGAACGCGCGCATTTCATTGGTGATCGTCACCTCTCCCCGGTACTTGGGCACCGCGTTGACGCTCAGCACCAGCGGATCCTGCGGCTTGGCGGTAAGCTGGATGATATCGCCCTGTTCCAAGGATAAAAAATCTTGCACCGCAATGGTGGAGCCGCGAATCTCCGCGCCCACGTCGAAGTAGACGCGTTTCATCAGCTCGGTCAACATCTTGGCTTCTTCAAAGGTATCCGACTTTTTGTAACCCGTGTACCATTCCTGATCGAATTCCTTGGCAATGGGCTCCAGGATGATGGAGGGGATGCAGAAGTTCATCATGCCGACCACCTCCTGGAATTTGACCTCGAAGACAATCAGGACCACAACCTCGTTGGGGGCAACCACCTGAACCAACTGGGGCGAGGTTTCCTGGGCGTGAACCCGCATGTCCAGGGACACGATTTGTTTCCAAACCTCCATCAGGTCTTCCAGGATCAGGCGGATGATGGCCTCGAAGATGTTTTGTTCGATGGCGGTCATGGCCCGGATTTCACTGAGTGATTCACCGGGCCCGCCCAGCATCTTGTCGATGATTGGGAAAACCAGGGACGGGTTGATCTCCAGGGCGGCATTACCTTCCAGCGGACGCATTTGGATCGATGTAAAGCAGGTGGGATCCGGCAGGGATAGCAAGAACTCGGAATAAGTAAGCTGTTCTACGCTAACCAGATTGATTTCCGAAATGGTCCGCAGATAGGCGCTGAGCGAGCTGGAGAAGTTACGGGCAAAGCGGTCATGCAGGAAGTGCAGGGAGCGCATCTGTTCTTTGGAGACGCGGTCCGGGCGCTTGAAGTTATAGACCAAAACCTTCTTGTACTGCTTGGCTTTGGTCTTTTTCTTATGCTCAACCTGAACCGCGGCTTCCTCGATCACCGTGGATTGATCCTCGGTGGGTTCGGCAGCTTGTACGGTATTCAGTAAAGCATCGACTTCTTCCTGAGTAAGAATCTTCGCCATGGATTACACCGGCCGATTTTTAGGGTGTTATCGTTTCAACTTGATCTTGCGGGAACGGCCTTTGTCTTTGGAATCGATATAGGACCGCAGGGTTTCCCGCAGGCGGATCATGGATTTGGTATGGAGTTGGCTGACCCGTGACTCGGTGATATTGAGTACGGTGCCGATCTCCTTCATGGTCAACTCGTCGAAATAGTAAAGCGAGACCACATACCGTTCCTTGTCGGGCAGGTTGCGGATGGCCTCGGCCAGGATCTCGGTCAGCTCTTGCTTCTGGAAGGTGTGATAGGGATCCTCGGAAGAGGTGTCGGGAATGAAGGCAATGGCCGAATCCCCGTCCATATTGTTCTGGCTGTCGTTGTTGTTCAGCTCGACGAACTTGCCGAGGGTCACACCTTTCAGGTTGTCCAGTATTTTGTAGAACTCGTTCAAGCCCACGCCCAGGCTCTTGCTCAGTTCTTCGTCGGTGGCGTGGCGGCCGAGTTGCTGTTCCAACTGGGCATAGGATTGTTCCACGATTTTCTTTTGTTTACGGACCGAACGGGGCACCCAGTCCAAACTGCGAAGGCCGTCAAAAATGGCCCCGCGGATACGGAATTCCGCGTAGGTTTTGAATTGAATCCCTCGACTGGGATCGAATTTCTCGATCGCATCGATCAGGCCGATGATGCCCGAGTTGATCAAGTCGTCTATTTCGACATGGTTCGGTAGCTTAAGTGAAATTCGCTGAGCCAGGTACTTGACCAGGGGGATATAGTCCTCGATCAAGGTGTCCCGGTTCACCTCTTTGGTTTGTGTTACTTGTCCTGCCATTCAGTGCTCCTTATTCCGAAACCAAATGGTTAAATAGCTGCTGGATCCCTTTGCCCTGTTCCCATCGGCCCTGGTGGTAGAGAAGGTCCGCCAGTTCTTGGAAATTCCTTACCGCGGGACCATCGGAAGAGGTCATCATAACCGGTTTCTGGTTGATCACGCCAAGAGCCACATCTTCATCGTGAACTACATGACCCAAGTATTTCAACTCTTTTTTCAAAAAATGTCCCATTGCGCTACTAATCTTTTCAAAGACTTCGTCCGCTTCGGCTTCATCCGCCACATTATTGGCGATCAACTCGATGACGCCTTCGGCGCCCGATTGGTAATAGGTTTTGCAAAGCGCATAGGCATCGACTACAGCGGTGGGTTCGTTGTTGCAGATCAGCAGCACCCTGTCGGAACCGGCCATCAGATGCAATATATCTGTGTTGATGCCGGCCGAGGTATCGATGATCAGGTAATCGAAAGCCTCGTCGATGCGCAGCAGGTCGCGGCGCAACGCCTCGCGTTTGTCATAGGGCATTTCGTTCAAGCCGGCGATGCCCGAGGCGCCGGGGACCAGGTAGAGATTCTCATCGATCTTTTCGATGATTTCAAAGAGGGAGGCTTTGCCGTCGAACACATCGCCCAGATGCATCCGCTGCCCCATGCCGACCAGGATATCGATATTGGCCGTACCGATATCCGCGTCCAGAATCAAGACCTTGGCGCCCTTCCGAGCCAGGACGATGGACACATTCAGGGTGATGTTGGACTTTCCCACACCGCCCTTGCCGGAGGTGACGGCAACGATTTCGCAGGGCGATGTGCCTTCCGCCACGGCGACGGGCGCCTGTTTTTGCTTTGCAAGTTTGCGCAGGAGTTCCGCCTGATCGCTCACCGCTTACCTCCCAAAACGTCTTCCGGAGATCGGCCGGCAAACAAGGCGGCCAGACTCTCTCGCCTGGCAAATTGAAAGTCCTCGGGAACATTCTGGCCGGTGGTCACATAGCTGACCGGCTTGCGTGTCTTGACAATCTGGTTGAAAAGCGGACCGTAGGCGTTGGTTTCATCCAGCTTGGTAAAGATGAGATAACCCGGATTCAGTTTTTCAAACTTGGAGACGATGTCGTTGAGGTCTGTTGCCTTGGTGGTGGCGCTGAGTACCAGGTGAACCTCGATATCGGGTTGATCTTTCAGGAAGCTGGTCAAGGTCTCCATGGCGGCCTTGTCCTTTTGGCTGTGACCCGCGGTATCGATGAGGATGAGATCCTTGTCCTGGTGGAACTGAATGGCGGCGCGCAACTCGGCCAGGTTCAGCGCGACCTGGACCGGCAGTTCCATAATCTTGGCATAGGTTTTCAACTGTTCCACGGCCGCAATGCGGTAGGTATCCAAAGTGACCAGAGCGACCCTGGCCTTTTGTTGCAGCGCGGCGTAAGCGGCCAACTTGGCCAGGGTGGTGGTTTTACCCACACCGGTGGGACCGACCAGGGCCACGATATGGGGTTCGCCGGGCTCGCGTTGGATGTGAGCTACCTCGATAGACTTCTTGATGGCTACTTCCAGGAATCGCGCAACCTTTTTGGAATTGCCGCGACTTTTCTCGTCCAGGTTCTTCTCGGCAATCTTGATCAGCGAGTGAGCCACCTTTTCGTCCATACCGGATGCCTTGAGCTTTCGGAACCAATTCACCAGTTCGGGCGTGGTCGACTTATCCAGAATGGGCGTCTGGCCGCGAATGACGTTGTAGAGGAGATTCTTCATCTCGGCCAGTTCTTTTTGGAGCGGGGTCATGTCCGGTTTCTGATTACCCAGGTCGCTGACCAGGGTCTTGAGTTCGTCCAACTCCTCGCGCAACGGTTTGTTACTCTCTCCACTGCCGCCGCGTTTAGACTCCTTCTTTTTGGCCTCGGCACCCGCTTGGGCGAAAACCGCATCGAAAGCCTCGGTAAAGGAACCCTTCGGCGCTTGCTGTCTGCCCGCCGAGGAGTAGGTGGGCGCGGGGGCCGGCGGCGGCTCATTCAGTGCCTCGGCCCATGCCTGGTCCTGATCTTCCTTGATGTCCAGCAGAGGTTTTTGGGTTTCCGTTTCAGCCGCGGCCTTGGGTTTCTCGGCGGTGGCCGCGACTGTCGGAGAGCCGGGGGCCGGCATGCTGTCGTCCTCGATGGCGGCGGTAACCTGTAGGAATTTGCGGTCGCCGAAACCCAGAGGGCCCTTCTTGGAGATTTGTTTGGTGCTGAGGATGAAGGCGTCCGGTCCCATTTCGGCTTTCACCTTTTCAAGGGCTTCCTTCATGCTCGCGGCTTCGAATTTTTTCAATTTCATAGATCACCAACTACACCAACGGTGACCACGTTGACGTGGCTCGGGATTTCAGCCTGGCTGAGAATGACCAGGTTGGGCAAGACTTTTTCCAACAAGCGGCGTAACGGCAGGCGCAGGCCCGGGTTGACCAACAGGATGGGTTGAATGGCAAAGGCGGAGCTTTCGATAGCATTGTGCAAGCGGTCTACCAGTTGTTGCGCCTGGTTGGGGTCCAAGACCACGTAGCTGCCGGCTTCCGTTTGTTGCACCGCCTCGGTCAGCAGGCGCTCCAATTCGGGGTTGAAAGATATGATCGCCAACTCGTTGCGCTCGTTGACATAGGGCTGAATCACCGCGCGAGAAATGGACTGCCGCACCAGTTCGGTCAACAAACCCGGTTCCTTGGAGACCTGGCCGTGTTCGGCCAGCGCTTCCATAATACTCAACAGGTCGCGAATGGAAATGCGTTCCGACAGCAGGTTTTGCAAGACCTTTTGAACCACGCCGAGCGGTAGGATATTGGGGATCAGGTCTTCCACGATCTTCGGATAGCTTTCGGCCAGGTTATCGATCAGTTTCTGGGTTTCCTGGCGGCCCAGCAGTTCGTGGGCAAAGCGTTTGATCAGTTCGGAGAGGTGGGTGGTGACCACCGTTTGCAGGTTGACCACCGTGTAACCCAGGTTCTGGGCTTCATCCCGTTGGGCCTCGTTGATCCAGAAGGCGTCCAGGCCGAAGGCGGGCTCCTTGGTGGGGACGCCCTCGATAGCCCCGACCGCCGTTCCGGGGTTCATGGCCAGAAGATGGTTGAGCATCAACTCTCCCGAATCCATGGCGATCCCCTTGATAAGAATACTGTATTGATTGGGGCGCAGTTGCAAGTTGTCCCGGATGCGAATCGGAGGCACAAGGATCCCCAGTTCCATGGCAAGCTGCCGCCTGATGCTCTTGATGCGTTCCAGGATATTGCCTCCCTTCTTGGTATCAACCAGGGAAATCAGGCCATAACCGACTTCTAAACCCATCATATCGACTTTTAGCAGTTTTTCAACAGCATCCGGTTCAGGAAGTGCCGCCGGCGCGGGTTTTCCGCCGGGAATTTCCGCGGGAGCGGCGCCGGGCAGGGCAGCGGTGCCGGCTGGGGCGGTCAAGGCGCCGGTCGGCTCGGCGACCGCGGCGCTTTCCTTGCGGAAATAAGCGAGGGCCAGCATGATACTGCCCAGACTGGTAAAAGCCAGGAAGGGTAAACCCGGAACCAAACCGAAACCGACCAGGGCCACGCCCACAATGGTCATGGGACTTCTGTTCGAAAACACCTGGCCCAGTACATCTTCGCCCAACGATTTCTTGGCGGTGGCGCGCGTGGTCAACAAACCCGCGGAAACCGAGACGAACAGCGAGGGCAGTGCACTCACCAAGCCGTCGCCGATGGTCAGGATGGTGAAGGTGGCCGCCGCCTCCGCGATATCCATTCCGTGACGCAAGACCCCGAAGGTCAAACCACCCACGATATTGATGGCGGTAATGATAAGACCGGCCATGGCATCCTTGGCCACGAATTTGATGGAACCGTCCATGGCGCCGAAGAAGTCGGCCTCTTCTTGTAATTCCCGGCGGCGAGTGCGCGCATCTTCCTCGGAGATCAATCCCGAGTTCAGGTCGGCATCGATGGACATCTGCTTACCGGGCATGGCGTCCAGGGTAAATCGGGCGGTTACCTCGGCAATCCGCGTGGAGCCCGTGTTGATGACGACCATCTGGATGATGATGAGAATGGCGAAGATAATGATGCCGATGATCAATTCACCGCCGGCAACGAAACTACCGAATGCCTCGATCACGCTGCCCGCCGCGTCCGTGCCCTCGTGACCATGCAGCAGAATCACCCTGGTGGACGATACGTTCAGGCTGAGCCGAAACAGGGTGGTCAACAACAGCACCGAGGGGAAGGAGGAAAAGGCGATCGGTTTGGGCATGTACATCACGGTCATCAAAACGGTCAAGGTGACCGTGAAGTTGGCGGCGATCATCATGTCCAAGATGAAGACGGGCATGGGGACCAGGAACATCACCAACACCATCAAAATCAGGCCGGGAGCCATGATATGCGGCTGTCGGATATTGGTAAAGACGGTCTCCTTGATCTTCTCGAAATTCATGCGCTCTTTCGCTCCTTTCTCAGTTTATAAACAAAAGCGAGAATTTCGGCAACCGGCTTGAACAGCCGGTCGGGGATTTCATCGCCCATTTCGGTGCTGTAATAGAGCGCACGAGCCAGGGAACGGTTCTCCACAATGGGTATTTCGGCATGTCGTGCGATACGACGGATATGGAGGGCCAGGTGATCCACACCGCGGGCTACGACCTTGGGCGCGGTCATCTGACCGTGAACATATTTCAGGCCGACCGCGAAGTGCGTGGGATTGGTAATCACCACGTCGGCCTCACGGGCGCCTTGCTTCATCAGTGCGGCCAGCATCTCCATCGCCTTCAGGCGCTGACGCTGTTTGACCTTGGGATCGCCCTGGGATTGCTTGTGTTCGTCTTTGACCTGATCCTTGGTCATCTTCATCTTCTCTTCGAGTTGGCGCCTCTGCCAGGCATAGTCACCCACGCCCAGAACCACCATGAAAGCGATGATCATCAACCAGATGGCCTCGGCGTATTGCCACACGATCATGCCGATCTGATTGGGTGTGAACATAAACAGCGAGGCGAACTCATCGGTCAGGGGTCTGATGGCAATCCAGGCCAGCAGCGACATAATGGCGATCTTGGTGGTGAACTTGACCATTTCCATCATGGAGTTCTTGCTGATCAGCACCTTGCCGATATTGGCAAACGGATTCAGCTTCTTGAATTTTGGTTTTATCGCCTTCATGCTGATCTTGAACTCGAATTGGAAGCGGCTGACGATGATGACGGAAAAGAACAAACCCGCGAACAGGGGCGCCAACACCAGCACATAATGGCGAAAATAAAAGGCGGCAAGCGGCCCCAGGCCCATTTCGTTGATGCTCTTGTCCATGTTGGCGTAGGACCAACGCATCAATTCGCCCAAAGACAGGAACAGGGCGCCGCCGGTGGTGCCCAGGATGGCGAACCCGGTGAGGAATTGAGCCAGGGTGCTTAGCTCCTGGGAGCGGGGGACCGACCCTTCGTCGCGGAACTTTTGGCGCTGTTTGGATGTCGCCTGTTCTGTTCTTCCTTCGTCCGCCGCACTCATGGCGCCCCCCAGTACTTGAATAACCACAAGAGGTTATCGCGGTAGGTCTCCAGCAGGTGGATGATGAAAATGAAGGTCGGCTTGAGAATCATGCCGATGGCTACCAGGCCGACCCCGATCTTGAGGGGGAAACCCACCACGATGATCTGGATCTGGGGAACGGCCTTGCTGATCAAAGCCAGGGTGAAGTCGATACAGAACATGATGATGTAAATGGGGGCAGCAATCTGAAATCCCACGTAGAAGATGGCCGAGGCCATTTTCAGGACGTGTTCCATCGAGATTTCACTCAATGCGGCGCCGAAGACGGGAATCAACTCGTAGCTGCGCACCATCACCTCGATGATGATGTGATGACCGTCCACCAGCATGAACACGATGATGGCCAGCAGGCTGTAGAACAATGAAAAGATAGACACCGACGCGCCCGATTGCGGGTCGACGATGGTGATGAAACCGAAGCCGATCATGTAGTCGATGATGTAACCGGCAAAAATAATGATCTCGAAGAACAGGGAAGCGGCAAAACCCATCGCGGCGCCGATACTGACCTCGCCGGCCAACTGCATGATCAAACCGATGCTGTTGGTTTCCGCGGTGTACTGCAACGGGCTGAGAAAACCGGTGAAGACGATCGACATGGTAAACGCCAGCAGGGCTTTCGCCCGGGCCGGAATATTTCGGGCGGAGAACAGGGGGGCAAAGGCAACGATGCCGCCGATCCGTGCAAAGATCAGCATGAAATCGTAGACATGGTTCCGAAACGTATCGTAAAACTCCATGAGCCCCCCAAGGCACCTGGAATCAGCGTATATACAGGTTGATATTGTTGAAGAGGTTGGTCGTGAAGTCGCTCATCACCGAAATCATCCACGGGAACGCCACCAGAATGACCAGCATGATCGCCAGAATCTTGGGAATAAAGCTGAGCGTGGGATCTTGAATAGAGGTAACGGCCTGAAACAGGGAGATGCCCACGCCCACTATCAGTCCCAGGATCAAGGCGGGGGCCGCAACCAGAAACGCGGTGCGTATGGCGGCCGAGGCCAGGTCCAGAATGATGAGTTCGTTCATGCGGGCCTCCTCAGGCGAAACTGAGCACCATGGAACTGACCAGCAGGTGCCAGCCGTCAACCATGACGAACAGAAGAATCTTGAAGGGCATGGAGATCATGACCGGCGGCAGCATCATCATCCCCATGGCGAGCAGGATGGAGGCTACGACCAGGTCCACGATCAGGAAGGGCAGGAAGATCAAAAAGCCGATCTCGAAGGCGGTTTTCAACTCGCTGATGATAAAGGCGGGCACCAGCACCGGCAGGGGAACTTCCAGGCGGGTTGCGGGTTTGGGGTCCTTGCTCAGGTGAACGAACAAGGCCAGATCCTTCTCGCGGGTGTGTTTCAGCATGAATCGCTTGATGGGGAGCGACGCCTTTTCGAGGGCTTGCTCCAGGGTCAATTCGCCCCGTTTCATGGGATCGTAGGCTTCGTTTTTGACCTGGTAGAAGGTAGGCGACATGATGTAGAAGGTCATGATCAAGGCCAGGCCCGAAAGCACCGTATTCGACGGTACGTTCTGGGTGCCCAGCGCCTGGCGGATGAAGTGGAAAACGATGGCGATCCGCGTAAAGCTGGTCACCATGATCATGATCGACGGCGCCAATGAGAGTACGGTCAACAGCAGGAAGACCTGCACCGTATTCGCCACGGCCTCGGGACCGTCACTGCCGAAGTTGATACTGATGCCCGGGGTCCCCTGTTGCGGCGGCTGACCCAGAACCAGGGGCGCCAGGAACAGCAAGCCGGCCAAAAACACCATCCTTTTCATGCCTCTTCCTCCAGCATGTCCCTGACGCGTTTGGGCTCCTCCACCTCGCTGAGGGCTCGAGTGAAGACGTCTTCATCGTCCAGGGCTTTCAAAAGATTGATCTGGTTTTCAGTGACGCCCACCAGGAACCGCTTGCCGTCGGCCTCGATCAAGGAGACGAAGCGGCGCGTACCCAGGGGCAGGCTTTGAATCAACTTCAGATGTCCTTCCTGCGAGACGCCACCGAATCGGGAAGGGAGGAATTTCTTACTGAGGTAACCCAGCAATATCACCAGGCCGATGACGATCATCAGCTTGCCGATGGTGTTGAAGAAAACGGAAGTGCTGTCGAATTCCTTCGGAACGGCGTCATCCTGATCCAGTGTGGGTACGGGTTGCAGGGCCGGGTCTTCCGCGTCGGTTTCCCCTTCCTGTTCCTGAGGCGTGGGGGGCGCCTCCTGAAAGGCGGGGAGATAACCCGAAACGCCCGCCAACATCACAAACACCAGGGGAAACAACCGCTTCATCCTAAATCCTCTTCCACGGATTGGTGATTTCGGTGATGCGCAGGCCGAAGCTGTCCTCGATGACCGTGACCTCCGCTTTCATCACCATGTAGTTGTTGGCGAACACATCCAGGGTTTCACCTGCCGATTTGGGCAACTCGATAATAGAACCGGCTTCCAGGTCCAGGAAGGTCTCGATCGTGATCTTGGTCCGGCCCAGTTCGATAGATAGAGGCACCACCAGTTCCTTGAAGAAAATCAAGTCGCCGATCACATCTTCAAAGGTGGGGATGTCCTGGTTGCGTTTTCGTGCCATAGCCGGGCCCTCAATCGATTAGGAATTGGTCGAAATAGACGCTTTTCACCTTCCCTTCCCGATAGATTCGGTCCAGTCGGAATTTGATCTCTTTTTTCAATTCGACAGAGGTTGCCGGATCCTTGACTTCTTCGTAACTCTTGCCGCGCAGGATCTCCAGAATGGCGTCCCGGGTTTTGATGGTGTAAAGGAACTGGTCGTTGGGGTCCTCGATGGCCGTTTTCAATTCTTGCGTGGTCACTTCAAGCGAGATGGTAGTTACCAGATAATGGGGCGTTGCCGAACCGGACAGGTTCAGCGTGAACTTGTCCAACTTGACCGGGAAGCCCGGCGTGTCGGGCGGGGGCGCCTCTTCTTCCGCACCTCCGCCGTCTACCTGGGCCGTGCCCTCTTCACCCTCCGCGGGTTCGTCTTCCCCGGCGAAAAACTTGGTGTAGGCAAAATAAGCGGCGGCTAGTATCGCCAATACACCCACGATGATGATGATCAGTTTCAGTTTGCTATTTTTTCCGCCAACTTCCTCAAAATCTACGCCGCTTTCTATACTTTCTTCTTCCCAGGCCATAACCTCTCCCCATAGGTGTTTATACCGTTATCCTAACATACTATGCAAAGCAATGATGATTCCATCTGTTAAAAAGTGATAAATTGCTTTGATCAATAGATTTAAGTTCGACCAAAAAAGCTCCTGTAACTGTTCTCGGGTGAGAAGCCGGTCAGGAGCTTTTTTATGCCAATACCATTTAAGAGGATTATGGAAGCGAACAAACCATATAGAAGGTAAATTTCGCTTCCGTTCAGCCCCTACCGTTTCAGGTTCAGCGCCTCCTGAAGTAACTGGTCGACCGTGGTAATCGTCCTGGAGTTGGACTGGTAACCCCGCTGGTGAATGATCAGTGAGGTGAACTCCTCGGCGATGTCCACGTTGGAACTTTCCAATGAACTGGCGATAATGGAGCCTCGACCACCGGTGCCTTCCCCGTCGATGGAGGCGGGACCCGATGCCGCGGTGGGTAAATAGAAGCTGCCGTCGATTTGTTTCAGGCCCTGGCGGTTGTTGAACGTGGCCACGGCTACCCGCGCCAACTCCAGCGACAGACCGTTGTCGAAGAAGCCGATCATGGTGCCGTCCTGGTCAAAGTCGATATCTTGCAGGATGCCGGAACCGAACCCGTTCTGGAACAGGGTGCCGGTGCTGTTGATATTACCGAAGTTGGTCACGAAACTGCTGGCCGGTTGCGAGGTGGGATCATTGGGCGCCTCCAGGGCGTTCCAAGTTATATTCAGATCGGCCGCACCGCTGGGAATATCGGCCGAGGCAATGGTAATCGTGGGTTCCGGGGAGGGTACCGTGGGAATGCCCGCGGTGTTGATATTGGTGCCGTCGATGCTCAATAACTCGCCCGTGTTGTCGAAGGTCACCGTCCCGCCGCCGGTGCCGTTGCCGCCGCCGGTGATAACGGCCGCGTCGCCGTTGAAGGCAAACTGGTAGGACCACTCACCCGTGTTGGCGGTTTTGGTAAAGGTCATGTTCAATTGATGGGACACGCCCTTGGAATCGAACACCTCGATGGTGGTGGGGTAGGAGTCGTTGAGCACCGCTTCCGCGCTCAGGTTGGTAATAAACCGAACCAGGTCGGTAGCCCGCGGCGGCGCCGCCTGTCCCAAGTCAATCTGAATGTTCTGGATGCCCGCGCCGATGTCCAGGTTGCCGTTGGCGTCGGTGCCCACGAAACCCTGCACGTTACCGCCGGTGGCCGCGACCAGGAAGCCTTCCTCGTCGAATCCGAAGGTGCCCGCGCGAGTGTAGGCGTTGGTGCCGTTGACATTCACCTGGAAGAAACCCTCACCCTGAATGGCCAGATGGGTTTTGATGCCGGTGGTTTGAATGGAACCCTGCTCGAACTTGGCCACGACCTCGGAGGTCTGGACACCCAAGCCGACCTGCAACGGGTTACCCGCCCCGGAGATACCGCGAATGGTATTCGACATGATCTGGGCAAAATTTGCCTGGCTGCGCTTGAAGCCCGTCGTATTGATATTGGCCAGGTTGTTGCCGACCACGTTCAAGGCCGTTGCATTGGACTGTAACCCGGACAGCCCGGTGTAGAAGGAACCCGTTAACATTACCTACCTCCCGGAATAACTTGGAAAAAGGGCCGCGGTTGCTGATAGAAGTGCGCTTGCTGTTCACCGAAACCGGGCAGGGCCTGGAAGCCCGGCCGGGTTTTGCCCTGGCCCGAACCGGTCAGGAACTCGCCCGGCGCACCGTCTTCCTCGGTCGGCTCGTACACTTCGATCACGTTCTCGATTGGCATCTTGCGGCCGTCAACCAACACCATGATGGCGCCGTTCTGGTAAGAGATGCCGTCTACTCTGCGTTTCTGGAAGACATCGGTGGGGAAGCTGGTGTCGCCCTCGCCCTCCAAGGTTACCTTCACCGTATAAGTGCCCGCTTCCACGGGATTGCCCTCGTCGTCCACCCCGTGCCAGGTGAAGCTCTGTTCGCCGTCCGTGGCGCCGGTTTGCAATGTGTTGTAAACCACTTTACCGTCAGCATCTTTAACCTGAATGCGTACGCCTTGGGCCTCACTGTCGGATGCGTAGAAGAAGGTATGACTGCCGCTGCCGGTGTGGTCGATCTGAGAGTCCTGAATCTTGACTTCCTTGCCGACGATATTCAAGGCGTTGCTGTTGTTGATCGAGCTTTCATAAAGCTGCATCACCCGCAAGTTGGCGTTCGTGATTCTTTGCTGTTCCAACGAGGCGAACGTTGCCATCTGCTGGATGAACTCCACATCACTGGCCGGTTCCAGCGGGTCCTGGTGCTGAAGCTGAGTGGAGAGCAACTGCAGAAAGGTCTCCTCGGTAATTTCACCGCTTTCGACCGGGTTACTGCCCGTGATGCCGGTAAGGGGTTCCAGACCGTTAATTTCCATGGTGTCCACCTCGTTTCCTGGACAAACTTCTTGACGTTCGGTCTCAAGCAAAGCGGATGCCAGATGTTAAGCATTTGAAAAACATGCATTTGTGTGAATCCCGACCCAAGACCACCGGGCAAGTCTTGCACCATCCGGCAAATTCTTCCCGGTATGCCCGGAAGCCGGCCTCGCCCTACTTGAAATGCTTTGTAACCCCGGCCCGCGTTTTGTTGAAGGGTCCCACTCTGCGGCAGATAACCGAATGGAACGAAAAAGGAAGCACCGTTCCCGAGCACGGTTTTCGGGTCAAAAACTCGTTTTTCAGGCTCGAAAAACCCGCTTCCCGGGCCTTGTGTTGTCTTTTTTCTTTTGACAATTCCTCCGCCCGGGAACGGCGCCCTGTTTCGTTGCGCGCCCGGTTCCATCGCCGGGAACGGAACCCGCCGGGAGCAGTTCTCACTACCCCCGGCCTAACGACCCAGGCGCTTTTTTCCTCCCGGAAGAAAATTCCGCGGGTTCGATTACGGGTTTTGCTTCCGAGGTTCGTACGATTAACTACAAACCGTGCTCACCGGCGCTCCAGCCGCCTTGGCGAGCAACTTCTTGAAAAACGCGTAAAGTTTTTCCCCATCAAGGCGGCAGTTGCAAGTTACCAGTGACAAGTTTTAAGAAAAACATCAGTTTTTGCTGTTCTTACAACCGGCCACTTGGCACTTGCAACAGCGAAGCATGCCCGGCAGCCCATCCTCGATATACCTTGATGGTCTGAGGCGTACCTCGCCAGGGAGAGAAAACGTGTCAGGCTCTTGTGAGCGGGCGTCGTTCAGTAAAAATGCGGTGGAATCGGGCACCATTATTGCTTTGAATGGGTTTGTCTGTCAGCCGTTGGTGGGTTAAAATCACTCCCGGCTCTTTCAGCCGTCTGCTGCTAAAGGATATGCCTGAATGACGATCTTCCGCCGGCCTTTTTTTCTCAGTCTTTTTCTGCTTGTTGCCTGTCATCCTCCCGAACTACCTGACAAAGGTACAACCGTGGCGCCGCTTCCGCCGGTAGTCAGCGCTACGGTCGATCGACCGACGAGCATGATCGAGATCTCCGGCCATGACGGGCCGCTGAACATTCTGGTCGATGACACACCGCTTTTCCAAACCATCGCGCCTGACCCGAAGCGCAGCGATGCGGAGACCGCCGCGGAAGTATTCCGTTTCGTTTCGGAAAACCTGTTTGTCTGGAACCCCGAGGGAAAGGTGTCCATCGCCGGTGTGCTGTACGGCTACGGTTTCGGTATGTGCGGTATGGAATCTCGTATCCTGGTCAACCTTTGGGGTCAACACGGCATCGAGGGCCGGCAGATCCTTTGGGACTACCATGTCATGGCCGAGGCTTTTTTCGACAACGCCTGGCATGTCTATGACGGGCAGCACCGCACCGACTTCAGCGCCCTCTGGGGCAAACCCACTTCCATCGAGGATCTTCGGGCCGGCAGAGCCTATCCCGAACCGGGTTTGGACGGCATCGGCTACAGTCATGATGTCTTGCAAGAGTGGTATACCCGCGCCGAACCCCGCTTGAAAAAAGGCTCTAAATGGATGGACGAACCCAAGCTTCACCTGAAGCCGGATCACCGTCTCCGCATCTACCCCAGGGCCGGCGACGGCGCCCTGCCGCTGCCCGTGATGATGCAGGCCCAAAACCGCACGCGCGAGCACCTGGTACCCGGATATGTCCTGGAATGGTCGGCCGCCGTCGGCAAAAAACCCTTGGAGTTGAGGCCCGGCCTGCCGGTACTGGCCGTGGAACTTCCCGAGGGTGTTGAGGGAAAGATCACGACAAAAAAAGCCAGGGTAAGCGCCGCCGAAACCCGGCAACTACGCGGCTCAACCCTACCCATGACCTTCCATTTCCCCCAAGGAACACAAGTCACCGTTCGCTACGCCCTGGCCGGCTGGGTCGGCGACCGACTGTTTCGAGCCGGGGCCGGCATCTCTTTCCCCGATTCGAATGCAAACCTGGTGTTGGTCGAAGATGACCAACCGAGGGTGATCCCGCGTGACCTGAGCATCCGGCCTCAGGATGACAAGGGCATGGTCGCCATGGAATTCACCGTCGAGTGGCGCCATATGCGCGGGGACCGGAGGGATTACCATTTTTATCTGGACGAACTCTCTTCCGAGTTGCCGTTTGAAGCATGGCGGTATGTCAAAGATTGGGAATGGTTTTGGGAGGCGGACAAGCACGGAGAAGCGGGTTCCGAGAAGGTTCGCATCAGCTACAAGCCGGGCCTGGGCCACAGCCCGCGTAGACCGGGCCGGTACCGAACCTTGCTGGTTCATGTCACAGGACCGGGCGTTCGCGCGGGAAACAATTTCCTCAAGGCCACGACAACCCTGCCGGATAATTGGGAAACCGTACTGAGGAAAAATCCCTAACTCCGAATTGATTCTAATCAGTGGTTTTGGTTTCGGGTACTTCCGCAAGCAGGATGTTCATCCATACACTGACCCGATCACCCATGGTAACCGAAGCCAGACGCAATACCTCATTCAACTCGGCTTCTCCAAAGTGTTTGAGTACTCGAAATCCGTGACGTTCAATGAACGGCTCCGCCGCTTCCGGTTCCAATGAAAAATGGAAGGTAACCGGTGAGTCGCTGTGGGAAAGACGCTTCATCATTTCCCTGGCGCCGAATCCCCGAGCCCGGCCCTCCAATACATCCGTGTGCATATAGTCAAAGACCAGGCGACTGCCGGGCGCGGCGCAGGAAGCAATACTTTTCAAGGAACTCTCGATCGCCTCCGGCGGAAGATACGGTGTCACCCCCTCCCAAATGAACAAAGCCGGCCGGTCGCAATCGAATCCAATTTCCTCCAGTTTTTCCTTCAAAGGGTCCCTGGTGAAATCGATGGAAGTAAACTTCAGGTTTTCAGGTACCTCGATACCGGCGTGTTCCATCAGTCGGCGCTTGCGCAATTGGGTCTTGGCCAGATCCAGCTCATAGATTTTTGTGGCGCCGGTTTTGAAGCGAAAAGCGCGGGTATCGTAGCCGGCTCCAAGCAAGGCGATTTGCGGCAGTCGATCATCGACCGCTTCCATAAAGGCCTGATCTATGACAATGGTGCGCGCGGTGACGAAATCCGCGGAGCCCGGCGGACCTACGCGATTCCATACCAATCTTCTCAGAAATGGAACGTTTATAAAGCCACGTGTGATCTTCGGCAGAAACAGATGAGCCAGATGATCGACACCGATACCGTGAGCAATACCCTTTGCCGCACAGGCACGGCACAAACAAGTAAACCCGGCAGTTTGCAAGGGCATGTCATCTATTTTTGATTTCAAGGCCAACCCCAGTCGAAGGCTATGGAAGCGGGGATTGAAGTGGCGCGGACCTTATCGGCCGGCACCGGTTTGAAAACCGGTACCGGGCGCGAAAGGTTAAAGATCAAGAATCGGTTTCTTTGGCGGCTTTGGCTTTGGTTTCGGTCTTGCCGGAGCAGCAAGCTTTGCCGGCTGCCTTGGCAGAGGCGGAAGCTTTGACATCGGCTTTGGCGGCCGAAGAAGAGCAGGCGGCTTTTTCTGCTTTGGAGCAAGCAGCCTTGGCCGTGGAAGCCTTGACATCGGCGGTGGCTTTTGCGCTGCTGCACTTGGCAACTTTTGCAGCGCTGCAGGATGTTTTGGCCGTGGTGTCTTTGCCGTCTGCCATGACGAAGGTCAGGGAGAGGGCGGTAAGTAAAGCGAAAGCGAGAACTGTCAACTTTTTCATTGTAGACTCCTACAAAAAAAATCTCCCCATACTATAGCAGTGAAGCGCCTCGGGCTGCAACCCGGACGTCATTCAAGCCGAAGCACCCGGGCATTTGGTTTACTGTTCATCGAGATTTCGGAAAATAAAAGCTCGGACTGTTTTATGCGTCCTTTTCATTTCGGTTCACAAGGCGATCGAGGATCGGCGGGGCCTGGGTACACGCGACGAAGCACCGTCCATAGCAGACTTTGACGGGTCTCGGAGAAGTACGGCCCGGTCGTCCGACCGGGCCGTTTGCCGTTCACTCCTTGTCGATTATTTGTGTGACGGTTTGTTCAAACCGGGTCCACAGGTCTTCCCGCTCACTGTCGGGAAAGTAACGGTAGATAATTTCACCGCGCTGCTTGTCCAGCAGCGCGATGGTGAAGCGGTTGCCCAGGGAGGCGGCTCCCTTTTCCGCTTCCAGCAGGATGGGCCAGTCGATGCGGCCCACCCGCCGAAGGTCGAGCAGATAATTTCCGGCGGAACCGTTTTGGGCAAAGCCGGGGTTGTAGGTTACCAAAACAAAGTCCAGGCGGTCCCCCAGGCGTTCCTTCATGGTGCGCATGGATTCAAGTTCGCGCTGAACGCAAGACATACAGGAAATTTCGGTGTAATAGGCCGTAACCGCGTAGCGGGCGGCGAAATGATCCGCCAGGGCAATTTCATCGAAGGCTTCCAGTTGGAACAGGGTTTCGGTGTCGTAGTTATAGATTTCGTTGGTGAAGTAGGCGGCGTCCCGCTTCTCCGGGGCCGGACGGAAGGATACCGCCGCGGCCAGGAACACTAAAAATAATAGATATTTCCACATGAAGACAGCTAGTCGGCCAATCCGTAGAGGAATAGATACGGATTGTCGCCGTTGTGTTGTCCCGGTTTCAGCCCCGCGTCCAGGGCTGCCCGGTATTCCGACTCCGACAAACGTTTCGGAAGTTCGTCTTTGTCGAAATAAGCCAGGGTAATGGGACTTACCATGACATCACCGGCGGCTTTACGGGTGAAGCGCATGGCAAAGGGTACCTCCAGGTGCTTGCGCAGGAGGTTTCCATGGGTATCGAACAGGCTCATCCTGGACGGCGATGCCCAGTAATGGACCATGACCAATGGAGATAGATGAATGATTCGGTGAGAAAAGGGTTTTTGAATGACCTTGCGAAACTCGTCATTGGTATTGACGCCCTCGAAGTCATCATAGGTTACGCCGTCCACCCCGGCGGGCAACCCGGCCAGGTAGCGACCTTCCAGGTCATACACCTTGGGCGAACAGTCATAGGGACTGGCGGTCCAAACCGTGTCGCCCACGCGGGTAAACGCGGTCATGGGCATGCGCGGAACCCCGGTTTTGGCAAGACGCTCCGCAAGGGCGAAACGCTCGCCGAAACCATATAGTATTTTGGGTTTTCTACCCGCGGCGTCGAAGACGACATGGCTGGGCGTCGACGGGGCCGGAGCCCCGAAATCGGAGAGGAACAAGCGGTTCGCGTGGAAGAAGAGCGGGCCTTGGATATTGATGCCCACGGCCCAGGTGGACATGCTTTTCACGAACTTGCCGTCAGTTTCGTAGATATGCATGGCGCCTTTGCCGACATCGGCCACAACCAATCGGCCGTCCCATTCGGTAAGGTACCAGGGCATTTCGTATTCTCCCGGGCCCTGGCCTTTGCGGCCGATACGGCGCAGAAAGCGACCTTCTCGCGAGAACTGGAGCACCTGGTTCAGGCGTTTATCGGTGACGAACCAGGTGTTGTCAAGCAGGAGGAGATCCCAGACCTCGCCGATGATGCCGTCGTCGTTCGTCTCCAGCGGAATCACCTCGCGGATAGACAGGATTTGGGAAAGATCACCGGTCCGGACGACTGAGGCCAAACTCGCCTTCAGGTCGACGGGTTTTTCGGGAAAGGCCCGGTCGGCTTTCTCCTGTTTGACGGGTATTGGTGATTTGAAGTTAAAGCGATTGGCGGGTCCACAACCAACCGTCAGCCCTAACGCGATCAAAAATATAAGGTTTTTACTTTTCATTGCAGTTCCTTTGGGAAGTCGCGGCACGAGAACGCGCCGCGACCGGGGCTTTTGGTTGACCTACAGGACGTAAGGCGGGCAAGGGGCTTCACTGCAATAAAGACTGGTTCCGGTGATACAATATTGGGCATGGATGGTAGTGCCGTCGTAGTACTCACAGGTGATTTGGACGGCCGTCCTCAGATAGCCGGGGTCAGAATGCGAGTAAAAACCTGCAAGGCAGATTAAACCTAAAGTAAATGCTGTAATTTTTTTTAACATGACGTTCTCCCTAAAAATGAAATAATGATAATGAACAGAAAAACGAATCCGGACTCCGCCCTTACGAGCCGAACAGGACAGAGTCGCCGTACATAACGGGTGATTGACATCAACGAGCCACTTGTAGACGACGACCGACGCAACCGACTATACATCGTCAGAGGAAGGGCCGGCGTTGTATTATGAATAGAACCTAATATTTGCGGCTTCAAACATACTTGCGTAAAGCGTGTCTTAAAAGGCTCAGAAAAAGTGGAAAAAATTTGCATCGGCATGGGCCCCCATCAAGTGCTCTTCATTGACTCATGCGGATTTGAGGGGCAAAAAAGCTCAAAAAAATAGAAGTAATGCCAATTGTTATTTCCCGGCTACTGTTCGATCTAATGGGAGATATAGCTTTACTTTGAGAAGAACCGTGAACTTCGCGGCCAATGCAGCCGCGACCCCGGCGGCCGACCTGACCATGCCCGGCACCCGGCGTCATGGAAAGAGCAAGCAACGAGAAGGGGACCCTACGATGTTAGAGGGACCCCATTTCTAATCTTCGATCTATTCGCCGCCTCGCATCAATCGGCAAATTCGGGAGGACGCTTTTGCGCGGCCGCGGAAAGAGCTTCTTGGAGATCATTGGACACGAGCATGGCGGCGTTCCAGGTAGCAATGTAGTTCAAGCCGTCCGCAACGCTGTGATCTCGGGTATAGAGAATCATCTCCTTGATGCCGCGAACGGCCAGGGGTGATTTGCCGGCGATCCGGGCGGCTGTTTCCATGACGCCGGCCAGCAATGCATCCTTGTCCGGGTAGGTGCGGTTCACGAAGCCTATCTTTCGCGCTTCCTCGCCGCTGAAGTTGCGTCCCGTATAGGCTAACTCGCGCATTATGCCGTCCCCGATCAGGTGCGGCAGGCGTTGCAGGGTGCCCACGTCAGCGGTCATACCGATATCGACTTCCTTGATGCACATGATCGCATCGGCGGTGCTGTAACGCATATCGCAAGCCGACGTCATGTCGATTGCGCCGCCGATGCAGGCGCCGTGCATGGCGGCCAGGACGGGTTTCCGACATTTTTCGATAGAGGAGAGGTTCTCTTGCAGGCGCAGGAGGTGTCGACGCAAAGCCTCCCGCTTACGGGCCTCGCAGGGTTCGTTGCCGCCCATGATATCTTCGAAAGCGGCCAGGTCGATACCGGCGCAAAAATGTTTGCCTTCACCGCTCAATACGGCAACGCGGGCCTCGGGAGTTTGGTCCACCCAGTTAAAGGCTTCCTCGATTTCACCCCACATGGGCGGGTTCATGGCGTTGGCCTTGGCGGGCCGGTTCAGGCGGACGTGCGCGATCTTGTCTTCCAGGCTTACTAGCAGGGTTTCGAATTCGGGGATCATAAGGGATTCCTCTCCATGGTTTCGGATTTTGCCCGTCATCATACCATGGAGAGGAGGCGGGGTTTAACAGAAGAGCCGGGTGCAACCGCAAGCCGACGCGCAGATGGAGACGCAGTAGGTTTCCCGTGTCTCCAGCACTGTCGCCGTTGAAAGAAGCCTGTCCTCAATCCATAATACCGTGGGCCCTCAATCTGGAGGCAAACCGGGCCATAAAGGTTTCCGCTCCCTCGGGAACATTCGATCGTTCTTCGTTCGCGGGTCGGCTGCAGGCGGTCAGACGTTCCCGCAGGGATTCAAGAGGAAGTTGCCCATGGCCGGCAATGATGACCAACCGGGTTTGCCGGGGACGGTCACCCCAAGGTTTGCCGCGCTGCTGGTGAACCCGCCGGCCGGCCACATGAACCACCACCTCGTGATCGGGGACATCCCGAGCATGGACGAAACCTTTGGCCCGGTAGACAGTGGTGGGCAGGTCAGCCAATTCTTTCATCAATCGGTAGCGGTCCATGGGAGCTTCTTCAGTGAACGACCAGGTGTCGAAGATCAGGGTATGGTCGTCATGACCGTGGTGATGGTGCTCTTGGGCCGCCACCTCATGGACATGGGTTTGGATCGGCTTCACCCCGCCGGTCTCCCGTAGCGACCGATCGGTCACACCGAACAGCAGTTCGCGGGGAACCCGGGCAAAACTGGTGCGGATGACACGAGCGCGGGGATAGGCTGAACGGATGTTGGATTCTACCCGAACCATGGTCCCCTCCGGACAGACATCGGCCTTGTTGAGAACCACCAGATCGGCCACCATCAACTGTCCGCCCAGCAACGGCTTCATCGAGGGGTCCGTCTGAAGAAATGCCTCGCTGTCGATCATGTTAATAATGCTCTCGACCCGGCATCGACCGCGCAAATTACCGGTGAAGAAGGTCATTGCCACGGCGGTGGGATCGGAGACACCGCTGGCCTCGATGACAATCCGTTCAGGTGGTTGGTCACCGGCCAGGATGTCTCGAACGGTTTCCTCCAGATCGGCGCGGATCGAGCAACAGATGCATCCTCCCGACAGGGCCAGAGTCTCGCCCTCGACGGATACCACCAGTTCGCCGTCGATGTCGATGGAGCCGAAATCATTGACCAACACCGCAATGCGTTCGTCATGACTGCAGCGGAGCA
>JASJCB010000335.1 GCA_030066195.1 Acidobacteriota bacterium
TTTAGCACGGCTATAAGCTCCTTCAAACCAGCATGCTGCTTTGATTTCTAGTTAATTCGAGCATATTGTGAATCAGTAGCCTGAACGTAAAAGTGGCGATGGTTCCTATCAATCCATTTCGGACTGGGTCTAGCGGGTGCTATAAGCTGGTTGAACAGTTGTTTGCCTAGATCCTGCAAATTCCTGGCAGCCACGGCACTGCCGGGGTCCACAATATCCCGGTGCAGGTCCGCGATCAGGCCCCGCAAGTCGGTTTCGGACTTATGGATGGTATGAACAACCGGCCCGGCCTGTTTGGTAGCCACAAACAAAAGTGTTTTATCGCCGCTGACACAGTAGGAAAGCAGAACTGTACCGGGGTCCAGCACCTGCCTGGTATCGGCCAGGGTAATGGGTCTTGGCGCACGGAGGTTGGCCAACCCTGGCGAAGCGGCCCGAATGTCCTCGATGAGGTCGTCGTGTTCCCGGCGTAACTCGAAGAGCCGGTTTTTCAACGCCTCGGCGCGCGGTTGGCTTTTGACGGGGTCGAGGGCCGCCAATTGTTGCTGAATCTTTTCGATCTGGTATGCGGCGCGTTTGCGGTTTTGCTCCAAGTTGGCGGGAGCGTGGGCCGCAAGCACAAGGTCCCGTTCGGCAATCATTTGGTGAAGTACCCTAGTCCGAGCACGTTCGAGGATGTTGAAGGCGGCTTCCCAATTACCTTGCGAGTGTAGGAAGCTGATGTATTCTCGATAGTAACCTCCCACCCGACCTTGAAACCCGGCCTTGACATGTTGGGACCCGCCCAACTTTCCCAGTTGGTTTTCCAAGGCTTGGATGGATCGCGCAAAATGCCTTTCGGCGCGGCCGGGCTGATCCATCTGCCGATATGCTGTAGCAAGACCGTTGTGTGTTTCAGCTTCCAGGGTGGTGCCGGGCGCCAGCTTTTCCCTGATGGACAAGGCCTGGGAGAAATAAGCCACGGCGGCCTTCAGATCCCCCCGCTTTTGGGCCAGGGCTCCCAGATTACCCAAGGCAGCTGACAGAGTGAGGCTGCCGGGCGCCATCTTTTCCTTAATGGCCAGCGCCTGCCGATAATAGGCGGCAGCGGCGTCCCAATCCCCAAGGTCCTCGGTGACAAGTCCCAGGTTGTTGAGCACTTTAGCCATACCCAGACCGCCGGGAGCCACTTTTTCGATAATGACCAAAGCCCTCTTGTGAAAAGCAAGAGCTGTGTCCAATTCACCACGCTTCCAGGCCAGATTACCCAGGTTGTTGAGACTGCCGAATACGTCAAGGCTACCGGGCGCCAAATCTTCCCTGATGACCAGGGCCCGCTTTTGGTAAGCCGTCGCGGCGTCGAAATCCCCACGATCCTCAGCCACATTTCCCAGATTGTTGAGGCTGGCTGCCACATTTAGACTACCGGGTGCTACGCGCACCCGGATCATCAAAGCCTGCTTGTAATAATTCATAGCGGTGATCAGGTCTCCACGGGTCCAGGCCAGAGTGCCCAAGTTGTTGAGACAGGTTGCCAGGTCAAGGCTGCCGGGCGCTTGGGATTCCTGGATGACCAGTGCTCGTTCGAAAAAAGCAGCCGCGACACTCAAGTCGCCCCGTTCAAAGGACACAACCCCCAAATTGGTAAGGGTTTTTGCGACATCGATACTATGGGGGGAAAGTTTTTCTTTGATGGTCAGAGATTTCTTGAAAAAGGTAACGGCGGTGGCCAGATCCCCTCGGAGCAGGGCGACGCGGCCCAGATTGTTTAAGCCGGCAGCGACCCTGTTGCTGCCGGGCGCAAGGTTTTCATTGATAGCCAGGGCACGCTTGTAATAGGTAATAGCTAGGGTCCAATCACTACGTTCATCGGCGAGGCTACCCAGGTCGTGGAGGCTGGAGGCTACATCCAAACTACCCGGAGCCAGATGTTCCCTGATTTTCAGGGCGTCTTGTAGATTTTTCTCTGCAGACGTTAGGTTTCCTTTTAGGAGCGCGATCCATCCAAGATTACCGATGGCGGCGGCAAAACCCAGACCCTTCCCTCCAGTCAGGTCCCACAGAGCGGCTTGTTTTTGGTAGGCCTTCCCGGCCTGATCCCATCGATTTTGTTTTTCACGAGTCCTGCCAATGGCGTCCCAAACGGCGATACGCGCCCTGGGTCCGTGAGCCGATTGCAAAGCCGAATCCAGAGCTTCATCGGCCATCTTCCAATTCTGTGTTTCAGCCCAAGCCCGGCTTATTTGTAGCTGCAACCAGCAGGCAAGTTCCGGAATGTCTTCCGACAAAGCATGCCATACGGCGCAACCTTCACTGACCTTGCCGGCCTCCGTCAATCTCATACCTTCGAGGTATTGGGCAAGGGTCTCTGCCGACATAGCGGGCCGAACTTCCACGCCGGTCCAATCGCCGATAGGAACCTCGAAGAGATGTTTTAGCCCATCCCGTTCGCCGGAAAGCCGGATGTCGCCGCGTGAGCTTTGCTGGTACAAAAAGGTGCTCCAGAAAAAAACGCTGTCGAAACGGCCCTCGGCGGCAGGCGAACGCGCCCATGCATATAGCAGGTCACCGGCCTGTACACCGGCCTTGCCAGGCGCCGATGATTGGCTTACCGCCTCCACCACCACACCGAATTCAGGATCCGTAGCTATTGCCGAACAGGCGCTTAAAACGAAAAATAACCAGAACAAGGCGAAGCGGGTCATGACGACCTCCTAATCATTGAGCTGTTACTAACACCAGTGTCGCCCGGTCGCCGTTTAGCTCATTTGGATTCACCTGGCCTTCAAGGCTCCATCTGGTCCAAGCACTTGCGGTACAGCCCGCGGTAAACCGGTAACCCGGGGTGATTGGGGTGCGTCTCTTCCATCACCCGCACGACCTTTTGGAACAAGCCGGCCGCCTCTTTCAGCCGGCCCTGCTTCTGGAGGTTCTCGGCCAGGGTACATAAGGTGGCCATGGTAGACGGGTGCTTCCTGCCCATGATGGTTCTTTTCTGTTCAAGCGTTTCCTGCAGCAGGGCTTCGGAGCGCGCCAGATCGCCCGTGGTAATAAGGTAATTGGCCAGATTGCTTTTAATTCTGAGGAGCGCCGGGTGAGTGGTCTCGATTTCCCGGTATTGCCTGGAGAGAACTTTTTCCAATAAGACAATGGCTTCGGCCACCCGACCCTGCTGGCCAAGGGTTGCCGCCAGAAGGTTGACGGTGGTCAAGGTGTCGGGGTGCCCGGCGCCGGGCTGCAATTGACGGCCGCGGTATACCTCTCTCAGAATGTGCTCGGCTTGTTTGAATTGCTTTTGTTTGTACAGAGCCCAAGCCAGGTTGTGTTGGGTACTGAGGGTACGTGGATGCGCCTCTCCCAGGACCCGGATGCGCAGGGTTAGGTTCTGCCGGTGCAATTGCTCGGCTTCCGCGTACCGGCCCTGCCTAATCAGGAGGTTGGTATAATTGTTCCTGGTGGCAGCGGTCTGGGGCTTTCCTTCACCGAGCACCGTTCGCAGGCCCTCCAAGGCAACGGCGTAAATTTGCCCGGATTCTTCCAGCCGCCCTTGCTGTACCAGTACATCGGCCAGTCCCCCCATGGCAGCTAGCACTTGCGGGTCTCTCTGCCCCATGGTGAGCGGCGTTGTGCCCAGGATTTCCCGATACAACCACTCCGCCTGATCATAAGCGCCCTGCTTATACCGCAGGAACGCCATGGTGTTTTTGGAATTCATGGTATCTGGGTGTTTTGGTCCCAAGGTTTCTTCTTGAGCCAAAATGGTCTCGATCAAAAGATTTTCGGCCTGGGAAAAGGCGCCCGAGCGGACGTGGACCCGAGCCAGATTCCAGGTTGTTGCCAAACTATCCCTGTGCTTGTCGCCCAAATGTTCACGTTGTAGGGCGAGGGCTTTTTGCAAATGGTTTTCAGCATCTTGATAATTACCCAAACCCCGATACACGTTTCCCATTGCGGCGTACACCTCGGCTTTTATTTCTTCATGGGCGGCCAGGTCTCTTTCGATATTCCTGGAGGCGATTTCCAATAACTGGATCATTTTGACATCGGATCCGGCAAAGGCGGGATCCACGGCGCTGAGCATATCCAGGTAAAAGTCATTGACTGCCTGCATTTTCTGCGCTGATGCAAGCGCCTGGCTTTTGGCCCGGTTCGCCTGCACCAGACCAATCGCCGCCGCCGTGAAGCCAACCGAAAGGGCAACCATAATAACCGCCGCCGTAACCAGAGCCCGCTTATACCTGCGCGCCAACTTCCGGAGATGATAGACCCTGCCGGGAGGGCCCGCGGAGACGGGAAGGTCTTCCAGGTGCCAGCGCAAGTCCGCGGCCATCTCCGAGCAGGTAGAGTAGCGCCGGTTGGGATCTTTGTCCAAGGCCTTCATGGTAATCCACCCCAAATCTCCGGTTATTTCCCGGCCCAAGGCCCGCAGACTCCGGCCTCTTTGCGCCGCAACCATGGCTACATTGGGAATGTCTCCATTCAACCTGACATCAGGGGGCAAGGGATCCACCTCTTCGATGATACGGCGCAGATCGTTTTGCGAACCGGCCTTCTCCAAGTGGGCGCCTAACGGGGTGACGCCGGTCAATAGCTCGTACAAGAGCACGCCGAGCGCATAGATATCGGACCGCGTGTCTACCGCTTCCGGCTGACTGCCAGCCTGTTCGGGGCTCATGTAGGCCGGTGTTCCCATCACCATACCGGTCCTGGTCACGGCGAGTTCTTCCAGTCGGGCCTTATCCAAGAGTCTGGCAAGACCGAAGTCGATGACCTTGGGCTCAACCCTGTTTCCGCCGGAGGCAATCAAGATATTGGACGGTTTGATATCTCGATGGATCACCCCCTTCTGGTGCGCGTGCTGTACAGCCTCACAGATTTGGATCATAAGGCGTACTCTCTTTCCAACCGTCAGCCGATGCTGGTCGCAGTAGGTGGTCAGGGAAAGGGGGTCCAGGAATTCCATGGTGTAGAAGGGACGACCGCCATCACTCATACCCGCATCGAAAACCATGGCAATATTGGGATGCTTCATCATGGCAAGGGCCTTCTGCTCGGCGCGAAACCTTTGGAAATGCTCTTCAGTTGCCAGTTCCGGACCCAATATTTTCAAGGCCACCAACCGCTTGATGGGGCCCTCTTGTTGCGCCTTGAAAACCATGCCCATACCACCCTGCCCGATGGTTTCCAAAAGGGTGTACTCATTGGTGGTTTTTGTTGCGTCCGGTTCATTTTCATGGTGGAAGATACGGGCAGTGAGCGTTCTCAAGGTATCGAAATGGAAACCTGAGTGGCCATTCTGCCAAAGAGAGGCCAATTCGGCCCGCACCTCCGGGCAATCCCCGCAAGCCTGATCCAAAAGCTTTTGCCTGGCTTCCCCATCCAGGTCCCGGCCTTGCCAATACAATTCCTTGACCAGAGCACGCTCGGCCGAATTCATGGCGAACGCCCTTTCATATAGGTGCGTAGCCATGCCCTCGAAAATTCCAGTTCGCGTTTAATGGTGGCGCGGGAGGTGCCCAAAACCTCGGCCATTTCATCCTGTTTCAAACCCACGAAATAAAAAAGATCGACGATGTGCGCGCTTTCCCGATAGGACTCTTCCAATGCCACGAGTGCATCATCCAAAAGCGGCCAATCGGGATGTATCGCCCCTACGATACCTTCTGGATCCGGGAGGGTAAGAACAACCCGACCTCCCCCTCTTTTTTGAGCATTGCGTTCCTTATAATGACGAATGACGAAATAGCGGGTGATCCTGGCGGCATCGGCAAAAAAGTGATTTCGGTCCTGCCAATCCACATGGCGCCGGCCACGAACCTGGAACCAGACCTCGTGTAAAAGATCGGTGACAGAGAGATCATGATGGTTGGGGCCCCTCTTCAAACAGTTGGCGGCGATGGCGTGAAGTTGGTTATAGATTAGCGGCATCAAGCGTTCCATTGCCTGATCATCGCCTTCCTTCCACTGTAAAAGCAGGCTGGTTATATCCCCTTTCCGAACGTCCATTGGCTATACCGCTTTTTGTTCCGATCGAAAGCAGTTCGAGTATTGATACCATTTTAGCACATGATCCAAAAGCAGGAGGTAGAGAGGCTGCTGCCAGATGAAGCGCTACAGCCTTTCCAGTAGCGTGGGTTTTTAACAGAGGCCGGTCTGGACAGGTGGGCCCCCGGAGGACTCGCCGGTGGTTTCATCGGAAGGATCGGTGGTTCCCTCGGTTTCCACAACGTATTGGGGTTCGTTGTATTCCTCACTCAAGTCGAGATCCAGGGGGATTTTTCCGTTTGGGAAAGGCAGAGCCAGGAAAATGGCGCCGTCCATCTCTCCCACCAGGTTCAGGCCGCGATGCGACCAAACCAGGGCGAGCCCCAGGGTATTGGCAGCGCCGCCGTATTGACCAATCCAGAGGCATTCACCATAGGCGGTATAAGCGGCCACAAAGGCATCGAACCCATGACCGGACTGTAGCCGGGTGGTTTCGAATAACGCCTGACCGCTAAAGCTACCCGTGATAAAGATGGTGGCCCCATCCAAAACAGCCGCACCGGCATGCAGTTTACCGGTGGCGCGAAACACCCGCTTCCAGAGCAAACCACCCTCTGGGTCATCATAGGTCAGCACCAAAATACTACCTCCCTCACCCGGCCCGAAATGAACCGTAAAGCCCTCCTCGTCGCCTATGATGGTGGTGGCGCCGCAAACTTCGCCGGCATATAAGAAAGTGTTACTTAACAGAAGACAAAACAAAAAGAACAGGTTTTTCAATAACATGTGATCCCTCTTTCGTATTTTCAGCTACAGGATGGGCGCCGATCACACACCGACCCTTAAGTCCAATTAGGGCGGCCCGGCTTTCGGAGTGACGATTGGCCTGAATAAACCAGAAGCCGAAAACCTTCTCCGCCTTCGATGATAAAACTACCGCGGTCTTCGCAATGGATAGTCGTGGCAAAGGCAGAAAGTGGCCCCAAAAAAATGGAATATCTTATGGACGTAGGTCCCGCAACCCATGTTTCACCACCGTTCCGCGTGGTTCGTCCAGATCGTTCTAAGCGGGATTGCCACATGTTCTCCGTGCGTGCGGGACGGAAACGCGTACCAGGTTGGGGCCGATCCGGTTCATTTCGTCTCACATCGCCGTGTTGCCGGTGAGGTGGGGCTGCTATAATGTGGCATCTTGTTGAACCGGTTGGATCTATGCTGTTTCTTCCCCGGCTTTCTATAAAACACCCCAAATCGGCCCTGGGCCTTTGCCTGCTCTTGATCCTGATTGCCGCCGCCGGAATTCCCCGCCTTACCCTGCGTACCGATGGGCCGGCCCTGATTCCCGAAGGCGACCCGCGTATTCTGGAAGACCGCTAGGTTCGCCGCACCTTCGATCATGCCGATCCTTTGGTGGTGCTGATTCGCGGCTCGGAGCCCGAGGGCATTTTTCGCCCCGAAACCTTCGAGTTGGTGCGCCGCTTGACCGACACCTTGATCGCCCTGCCAGGCTTGCGACCTCAGGATGTCACCAGCCTGGCCAATGAGTACCACTACCATCACCGCAAGAGCTCACTGGATTTCCAGACCCTGCTGGAGCGGGAACGGACCACCCCGGAAGAGATTGCGGTCTTCAGGCGCGAGCTGGCGTCGATTCAACTGTATACCGGAACCCTGGTCTCCAGTGACGGCATGGGCACCGCCATCTATGTTGCGCCGCCCGGTGACGATCATGGCGCCCTTTATGCGAAGGTGCGCCGCGCCATCGAACCCTTCGACGACGGTCCCGAGAACGGTTTTGGGTCTCCGATCTCACCCCGGCGAGCATTCGCCGGGGCCTCGACAACCTGAGAAGCGATGCCGAGATGAGGGGCCTACATCAGGCGGCCAAAATTCGGGCGCAGGCCGACTGGCTGCTGGGCCTGAACTGCACGCGGGCCTTCACGCTGCATCACGGCGTGCTTTGCACCGTGGGCCGGGTGCAAACACCGACGCCGGCCATGGTCGCCGAACGGCAACAGGCCGCGGCCGCGTTCAAGCCGGCCCCGTTCTGGGAAGTCACCACCGACCTGCACGGCCTCACCTTCAAGGTGGTCACCCCGGAGAAGAACCACTTCATCGACAAGGCCGAGGCGGAAAACAAGTTGGCCTTGGCGGGACGCGAGGTCACGGTCACCGTTTTTGATCAGACGCGCAAGGAAGTCCTGCCGCCGCAACTCTTCGATCTGGCCGCGCTTCAGGTCGAAGCCGGCAAACGGTTGAACCTGACCGCGGCCGAAACCTTGGAACTGGCACAACGGCTCTATGAGGCGCAGGCCGTCAGTTACCCGCGCACCGAAACGCGGCATCTCTCCCAAAACATGGTGCCCGAGTTGCCCAAGATCCTGGCGGGTTGTCCGAAAGATTTGCAAGCCTGGGTGCCCGATGAGGTCAAGCCGCCGGGGACCCGGTTCGTCGATGACGAACGGCTGACCGACCACCATGCCATTATTCCCACGGGCTTCCCCTGTCACGATGAGGACGCGGAAGCCCTGTTCCTGCTGATCTGGCAACGGTTCCTGGCGATGTTCGCGGAAGCGAAGGTCGAGCTGGAAACGATCATCACGGTGCAAACCGGTCCCGACAGTCTGACCTTCAAGGGCAAGCTGATCCAAGCGCCGGGTTGGTCCGCGGTTGCCGGAAAAGACACGGAAGATGAGGAGAATCCGGCAGTGGACATCGAAGCTTTTGCCCAGGGCCAAACCCACGCACTGGGGGAACTGAAGCTGGTGGAGGGCAAAACCAAACCGCCGAAACCTTACACGGACGGCAGCCTGATCTCGGCGATGAAGCACGTGGGGCGGACCATCGACGATGCGGAGCCGGCCGCGCACATGCACGGCGGGCTGGGGACCGCGGCCACCCGCGCCGAAATCATCGAGAAGTTGCTGCGCACCGACTTGATGACGCGTCAGAAGAAGGCGTTGGTGGTTACCGACAA
>JASJCB010000044.1 GCA_030066195.1 Acidobacteriota bacterium
GAATGGTCACCGAAATAACGAGGTAATTGTCAGCATCGTAACCAAAGGAGCGGTCGGCCAGATGACCGATTTTACTGCCTTGGGCCAGGACACAGATGCCGGGATTGTAGACAAGCGAGTCCTTGCCCCGTACCCCGCTGGTCTACAATCCCGGCATCTGTGTCCTGGCCCAAGGCAGTAAAATCGGTCATCTGGCCGACCGCTCCTTTGGTTACGATGCTGACAATTACCTCGTTATTTCGGTGACCATTCCCTTCGAATGCGAAACCCATGCAACGCCGGATAAGCCGCTGCTCGGCTTTTACGTGGAGGCGGACATGCCGGTGCTGCACGAACTGATCAACCTGATCGACCTCTCTCCCGAAGCATGCCGGAACATGGAGGAGCATTACCACCACGGCATCGATCCGGCGCCGATGGAGCCCGAATTTACAGCGGCCGCGATTCGCCTGTTGGAATGCCTGCAATCGGAAATCGAGACCATCGTTATGGGTCGGGCCCGAATTCGCGAAGTCCTCTATCGGGCCCTATGCGGCAAACAGGCGCCGACGCTGTACGCCCTGGCCTCCCGCAGCAGCCATTTTTCCAGGATCGCCCGCATCTTGGGTAGCATTCACCGGAACTACGCTGAGAAACACGATGTGAACCAGCTCGCGGGCCAGGCAGCCATGAGCCCCTCCGCGTTCCACCGGGCCTTTCGCGAGATCACCTCGGATTCGCCCATGCAATACCTCAAGAAAGTCCGGCTGAACAGAGCTCGCGACCTCATGGTTCAGGAAGCAGTCACGGTCTACGGTGCGGCCGAAAGAGTGGGCTACGAGAGCCCTTCCCAATTCAGCCGGGAGTTCAAACGCTACTTCGGCCAAAGCCCCACTGCCTTGCTCAAGACGATCCGCTGAAATCAGCATTTGCAAGCTCTGTCGCTTTTATCCAGGTGATTGCTTATTGTCGAAGTGAACCGATCCGGAGAAGCCGGCAGATGAAGCACGCCTCTTGGAAGTATGCCTGATCCGGTCGGCTTTGCGATTATACGGATCGGACTGTTCTTTCTCTTGATTAAGCAGACCATGTTGCCGATAAACCTTTGGGGAAAGTTTGTCGGTTTTGGGGACGCATAATATTGACGAGCGATAACAAGAAAAGGCCGGCTCGCCGATTGTGGGCCGCTAGCGCAAAAAAACGCCTGCAAAAGGTTCTTCCAATGCTCCAGGAATCGTTCGAGGCTTAATTTGGGCAATTCAAAGATCAAATATTATGCAGGACCGCTATTTTTGCTTCGCGTCAGGTTTGTTGCAGCACTTCTTTTTCTGCTCTCCAATATCGCGCCTGCCCAAACCGACGCCAAGGTTTTGGAAGCCCAACTGCCGGGCTTGAACGACAAAGACAAAGTCCCGGTCCTGATCAGCCTGACGCGTACTTATCGTCGCCTCAATCCGGACAAGGCCGTTGCCTACGGCCGGGAGGCTCTGCTTCTGCTCGAAAAGTTTCCAGACCCCTCACTGAAGTTCAAGGGCATGAACGAAATAGCCAGGGCTCTCGGGAACAAGGGGGAATATCGGGCTGCTGTAGAGTACGCCCAAAAAAGTATCGCCCTGGCCGAAAAGCTGGGCGATCAAAGAAAAATCGCCAGGGCCTTCACCAACCTGGGAAATCTTTTCAGAAAATCAGGCCGATATGAGCAAGCTAAGGTTGTTCACCGGAAAGCTCTGAACATCTATAAGGAAGCCGATGACAGGGCCTTGATTTCCGCCGCCCTGCTCCACATCGGTCAGGTTTATCAAGATGCGGGTGATTACAACCCCTCTCTGGAGCTATTCCTGGAAGCTCTCAAAATCAATGAAGAAATCGGTAATGAAAGGGGCGTGGGAAGGGCCCTTCTCTATCTGGGAAATAACTACAGAAGGCGAGGAGAATATGACCAGGCATTGAAGTGCTATTTCCAATCTCTGACCATCTCTGAATCGCTCGTACTCCGCAGAAACGTTGCCCAAGCCCTCAACAATATCGGTCTGACATACGTCTTTTTGGACGATTATGACTATGCCCTCGATTTTTTGATGCGTTCCTTGAAAATCAGGGAGGAACTCCAAGATGAGCTGAAAATCGCCTCCATCTATAACAATATAGGCACCCTTCACAATAAATTAGGCAAACCTGATCATGCCTTGCAATATCTTTTGAAGTCTTTGAAAATCAAGGAAGCATTCAGTGCCCGGCCTCTTATTCCATTCACTCTCAAAAGTATAGGTATTGCCTATATGAAGTTGGGAGACTATGACCAGGCTCTTGAGTATCAAATCAAATCCTTGGAAATCTGGGAAGAGCTTGGCAATCAGTGGGGCGTCGTGAACTCTCTCAATGCTATCGCCGATACCTTTACCAGATTGGGCCAAGATCAACGGGCATTTGACTATTATTCAAGATCCCTCGGAATCGGCCTCGACCTGGGCAATAAGCAGGGTATCGCCCTGGCCAAATGGGGGCTCGGTAAGTTAAATAGAAAATGGGGTCGCTATTCAACAGCCCTGGAATCAGTCAACGATGCCCTTGCCCTGGCTACCGAAATCGGAGATAAAAGCCTCATTCGCGATTGTTACCAGGCTTTGGCGGACCTCCACACCGAGGGTTTGGAATACAAACAGGCTCTGGTATTTTTCAAAAAGTATCACGAAATCAACGATGAAATATTCGATGAGGCAAGCAGGCAGAAAGTAGCCGTGTTGCAGATCAAGCTCGAAACAGAGCAAAGAGAAAAGGAGATGGCGCTTTTAAAAAGGGAAAATGACATCAAATCGCTGGAGCTCAATCGGCAGCGTATGTTGCGCAACGCCTGGCTGACGGGCATGAGCGGTGTCGCACTCCTGTTCCTGGTTGCTTTTTTGATGTATAAACGCCGCATTCAAACAAAGATCATCGCCCGCGAACGACTGGTAAATCGAGAACTCCTGAGGATGGACAAGCTCAAGGATGAGTTCCTGGCCAATACTTCCCACGAATTGCGGACCCCGCTCAACGGCATCATCGGCATCGCCGAATCTTTGTTGGACGGCGCCGCCGGACACCTGAACACCGTGCTCGTTCACAATCTTTCCATGGTAGTTTCCAGTGGAAAAAGGCTGGCAAGCCTGGTCAACGATATTCTCGATTACTCTCAGTTAAAAAATGAAGGATTGAGCCTGCATACGCAAGCAGTAGACCTTCGCGCCATGACCGATGTGGTCCTCACGCTCTCCGAGACGCTGATCGGGGGAAAAGACCTGGCCCTGGTGAACGCAATTCCGCCTGAAACGCCCCTTGTCGAGGCCGATGAAAACCGGTTGCAACAAATCTTGCACAACCTGATCGGCAATGCCGTGAAGTTTACCGAACGGGGAGAGGTCCGCGTGAGTGCGGAGGTGGAGCATGGGCAATGCGCCGTGCATATCACGGACACGGGGATCGGGATTCCTGCTTCAGAGCACGATCGGATTTTCCAATCCTTCAAGCAGGTGGACGGAGCTACAGAGAGAATCTATAGCGGAACCGGGCTGGGCCTGGCCATTACCAAAAAGTTGGTTAACCTGCACGGCGGGGACATTCGCGTGGAATCTACGCTCGGCAAAGGCTCTACTTTTACCTTTACCTTACCGATTGCGGGGCAAGGTGTAGCCGCGAAGCATACCGAGCCCCAAAAAGCCGCGAAACCCAGACCACGGTCCCTCGCGGCTTCGGACTTTGACCAGGCGGTGTCGGCGGTAAGGAAGCGCCTCCCGGAGGATGAAGATTTCAGCATTCTGGTCGTAGACGATGAGCCGGTCAACCGACAGGTCCTCATCAACCATCTCTCCATGCAGCACTACCGTGTTCTCGAAGCGACCGACGGCTATGAAGCGCTGCAAGTCATCGAAAATAACGAAAATAAGGTGGACATGGTTCTGCTGGATATCATGATGCCGCGTATGTCGGGCTACGAGGTATGCCGAAGGCTGAGGGAGTCCAAGAGAGTCCAGGAACTGCCCGTGATTTTTTTAACGGCGAAGGACCGGAATGCCGACCTGGTGAACGGCTTCGACTCGGGATGCAATGACTACCTCCCCAAACCCGTCTCCAAGGACGTGCTGCTCTCGCGCGTGCAAACGCATCTGCGCCTGTTGGATATCAATCGGAACCTGGACCGCAAGGTTTCCGAACGAACCCAGGAATTAAAGAGCCGTAATGAAGAATTGGAAGCCTTTAACGATATCGTGAAATCCATTAACCGGGAAATCGAATTGGATGCGTTGCTCGGGGTGCTCTTGAAACAGGTCTTGACTCTATTGCCGCAAGCGGAAAAAGGGGCAGTTTTTATTCTTGACCAAAATAAAGCCGTATTTCAATGTGCCGCCGGAATGGGAGCACTGGATGCCCAGGAAAAAGCCGGTTATCCTCGGGATGAGCTGATCGCTGCCGTAAACCGGTCCAAAAAGCCGGCGCCCGGGATTTTTCTGGATTGTGAATACTTGACCTCGGGAAAACCGGGCAGTGATTCTGTTCCGAAGGCTGCTCTGGCCATGGCCATCGATTTGGAGGAAACCCCTTCCGGTTTTCTGGTTCTGTTCAATATGAATGAAGAGAATGCTTTCCATGAGCCGGACATCCACAAGTTGATACGGTTCCGAGAGCACGTGGTCTCGGCGGTGGCCAAGGCCATGATGCTACATGATCTGGCCGGGGCGCAACAGGAACTGACGGAAACGGCGCATCTTGCGGGAATGGCCGAGGTTGCGACCAATGTCCTTCACGATATGGGCAACACCCTGAACAGTATCGAAACCTCGATGCATGTAGTCCAAGAGTGTATGTCGAAGAAAAAAGGCTTGTCCCTGCTTGAAAAAATCGGATCGCTCCTGGAAGAACACCGGGGTCGTTTCGAGGTCTTTTTCAGCCGGGATCCCAGGGGCAAAAAGATCCCCGGGTTTTTGAACAAAATTGTCCGGCAACTACGAAAACAGGAGCGGATCATGGTCGATGAACAGGAACGGCTGGCCCGCCACGTCCAATTCATGCGACAAGTGCTCCAAGAACAGCGTAGGCATGCGGGGGTAACCAATCTCGAGTCCACGGACTTGAATCGGCTCATTCAAGACACCATACGAATGGAGCGCTATCTATTCCGGGGCAAAAAGATAGACGTGGTGGAGGATCTCTCTCAGCTTCCGCCGATAACCCTGGAAAGGTTCAAATTCAAACGAATACTTTTATACCTGCTTGAAAATGCCCGGCAGGCGATCGAGCAACAAGGCGAAAGACACGGTCTTATCATGCTGCGGACCGGCAAAAACAAAGGCAAGCTGAGGGTGGAGGTCATCGACAACGGGATCGGAATTCCGCCGGAGTTAATTCCAAAAGTCTTTGCCAATGGTTTTACGACGAAAAAAAATAATCGCGGATTCGGATTGCATTACAGCGCCAATGCGATCAAAGAAATGTCGGGCTCTATAGAGATCTTCAGTGACGGCTCGGAAAAAGGGACAAGGGTTGTGCTGTCTTTACCCTTACCGGAGGTGACGCCGGCCGATATTGCGGGTAACGAGGTGGCCGTGCAGTCCGGAGTTTGGGATCACCGATAAGCCGGTGGCCATACCGATCAGGCTCGTTCGCTTATCCCTCAGAACGAGAAAGGCTTCCCAAGAAAAGCATGCGAGACCTGCAAACGGCAACCTGCAAATCGCTTGCACATTTTCTCGGATCAGGCTAAATTTCCCAGACCGAACCCTGCCTGGCTCCGGTGATTTGCCGGTGCAGTCGTTACCTTTTTGATTACAACGAGGCAGCCTTTTGAGTTATTCACGCATTTGCACAGTTCTCTTCCTTGTTTCGGCCCTTTTCGGATCGGCGGCCGAGGCGCCGCTCTTTACCGAGGTCAAACCCTCATCCGGTTTCGACTTCGTTCATTACAACGGCATGAACGGCAAGTATTATCTACCCGAAATCATGAACCCCGGCGGTGCGCTTTTCGACTACGACGGCGACGGTGACCTGGATCTCTACCTGGTCCAGGGCGGCACCCTGCCCGCCGGCGGCGATGCATCCAAAACCCTGGTTCCCTATAAGGGCAAGGGCGTACCCAAAGACCGGCTCTACCGCACCGATATCGATAAATCCGGGAAGATCAGTTTCACCGATGTCACGGATAAGGCCGGACTGAATGCAACCGGCTACGGTATGGGCGTGACCACCGGCGATGTGGACAACGACGGCGATCTGGACCTGTACGTCACCAACTTCGGCCCGAACCAACTCTGGCTGAACAACGGCGACGGCACCTTTAGCGACACAACCGCCAAAGCGGGCGTGAGTGACCCCGGACTCAGCACCAGCGCCGCCTTCATCGACCTGGACCGCGACGGCGATCTTGACCTGTTCATGGCCGACTACGTGTTGATGAACCTGGACAAATATCCCAATTGCTACGCCTCCGACAGTTCGCTTGACTATTGCGGGCCCGATGCCTTCCCGGCAGCCAAGGATCGTTTCTTTTTGAACAACGGCGACGGCACCTTCAAAGACGCTACATCCCTCATTCGCGATGCCGAGGCGGGCGCGGGCCTGGGCGTGGTCACCTGCGACCTGGACAACGACGGCTGGCTGGACATCTACGTGGCCAATGACGGCGACCCCAACCACCTGTGGCGCAACAAGGGCGACGGCACCTTTGAAGAAATCGGACTCCTGGCCGGCGTCGCCCTGAACGGCGTAGGCGCTGCCGAAGCGGGCATGGGCGTCACCGCCGGCGACTTTGACGGTGACGGCGACGAGGATCTCTTCATGACCCACCTGGACGAGGAAACCAACACCTTGTACACCAACCAGGGCGACAACTTCTTCGACGACGGCACCAACAGCGCGGGCCTGGCCATGGTTTCCATGAAGTACACCGGATTCGGCACCGGCTGGATCGACCTGGACAACGACGGCTGGCTGGACCTGGTGGCCCTGAACGGCGCCGTACGAGTGCAGGCCGAAAAGAAAGGCATCTTCCCCTTGCAGCAGGCCAACCAGATCTTCATGAACCTGGCCGGCAAGGGTTTCGCCGAGGCCAACGAACGCGGCGGCTCGGCCTTCACCGATGAAGAGGTGAGTCGCGGCGCCGCTATCGGCGATGTGGACAGCGACGGCGACGCCGACCTGCTGATCATCAACTGCAACGGCCCGGCGCGCCTGCTGCTGAACAACGGTAGCATGAACAACTGGCTGGGTCTGCGCCTGGTCACCGGCAAACGGGACGCCCTCGGGGCCCAGGCAACCGTGCACACCGCGTCCGGCCGCAAGCTATACCGGCGCGCACGCACCGACGGCAGCTATTGCTCCGCGCGCGATCCCCGGCTGTTATTCGGCCTGGCCGCCGAGAAGAAGATTACCGGCATCGACGTGATCTGGCCCGACGGCAAAAAGGAGCGCTTCCCGGCGGTGGAAACCGGGCGTTATCACACGCTGACCCAGGGCAAGGGAGGTAAGCCGTGATCACCATGCTTCTCCTACTGTTAGCGGGCTTTCAGGAACAACCCTCGCCGATGTTGAACCCTGTGCCGGCTTTCCGGGAAGATTTGCAAGCACTGGCTTTTCCCGAGCTGGGGAAATTGGAACCGAAGGTGCAGGAACAAATCACCACCTTGCGTGAGGAACTGGTTGCCGCGATCGCTGAAGAACCCAAGCAGGCCAATACGATCCGCGACGCCTACATGAAGCTGGGCCGAACCTTCCACGCCTACAAGCGCTTCGATCTGGCGGAAATCTGTTACCGAAACAGCGATATCCTGGCGCCCGGCCGATTCGAAACGGTGTACCTGGCGGCTGACCTGGCCAGAATACAAGGCCAGGACGATCGGATGGAAGAACTCTATCGGCGCGCTATGGAAATCCTGCCGACCTATCACTCCACCTACGTGCGTTTGGGCGATATTGCGCTGACAAAGGGCAATGTCGACGAGGCCAAAATGATGTTCGAGGAGGCCCTGAAGCGGGAGCCCATCGAGGCGGCGGCTTATTTCGGCCTGGGTCAGGTCGCCATGGAACAACGGGATTTCGATACGGCGATTACCCATTTTGAAAAGGCGCTGAGTTACGTCAACGAGGCCAACCGCATTCACTACCTGCTGGGCATGGCCTGGCGCAACAAGGGCGATGTGGACAAGGCGAAGCATCACCTGAAACTGGCCGGGAAGCGCGGTGTGAAGCCCATGGACAGTATTGCCAACAACCTGATTCACTTCGTGGAAAGCGGGCGCGTGCATATCGCCAGGGGCAAGGCAGCCTTCGGAGCGAAGGATTACGCGGGCGCGGCCAAAGAATTCGCCCAGGCGGCGAGCGCTCTGCCGAACGATACCAGCTCCCGTGTCAACCTGGGCACTACCCTGGCTCTGCTGGGCAAGAAACAGGAAGCCGTGGACGCTTTCAGAGACGCCCTGCGCATAGACCCGAATAACGTGTCGGCCAATTACAACATCGGCGTCTTGACCTTGGAAGCGGGCCGACCGGACCTCGCCATGCCGCACCTTCAAAAAGTCGTCCAACTGGACCCCAAAGACGCCTCGTCCCGAATGAGACTGGCGGGCATTCTGAAAAATATGGGGCGCTTGCAAGAGGCATACGGCCATTACGACATGGCCGCCAAATTGGAGCCGAAAAACGAGGACGCCCTGATTCAACGGGCCTACCTGCTCATCCAAGCGGGCAAAAACGAAGAGGCCATGAAGGTTCTGGCGGAAGACTGGGAGCTGAATCAGAATTTCGGCCGTCTGACCCATCTTTACGCCAGGTTCCTGGCCGCGTGTCCCGTGAAGAGCCTGCGCAACGGAACCAAAGCGGTCGACTTGGCGCAACGGGTGGTCAATGCAAGTCCCGAGGCGGAGTACCTGGAGACCCTGGCCATGGCCCACGCCCAAACCGGCGACTGCGATAAGGCGGTCGAGGTCCAAACCAAGGCCGTCGAAGCCGCCCAAGCGGTCAATCGGCAGGACCAGGTCAGCCGCATGAACGCGGAACTGGCCAGATACCGAAAAGGCGCGCCTTGCGAGTCTGAATAATCGAGGAATGGAGTCTGTTATGAAACTGATCCATCTGATTCTGGCCTGGATGATCGCAATGCCCCTGCAAGCGGGCGATCGAGACCTGGACCAACTGGCCGCTTGGATGACCGGCGTATTCAGCAGCCGCGAACAGGCAGCCCAAGACGAAAGTTACTTCCACATCCGCCTCGTCATGGCGCCCATCTGGACGGACCGAACCGACGGGCATTGGCTGTACGTGGAACAAGCGGCCGAGGGATATTTCGAAAAACCTTATCGTCAGAGAATCTACCACGTCAGACGTGGCAAGGACGGGCGCTTCGAAAGCGTGGTTTACACCATGGAAGAACCCTTACAGCACGCGGGCGCCTGGCGCAAGGACAAACCCCTTTCAGAACTGAGCCCCAAGGACCTGAAGGAGCGCGAGGGTTGCACGGTCTTTCTGGAAAAGAGCGGCGATACCTACAAGGGCGGCACCCACGAACGCGACTGCGTCAGCAAACTACGCGGCGCCACTTACGCGACCTCCGAAATCACGATCAACAAGGACACGGTGCTCAGTTGGGACCGCGGCTTCGACGATCAGGGCAAACACGTCTGGGGCGCGGAAAAGGCCGGCTATATCTTCAAGAAAGAAGGAACCGTCGCCGAGCTGCGCAAGTCCTCCGAATGAAAGATTCCGTCGTGAGAATTGTTCAATCGACCTGCCGTTGACAGCGTTTCAACAAAACGTTACACTTTGCCGGTATCAAGCTTTTATTTTGGAGCGCCAACTATGACTCATGTCAGGTTGTACGTAGTTCTCTGTTCAGCATGTCTTTGTTTTTCTTCTTTTGCCTGGCAACCATGGGACAAGATTCCCGATTTGATGTACCAGCCTCGTTATGAAGGCGCGATTTGGGTTTCCGCCGAACTATTGAAGAATAAGGTCTAAAAACGGAGCGATCGACCCTGAATTTTTAGAGAAGTTGGACGAAGTTGGTCGGAATTCACTCTCCAGAGCCATGGAGCCCCGCAAAAAGCAGAGAATGAAATTCTCCCCTCAGGCGATTGCCGGAACTACACAACTCTGGCTTCGGCTCCGTAAATGAAAACTTACCTTGAGATCGAAGCACTGCTGGAAGGAAGCCAATTCATCGGGCAGGGGGTCATACACGCTGTTCAACCGGGTTTTCTGGACGGGCACCCGGTAAGCATGCTGTCAGTTGAGATTGCCAGGCCGCTGTTCAGTCAAAGCGTTCAAAAGCCAAAACTTATCTACATCGCCTATCCCAATGCAAAGATCCAAGTCAACGGGGCGACCTTCTGCTCCGGGTTGCGACATCCGTACATTCCCCGAATCGGTGGACGGATTGCTACTTTTTTGGACAAACCCATCGATCGTGACGGCAAACTATTTTTTGCATCGCCTGAAATGATTTTTTTTGAAGACAGTTTCGGGTCGCTCCCTGCGCCTCCAAGATTGAAGTTAGATCCTTTCATTCATAACACGGAAACGTTTGACAACTTTTTGAAGAAGTTGAGATTTTGCTTGCAGCAAAGGCTATGAACGTGCTTCAATAATAAAGCATCTATTTGCCTTACAATACAATCGTAACTTCAGTGGAGGAGCCCAATGAGAAAACGGCTACTTGGCCTCTTAGCTTTCTTTGCTTTGGTACCCCTGGTCGTGGCTGGGTGTTTACCCGGTAACGGCCACCCGGTTTTCGAGCTTGAAGACGGCAGTCTTTTGATCGTCACGGATTGGTGTTGCACGCCTGTGGGTGATGGTTCTGAGCTTTCCTGCACAGATGGCGAAGTTTGGTTTAACTTGTAAAACGATGCGGGGGCGTGCAGCCCCCGCCAAGCTTAAAATAGTAGAAAATCCTATGTTCATTTTCATGACATTATTTTTATTTTCTGAACCGATGAATGTAAAAGTCGATGGCTCTATAATGGACCTGGATCTGTATACGGAAGAGGGTCACAATGTAAAGCTTAAAGACGTTGTCAGTAATAGTTTTTGCTTTTTCATTTCGATACGGTGCAAGATTTGCGAAGAAAGTATGCTAATCATAGAGCAAATTTTCCCAGATAGTGAGAATATAATTTTTCTTGTAGAGGGCAAGCCAGATCTAAATAGTTTTGCTAAAACGAACAAAGGTAAGCCTATGTTATTGGATATTTGTCATGGTCGCTTGAAGGTAAAATAAATGGGCATATTTCTTATTCTTTTACTTGGTTCATCGTGGAAGCTGACAGGGACTGATATTTATCGTGGTTTTACCAGCGAGCGTGTGGTCAACGCAGGTAAAAACGGCTGGTTTCTCCTTGATTCCCAGGAACAGAGGATACTCCATTACGATATTTCAGGAAAATACCTAAAACAGGTTTCAAAGAGGGGGGAAGGTCCGGGTGAAATCAACCAGGCCAACAAAATCCAATTCTTTGATAACCATCTTTATGCTATCGCTCAGAGTCGCGTATGGGTTTTCAACAGCTCGGGTATGTTTATTCGCAAGATGCTGACACCGAAGAGTCTCGATCTGGAAAAAATTCCCGGCGGCTGGTTGGGGTTACCAAGTCCTTTGAGTATTTTGGAATCTAACGAGATCATCTTCTTAAACGAGGGCCTGGAACCTATCTCCCAACTTTGCCGATGGGATGAAATCATCGAGAAGACGCCTCGTCGCAGGAGGACTCAGTTACCTCTCAAAAGAGATCGTGCCTGTATTGCAATCAGCCCCGATCGGGAACGGCTTTATCTTCGCAGGCCGGGAAAGAGTTTCATCGAGGTCTGGGATCTTTTAAAGCGCACTCGGGTTAGTGAAATGTCACTTGGAGTAACTCTTTCCTTAAAAGACAATCTCGCCCTCCATAGGGAAGCCATAGAAAAAAAGGGATTGAGCATCGGTATCTATTCCTGGCTTCCAGAGCTGAGGTGTGTTCCTAACGGCGACATCTATTTCTTCTCCATTCCCCACGCATCGCCTCCTATTGCTTTTGACCCCAACGGTCGATCGCTCGTACCAAAATATACCCTTGAGGATCTAGACCGCCTTATCGACTATGAAGGTGGATTTTTTTTCGTAGCGGATCGCATGCCTGAAAGTGGTGCGTATTTTCTTTCTCGCATTCCCGAAGGGAACTTGGTCGACTATTTACATTCCCGCTGAATATGGAAGGAAAAACCTGATGATGCCTTGAGACGGTTGCAAGTTGTCGATTCAAGGAGCTTGGACCAGGCTTACGTATCTATTTCTTGTCCGGCGGCATGTTCTCCATGAGGTAGCGGGTTAACAGGCCGAAGAGGTGCCGAGTCGTGCCCTCTCCCTCGCGGATGCCGTGGGAGCGGTTGGGGTAGGCCATCATGGTGAAGTGTTTGTTGTGCTCGATCAGCTTGTTGATCAGCTTTTCGGTGCCCTGGTAATGCACGTTGTCGTCGCCGGTTCCGTGTACCAGCAGCAGGTTGCCTTTCAGGTTTTGCGCGAAGGTGATCGGCGATCCCTGTTCGTAGTTTTCCGCGTCCTCGTCCGGCAGGCCCGTGTAGCGTTCTTGGTAGATGGTGTCGTAAAGTCGCTGGTCCGGGACCGGCGCTACCGACATGCCCGTATGGTAGATCTCGGGATAGCGAAACAAGGCGTTCAGGGTAGATGAACCGCCGCCGCTCCAGCCCCAGATAGCAATTCGCTCCGCGTCCACGAAATCCCATTTTCCCATGGCTTTCGCGGCTTCCGCCTGGTCGGCAGAAGTCAGCACGCCGATCTTGCCGTAGACACATTTGCGCCATTCCCTGCCCCGCGGCGACGGCGTGCCGCGATTGTCGACCGTGGCCATGAGGTAGCCTTTTTGCGTCAGCATCAGATGCCACAGGTAGCGGCTGCCGCCCCAGGCATCCACCGCCGTCTGGCCCCACGGCTCGCCGTAGACGAATATCAACAGCGGGTATTTGCGGTCCGGTTTGAAGTCCGGCGGCTTGATGAGATATCCGTCCAGCTCCGTACCGTCCGGGGTCTTGACTCGGAAGAAGCTGTGTTCGCCTTTATCCAGCGCTGCCAGCTTTTCGGCCACCTCGGCATTGTCTACCAGTACGCGCTCGGTTTTGTGCTTCGGCAGGCTGACCAGGGAAATGACCGAGGGGGTGGTCAGGTTGTTGTAGGTGTGGAAGGCCCATTTCTGATCGGGCGAAATATCGTAGCGATGCGTACCGGGTTGTTTTGGGGAGATGCGTTCGGGCTTGCCCTTGCCGTCCAGGCGGGCGCGGTAGAGGTAGCGCCGGGTGGGGTTTTCGGGCGATGCACGGTAATACAGCCAACCGGTCTCGGCATCGATGCTCAGGATGCTGATTGCATCGACCCCCGGCGGCGTGACCGGATACAACATCTTGCCGCTTCGGTCGAATACATAAGCGCGCCGCCAACCGTCGCGATCGCTGAGCCAGGTGAATTTGGCGCCGTTGTCGAACCAGGTGACGTCGTCCACGGGGTCCAGCCAGGCCTCGTCTTTTTCCACAAACAGCGGGGTGACCCGACCTGTTTCGGCATCGCCCATGTACAGGGTCAATTGATTTTGCCTGCGATTGAAATGTTGGATCAACAGGGATTTGCTGTTTCCCGCCCACTCCATTCGAGCCAGGTAGTTGTTGCGCGGATCGCCGATGATATCGAACCACCGTTTCTCGCCGTCTTCGGTACGAATCATGTCGAACCAACGCACCTTGCCGTTGTCCAGTTCGATCACGCCGGTGCGACAGGCGCTGTTGGTGGTGCCCGCCTTGGGATACTGCACGGGAATGATCTTGGAGTACAGGCCGGACGTGTTGTCGATCATGTGGAACACGCCCACGCCCTCCGCGTCCAGTTGCCAGAAGGCGATCGACTTGCCGTCCGGGCTCCAGCGAAAGCCGTCGCGCAGGCCGAATTCTTCCTCATAGACCCAGTCGAAGGTGCCGTTGATGATGGTTTCCGAACCGTCGCTGGTCAACTGATCGATACGGCTGTCGGCCAGGTGCTCGACATAAAGGTTGTTTTTCATCACGTAGGCGACGCGATCGGCTTGAGGCGAGAACTTGGCAAACATCAAGGTGGACGGTTCGGCCTTGCCCCCCAGTTGCTTGCGTTCCCATGTTTGCAGATCGATCACCCAATAATCGCCGCGAGTATTGCGCCGCCAGACACGCTCGGTATTGGTGAACAGCAGCAACAGCTTGTGATCGTCGGAAAAGCTGTAATCGTCGACGGTCGCGGGATCGCCGTCCGGTTCAAGGACCAGTTTTTGGGCGGGAACCATGACGGTGCGTTTCCCGGTGGCGGTATCGTAGACCACGATGTCCCGGCCGTTGCCGTCGGCCGCGTCCTCCAGGGTGGTAAAGCGGCTGCCGTCACCCAGCCAGCGGGCGGGCCCGAAGGATTCGGTCCGAAATTCCCGATTGCTGTAAATGCGGTCCAGGGTAAGACGCGCGGCATCGTTCGCGGTCAATGCCGGCGGGTTGATGAGAAAGAGAGCGAAAAGAGCGATCATTCCATACTGATATATCATAGGGTCATTCTAGTCATACCCCGTCCGCCGGGTCAAGCAGATTCCCTACGGACCCAGGGCAATCGAGGAAAAAATAAGCGTTAGCGCTGGATCAGGACGGCCCAAATTGGTACTCTTATGCCCGGGGAGATGGAGATGACTATGAAATGGTTTTGTTTGTGCCTGATAACGCTGACCGCTTTTGCCAACGAGCCGGCAAACAAACAGCGAAAGCGGAAAGTGGAAGTGGACCCCAAGTTGGCCGCGCTCGTGGAGAAGGTCGACGCCAAGGCTGAAGAGATCAACACCATGCGCGCCGATTTCCGGCAACGCAAGGAAATCTACATGTTGAAAGAGCCGGTGGAAATGAAGGGCGTATTCTCGATCCGCCGCCCGGACGGCATGCGCTTCGATTTTGAAGAGAAGGAAGACCTGATCCTGATCATGACCAGGGAAGACATGGTCTCGCTGTCTCACAAGGCCAAAAAGGCAAGCAGCATCAAGCTGAAGAAACGTCACGGCCGCTTTGTACAACGCCTGCTCAGCGACAAGTTGGGTTCGTTGACCAAATACTTCGACATGACCCTTGAAGAGGACGACAAGGGCTACCGGCTTTTGCTGATGCCTGCCAAGCGCAAACTGAAGAAACGATTCAAGAGCATCCACACCGCCGTCAACAAGGAGTACCTGATCACCTATATCAAGGTCGAACTGACCGACGGCGATATCTACGAACTCTATCTGGACAACATCCAATTGAACCAGGAACTACCGGGAGACATCTTCAACACGGTCATCCCGGAAGGCTACCAGATGGGCGAGCGTATGGACTCGATCTTCGGCGCGGGAGAAAAATTCTGACCAGGCTTTCCTACCATGGGGCCGGCATTTCCTTCACCTACCGGCCCCGCTTGAAGATCACCGAGATGTTCCATTCGCTGCAGGGCGAGGGACAGCACGCGGGTTTGCCCTGTACCTTCATTCGCCTGACCGGGTGCGCCCTGCGCTGTACCTATTGCGACACGCCTTACGCCTTCTACGGCGGGGACTGGCAAAGCTTCGAGCAAATCGCGGCCTATGCGGCGGAAAAAGGCGCCCGGCTGGTCCAGATCACCGGCGGCGAGCCGCTGCACCAGAAGGCGGTGTGGCCGCTGATCGACCTGCTGGACGAACGCGGTTTCAAGGTGTTGGTGGAAACCGGCGGCGCGGTAGATATTGCCGGGCTGAACCCAAACGCCCATATCGTGCTGGACATCAAGACGCCCGAGAGCGGCGAGTTGGATCGCATGTTATGGGACAACCTGGACAAATTGAAACCCCGGGACGAGGTGAAGTTCGTCACCTGTTCCCTGAAGGACCTGGCTTGGAGTCTGGACAAGATCCGCGAGCTGAGGTTGGATGATCGCTTTCAGGTGCTGATCTCGCCCATTGCCGAATCCACCGAAAAAGCGGCCTTTGCCGAGGCGGTGATCCAAAGCGGCCTCCAGGTCAGGTTCCAGGTTCAACTTCACAAAACCTTATGGGGAGACGAGGCGGGCAGATGAGACAAAAAGCGGTTGTATTGGCCAGCGGCGGGATGGATTCCTGTGTCAGCGCCACCATTGCCTCCAAAACCTACGACCTGGCCATGTTGCACGTCCAATACGGACAACGCACCCAGGAGCGCGAACTGAAAGCCTTTCGGGACATTGCCGCTCACCTGGGCGCCCAACATACCCTGGTCACGAATTTAGATCACCTGGCCAAAATCGGCGGTTCCTCGCTGACGGACGACTCCATGGAAGTGACCGAGGCCGACCTGGAAGCCGTGGACATTCCCACCTCCTACGTGCCCTTCCGCAATGCGCACCTGCTGGCCATCGCCACGTCCTGGGCGGAAGTACTGGGCGCGGTGCGCATCTTCTTCGGGGCGGTGGAGGAGGACAGCAGCGGTTACCCGGACTGCCGCCGTTCCTTCGTGGAAGCCTATAACAGCCTGATCGAGGCGGGCACCAAACCCGAGACGCATATCCAGGTAGAAACCCCGCTGATCGAATTGAGCAAGGAAGCCATCGTCAAAAAGGGCATCGAACTGGACGCGCCGCTACACCTGACCTGGTCCTGCTACGCCGCGGTGGACGAGGCCTGCGGCCACTGCGATTCCTGCGCCCTACGCCTGCGCGGATTCTACCGCGCCGGTCACCAAGACCCCGTCACCTACGCACCCGGTACCGATCGCACCCGCTACCGATAGGCGGGTTTACTTCAGGGTTGCGGCCAGTTCATCGAGCCGCTTTTTGATATCGGCCGCACGCTGTTTGCTGTAAACGCCGAGCCGCAGCCCCACCAGGGGACTCAAGTCGACCCCTTGGGTTTGTTCAAAGCGATAAACGCCGTGCTTCCCACTACGATAACGAATCAAGAGATAGGTGTTGCGTTCTTGATTCGTAGCTTTACCGTCCATGAGGTCAATGGAATGGAGCGCGGCCAGGGGGATGATTTTCCGCTCGGTCATGTTGGGCTTGGGGCGGACGCCGTCGAAATACCGTTCCTCGATGACCATGCTCAGGCCCTTGCGATCGATAAAGGAAACCGAGGTGCGAATATAACCGGCTTCTTCCGTAAGTCCCTGATTGGAATTGCTCATCAGCCGAGCCAGTTCCGCGTGGGACGCCTGAGGCAGCCCGAAGCACCATAGAAAAAGCAAGCCCATCGAGTACACTCCCTCTGACAGGTTGGGCAGAAATGACCTACGGATCATTATAGCCTCCGCCCCCGGAAACAGAAGGAAAAGGTGATGGGTTATCTTGTGCGTTCGGATGATTCAGAGGTTTTGGCCGACCCGACCGGCTTTTTGAACGAGCGGTTGAGACTGGTCTCCTTCCCGAGCGGAGAACCATCTCCAAGGCCGGAACCGGCACCAATTCCGGGCATCGCCGTTGTTGAATCGAAAAGAACAACACCTGCCCCGGGAATCGGGCCAAACGGAGGGTCAAAGAGGGTTTTCGGCCCGGAATGATGACTGTTCGAAGATTGAAACAGGGCATCAATCCCGAGGAGCGATCCTTTGCCGGATCTTTTTCACAACTTAGGCCCCATTTTGAAGGCAGGATCGAGACCGTACTCAGCCCGTTTTCCGAAACAACAACCTGGAGACGAGCCGAGTTGTGCGGTATTTCAGGGAAAAAGGGCCGTTCGGCCACAAAAACCGGCATCATTCCCGAGCACAGAACCGCCCTTATTTCTCGATTCCAAAAGTCCCTTTCCTAAAAATCAGTCCTCATTCTTTGCGCACCGAAAGTTCAGGGTCAAAGAATTATTTTTGATTCTTTGCTCCTGACTTTTCCGGGTCAAGGAACCACAACTGATTTCTTTCACATTACTTTTCAGTGCGCGAAGAATCGGTTCTCATTTTTTGCTCCTGACTTTTCCGGGTCGAGGAATGAGAACTGATTCTTTGTTCCTGACTTTTCCGGGTCGAGGAATCGGGACGGATTCTTTGATATTTCATTTACCGAGACAACTTATGACAACCGGAACGGTGCGCCTTCATCACCTTACCGACAACTTTTTGACCTCGAGATATTGCTTGGCCAATTGGGGCGTGAAGTATGAAATACATCATAAGGGTGGGAGACAGAGAGTGATTTCAGTCATGACGTCAAGCTGTGACGAAATGAATAATCCCGAGACAGGCTTCAGCGGATGAACATAAGACAAATAGCCGAGGTCTCAAGACTCGGCGATTGCAAACGAATCCAGGTTTAGCATTCCTCAAGAACCTCGAGAGCATCATGGTTGCGCCCGGCTCTCTGTCTAAAAGGTCAAGAGCGACCTTCTTCATCTTTGTTGTATCGTTCAAGCAAAGCCTGGATTTCTTCCTTGGAAAGACCGGCCAGTCTCTTCTCGGGAGGGATACCTTCCAGCCTTTCCTCAATGGGTATCGATCTGAGGTAACCTTTGCCGAACGGGGTCTTGGCGATTCGTCGCCATTGTTCCTGTGTGATTTCCAGCATCTTCCCGATACCTCCTTTTACATTGTACCAAAAATTGTATGCCACCAGGATGAACTGTCGAACGCACAGATTGAAGTGCACTTCATTTTGCCCCAGTGTGTCAAACGCCTTTTTGATTTCAGCCTAAATAGTGCCCAGGATCAGGGACTCTATGCCAAGGAACCCTTTGCGGAAATGTGGGAAGAAAGCAGTGTCGACTCATGGAAACTCACCGATTCAACGCGGATCGCTTGCGGTAAATGCCTTGGGAGACTAGAATAGACGGATTCCGGCGTCGCCGCGGCAGCCCTCGGGTCGCCTTATCGATGCGTCGGTTTGACCACTCGCTTTCTCGACGCCGACTTCCGAGGACACCGATTCCATGATCTTGATTGCCGATTTCGATGACGAACGCCGTAACCTGCTGGAAGATTATATCCAGGAAGATCTTGGCATATCCGCCCTGGGGGTGAACTCCGCTCGGGCCATGATGGCGAAGATCAACGAAATGGAATTCGAGTTGGTGGTGGTCAATTTTCAGTTGCCGGATATGAACGGCAAGGAATGGGATTTCCTGCGAAAAATCCGCGCGCGCTTCACCCAGTTGGAGTTACCCATCATCCAACTGGAAGACGAAAACAAGCCGGACGCCATTGCCAAGGCCTTGTCTTACGGTTGCAACGACTGCATCACCCTGCCCATGAAGATGCCCATCGCCGTGGCGCGCATACGCAACCAGGTCACCCTGCGCGGACTGGTTCGCAAGCAGACCTCCGGCCAGGCCATGCCGTCCCTGGTGCCCGAGGAACCGGAGCCCGTACCGGAGCTGGAACCGCCGCATCGGCCTCCGCCCGAACGGGAAATGGAAATCCCCGTGGCCGAGGAGCCGTCGCCCTCCGGCACTACCTCGACGCCCTCGCTCAGCGATTGGATCGATTCCTTGTCGAACCCGGACTTGGAACCGCTCGATAACGACTTCTTGGACGAATCATCGTTGCCGGAACCCGAGCCGGAACCGCCGGCTCCGGAACCCGAGCCGGAACCGCCGGCGCCCGAGCCCGAGCCGGCTCTTGCCGGTGCGGATTCGCTATCCCTTGACCCCGATTTTTTTACGCCCGCTCCTGAGCCGATCCCCATGCCTCCCGCTGAACCGGAGCCCGCCGCGCCTCATCCCCCCGTGCGTCTCGGTACATCCCCTCAACCCTTGCGCGGTCCCATGAGCCTGAAGGAATGGATCCGCCACATGGGCAACGCGGCCGAAGACGAATGCGCGGCCGTTCTACTTGAAATGGCGCGAGCTTTGGCATACGCCCACCAAAAGAGTTTTATCCACCGCGAGGTTTCCTCGGAAACCGTAACCGTTTTTCCCGACGGGGAGGTGTTGATCAACGGCGTGGGCGTGGGTACCCAGATTACCGCCAAGGGCCTGCGGCCCGATCCCACCATTACCAATCCCATCCGGGGCATGCCCAGCACGCCCATCTACGCCTCGCCCGAACAATTGAAGGGATTGGAAGCCGATCATCGCGCCGACATCTATACCTTCGGCATCCTGGCTTATGAGGTCCTTGCCGGGCGCCCGCCGTTTTACGGGCAATCCCTATCCGCCATTGTGGACAACCAGATCAAGATGATGCCGCCTTCACTGATGAAAAAACGGGTCGACATCGACCTGGACCTGGATGCCCTGGTCTTCAAATGCATCAAAAAGACCCCGGACCAACGCTTCCAAACCGCGACCGACCTGGTCAGAGCCCTGGAATCCCTCTTCGAAAAGAAGTACCAGCCCAAACGTCCCGACTATAAGAAGCCCGCGCCCGGCAAGGTCATGTCCGCCTCCGATCTGGATATCCACCTGGAACAATTGATGGCCGAACATGATGCGGGCAAAGGGGCGCTGATCCTGGAAAAGCTGACCGAGGACTTGAAAAAGGACCTGCCGAGCCTGGACCCGGACGAGGCCGTACGCATGAAAAACAAGCTGGCGGAACCCAGTGTTCTTGAGCACGTTCTCAATGTGAACCTGAACCGCAACAACGCTTCACTGCTTTATCAGTTCTTCATCACCCTCAATTATAATAAGGTGGTGATCAACCTGTTGAATCACTTCAACCGGGAGCGGGATGTCTTCAAGAAGCAGACGCTTGGTGAGCTCGCCGTGCTCAGCGCCGACGGAGATCTGCTTTCTCTGGTGGTTTTCGGCCTGGAACTGGAAGACAGCGATGCCTGCATTCTGCTGAAAGCCTTCGGCGAAGTGGCCGACAAGGAGCCCCAGCACATCTTCCTGAAATGGGCGCGCCACCGCGGCTTTCAAACCCAAATGGAGCTGTTGCGCATTGTCAGCGCCGGGCACCGACCTGCCGATGAAGTCAAGGCTGTTCTCGAACAATTGGCGAGTCAAAGCGGAACCGTTCACTCCAGGGTGCGGAAGGTGGCAAGCGAACTGATGAGCGAAATATAGGGCGAGTCCCGGCAAATTTTGCCCTTCAACGAGTTCCGGCTGCCGGTTCCTTCTTGCCTTCTCTCTTGATAGCTGTCTTTAATGGGTTGACTCTAAAAGGTTTTGTGTTTGGCTTGTGATTTGCTTATCTAGGGACGACACCGTTTTGTCGGGAGGTTCCCTATGTTCTCTACATTCTGGACCGGCTATTCAGGATTACAGATCAATGCCACGGGTCTCAATGTGATCAGCAACAACCTGAGCAATATCAATACGGTCGGTTTCAAGCGAGGGCAGGCCAATTTCGAACAGTTGATGACCAACATGGCACAGGGCGCCACGGGAACCGGCGCACCGATTCAATTCGGCCTGGGAGCCAGGACCTCTGAAATCGTGAACTACTTCGATCAGGGAAATTTTATCAACACGGGGCTCAGCACCAACCTTGCTCTGGAAGGCAGGGGTTTTTTCATGCTGGCTCAGGGAACCGATACCGTCTATACGCGCGCCGGGAATTTCATGCTGGACGAAGACGGGTTCCTGACCTCGCCCAGCGGCGCAAACGTGCAGGGTTATACCGAACTGAACCCGGACGGAACCATCAACACCAACGGGGCGATTGGGAATGTTCAGGTAGATCCCACGATTCGTTCGCCGGCGGAGGCAACCAGCCTGGTGCGATTCGTGACCAACCTAAGCGGTGCGGCCGAGCCCGGCGAGGAATTTATTTCTACCATCAACGTCTTCGATTCCAACGGAGAAAGTCACTCGCTGAACCTGTTATTCACCAAAACCGACACACCCGGCGAGTGGGATTATCAATTCGTTTTCGAGAACGGAACCGTGTCCACCACTCAGCCGACCCAGGGCAACGGCACCATCTTGTTCGGTGAAAACGGTACGCTTGCCGAAATAGACGGAGTGCCCATTGCCCAGGCAACCGATCGGACCGTTGTGCTCTCCGATCTACCCGACGGCGCGGCCGATATCAGTTTTACTTTCGACATGATCGACGACACGGGCGCCGGTTACATGACCAATCTCGGGCCGCGCAGCAACACCGGCGGGGTCTTCCAAAACGGTTCCAGTTCCGGCGAATTACAACGGGTGGAATTCGACCGGACCGGCACCATGTTCGGTTTCTACAATAACGGCGACACCGTGCCCCTGGCTCGTCTGGCCACGGCCACCTTTACCAATAACCAGGGCCTGCGCCAGGGCAGTTCCGGCTTCTTCAGTCAAACCTCGGTATCCGGCGAGGCGCAGGTGGCGCCGGCAGGCCGCGCTCTGGTTCTGTCGGGTGTTCTGGAAACCTCCAACGTGGATATCGCCGATGAATTTACCAGCTTGATCGTGCACCAGCGCGGTTATCAGTCGAATTCCAAATCTATCACTACGGCCGACCAGGTGTTGCAAGAAGTGATCAATCTGAAGCGATGAACCATCTGCAAATCTTTCCGTTTCAAGAAAGTTCAGGATCGATTAAGATCGCGGAAAGTGTTTAACACCCGATAGGCATGCCGACGGCCCGTCCTGAAAATCCAGATGGATTGGTCTTCCAAGGTAGGGATTCTTTTTAGGAAAGGCCGCCTTTTGTTCTTGGAACGGCGAAATGGTACAGGTTTGTCTCAGCCTTGAAAAAGGGTGAGGCACGCAGTTTTTGCGCTTCCCTTGAACCTGGTTTCCATGTTGCCGTGTCGATGTCGGCTACAAAATGGTTGAATTGGTTTGAAGCCGGGCCGGGCAAATTGTGTATGATGCCTAAAAAAATGTTGCACCGATACCTTACGGTCCACCGACATCTCCAACGAGTCAATCTCATCATGAGGTTGATTGGGGTAACCTTCGTCAAACCGTGTCATAGTTGCAAAATCGATTGTCCTAGGAATCCATTGAGGACTGTCATTTGTGGCCGGGGCTCAAAAAAGGTTACATTTTCTGACTCCCTGGAAAAATTCCGTGATATACTTTTGCATTACATTACGTTCTTCTATTTCCTTTATTTGAGGAATTCACCCGAAAAGAAGGACGTCCGAATGATGGGGCCTATAAATGAATTGGCAATTTGCTTACCCTGTAAGATCTGATATAGCTTCGCTAACCGATCTTTTTTCGGTCATTCCCGGGTGGTCGGACACTAGGCAGAACTCTAGGTGGATGGGAGCTCGCTTGGGAGGTTTATCCTCTTTGTCGACATAAACTGAATACGAAATTGAGTTGGAGGAACGAAATGGCTGATACGAAAGTGGAAAAAATCTTTGAACAGGATGAGATGATCCTAAGTGAGTTCGACAAGAGTTGGACGCCGCGGGAATTGCTCTCCAAGGAAGAAATTTTCTTCCTGAAAGACGTGGTAAAAGTGCTCAACCTCGATATCAACAAGGTCAAAAAGAAGGCCAAAGAGATGGAGAACAACGGCAAGGCCTCCTGGGAACACATGGGCACTCGCAAGATTTGGAGCCATTGGATGGTTCGCATGAAAGTCTTCGCACCGTATTACAAAAAACACCTGATTCCCAAGGTAAAACCGGTCGATCCCAATTGGGACGGTAACGAACTGCTGGGTCAAAAGGGTAAATTCCTGCTGACGGAAGTTTGCAAGAAGTTGCCGTTCACTTCCCACCAGATTCGCTACCAGGCAAACAAGAATAAGAATGCCCGGTCCGAGTTCGGCATGTGGAAGGATAAAGATCTCAACGCTTTTGTCGTGGACATGGAGAAATTTTCGCCCTGGATCAAGCGTCTTTGGGCGGGCGATTTCCGTAACTAAAGGCAACCCTTTGCCAACAAGTTTTTCCCCGGTGGCGTGACCTCCGGTTGCGCCGGCATGTCGGGTTTTGTGGTGGGCTCCACCTGGAGCCCCGATCACCGTTTCCGTCGGGGGTGTCTTTCGGTGACCGAAAATAACCTTGCCTCCCTCAAGGAAATCGCCGAGGTCCTGAATCAGTCTGTCGACCTTAGCCAGGCGCTTGGGGATTCCCTGCGAATTATCTCGGGCATTCTGGACCTTCGCACCGCTTGGATCTTTCTCAAAAAGCCGGGCAACGACAATTTCTACCTGGCGGCGCACGAGGGCGTGCCTTCTGCCATGGCGCCCGATAAACCCTTCTGGTGCGACGGATGCCAATGCAACACCATGGCGCGTAAGGGATTGCTGACGGATGCGGTCAACATGGTCCGTTGCAGCCGCATCGAAAAACACGCGGGCGATCCAATCGGTTTTGCCTACCACGCCAGTGTTCCGCTGGAAACGCCGCGAGAACGCATCGGTATTTTCAACGTAGTTTCCCGTGAAGGCCAATTTTTCAGTCAATCCCAATTGGAGATGCTGACCGCCGTGGGGAACCAGATGGGCGTAGCCATCGAACGCGCCATGATATTAGAGCAGGTACGTTGTCGTCGAGTTACCGAACAGCGCGCTTTGCTGGATCTTTCAAACGCCATGCTGCGCAGCCCGGATGTGCCCACCGCCGTGCGCGAGGTGGCGCACATCAGCCGCCGTGTCTTCAATGCCGAACTGGCCATATTGGGCTTGCATGACGGCGCGCTGGACGGACATGCCTGTTACGAGGATCTGGCCGTAGACGGTCAGGAACTCCCCGTGGATAACAAGGACCTCTGCGATTTATTGCATGGTCCCGCCGGATCGGCCTTGACCCGCACGGCTCGTCCCATTCATTTGTTATTGGATGATCGGGGTCACCCGGAACACATTGCCGTCTTCCCCATGGAAGAACCGGTCTCAGAGGCTCTTACCGCGGATATTCAATCGGACGAGCGTCTCCTGCAATTCCTCATCCAACAAAATTGCCGCTCCGTCTATATGGCCCCCATCCGGGAACCGACAAAGGAAACGGTGATCGGCCAACTGTTTGTCATGCATCACAACCGGCCGAAACTGGCCGAGTTGGAGCATCTTGCCGCCCTGCTCGCCAATCAAGCGGCTCTAGCCATCGAGCAGGCCCGCCTCAACGGCATTCGCCTGGCCAAACAAGCCCTGGAAAGTGAACTCAGCATCGCGCGCGACATTCAACGCCATTTCCTGCCCAAGGAATCACCTGAAATGGAGGGTTGGGAACTGGCCACCCGCTATGAATCGGCTCGTCAGGTGGGCGGTGATTTCTACGACTTCATCCCCTTCGAAGACGGCGATTGGGGTTTTGTGATTGCCGATGTGGCCGGTAAGGGCGTCCCCGCTTCCCTGGTCATGGTGCTGGCGCGCTCTCTGGTTCGCGCCGTCGCCTACGAGCACGGCAAACCCCTGCCCACCATTTCACGGGTCAACGATCACCTGCTGGAACAGGTAACTCCTGACCGCTTCCTGTCGCTTTTCTACACTGTGCTGACACCCGGTACCGGTGAATTGCGCTATGTTCGTGCCGGGCATAATCCCCCCTTCCACTACCATTACGCGACAGGAGAGGTTACCAAACTGTCGCCCAAGGGGATGGTCATCGGCGTTTCCGATCTGCTGGTCTTGGAGGAGGGCAGGGTAACCATGGAGCCCGGCGATTGTCTTTTGTTGTATACTGACGGGGTTACCGAGGCCATGGATGTCTTGGGGATGGACTACGGCGAGGGGCGATTGATATCGACCCTGAAAAAAAACGGCTCGCAAAACGCGGAGCTTATTGCCGACGCTGTTAAAGCCGATGTCGCTGATTTCGTCGCCGGAGCGCCTCCCTCGGACGATCTTACCCTGGTTGTGCTGAAGCGGGGTTGCTAGGGAAATGTATTCATGATTTTCAGGCCGGTCCTTTCGGCGCTTCTTCTCGTCCTATTCGCAGCGCTTCCTGGAACGGCGCGAGACAATATAACCCTGGAACTGGCCGAGTCTCGCGCCGCCCGTGTCTCCGAAACCACTTACAAGCTTACCTTTTACATGCGGTCGAACGCCGCCTCTTTTCAAGCCGAGGCAGAACTCGGTTTCAACCTACACGGTCGAGAAGGCGACCTGCTCTTGGATTTTTCCGGCGGCGCCATCGATGCCGCCACTTGCAACGACCGTGACCTGGACCCCGAAACCCTTCGCCGCGAGGCCAATCGACTTTGGCTGCCCGCCGAATGCCTGAAACCCGGCCGCAACCGGGTCAGTTTGCGGTATCGATCCGCCTACGCCGGCGACGGTAGCGGCTTGCACCACTTTCGCGATACCTCCGACAATACCGAGTACCTGTATACGGACCTGCAACCTGACCTGGCTCATCGGGTCTTCCCTTGTTTCGATCAACCCGACCTGCGGGCACGATTCCAATTGACCGTGTTCATGCCGCGGGACTGGGAGGTCTCGGCGAACGCGCCTGAAACGTCTACGCGGCTGATCGGTGAGCGCAAAAAGGTAACCTTTCGCGAAACTCCGCCCATTGCCACCTACTTATTCAACTTGACCCTGGGCGGTTTCGCCGTCTTCTATCAAAGAATCGACGGTATACCGATGCGCGTGCTCTGCCGCCAATCCCAGGCCGATTTCATGGACGAAACCCTGTTCTTCAACCTCACCGAACGGGGATTGCAGTTCTTCAAAGCGTACTTCGACCGCCCCTATCCCTTTGCGAAATACGACCAGATTTTCGTGCCCGAATACAATCACGGGGCCATGGAAAATCCCGGTTCGGTCATCTATAACGAGAATTATATTCTGGGCTACCAGCCCACCGAAGATCAGTTGCTGGGTCTGGAAAAAGTGATCTATCACGAAATGGCGCACCAGTGGTTCGGGAATCTGGTCACCATGCGCTGGTGGGACGACCTGTGGCTGAATGAAAGTTTTGCATCGTACATGGAAATCATTGCCCTGCGCGAAACCGGCAGTCCTCATGTGTGGCGCTCTGCCGCCGAGGACAAGCAGGCGGGTTATCGCCGAGATCGCACCAGGGCCACGCACCCCATCGTCACTTCGGTGCCGGACACGGGCACTGCCGTCTCCTTTTTCGATCCCATTACCTATAGCAAGGGACTGGGCGTCCTGCGACAGTTGGAGTTCTACCTGGGCCCCGAAACCTTCAGGAAGGGCATCCGTCACTATTTGGACAAACATGCATGGGGTAACACCTCGCTACTCGATTTTTTCAATGCTTTGGACCCTTACACCGAAAAGGACCTCACCTCCTGGCGAAAGGCCTGGCTGCATACGTCCGGCACCAACCGAATCCGCCTGAAGTGGAAAGCCGGGAGGGGAAAGATCCGCTCGGCTGAGCTTTTGCAGGAGAAGGGAAACGGTGACGGACTGTTGCGGCCCCATCGCTTGACCATCTCCCCGTTTTACCCTGATGAAAATGGGGAAGCCGTCGAAGGATCGCCGATCGTTGTTTTTATCGACGGTGAACGCACCCGCATCCCCCGACTTGTCGGCATGAAGAAACCCTTGTTTCTCATCCCAAACCGCTTTGAACAAACCTTTGCCGGCGTCGATTTGGACCCGATCTCATTGAAATGGGTGCTGACCAATCCCACGAAAGTTGCCGATGAGCATGTCCGCTTCCGGCTGGCCTGTTTGCTGCGGAACATGATGTTCGAATCGAAAATCACCACCGGGGAATTCTTCGACACCTGCATGGCCTGGCTGCGAAACGGCAACGACGTTCGCGAAACCCGGATCTTGCTGGAAATGCTGACCGAGGTTGCCGACGAGTATTCCCCGTCCTCGGAACGGGCCGACCGCCTGTTCGACTTTTGTCGTGAACGTTTGGAGCGGGGGCGCATCAGCAATCATTTCGATTACCTTCAGGTCATGTTGACCGTACCCTGCACCCAAAACCGTCTGGCCTGGTTGGACCAACTGAGCCGGGGGATCGATGTCCCCAAGGGTCTCGACCTGTCCTACGGCGGTAAACTCCTGATTCTGATGACCCTGATCGAGGCCGGGTATCCGGGAGCCCTGGAACGGGCGGACGAGGCCGAACAAAATATACCGGATGCCCTGCGCGAGACCTACCTTCCCTATCTCAAGGCTATCCGTACCACACCGGCCGCCAAACAAGAGGCCTGGCGGCGCATCACGGACAGCTCGCTTTCTCTGCACCAACGGCGCATGTGGATGATGGGCTTCGCGGCCGACCGTGACGGCGCCCTGCTGAAGCCCTATACCGAGCGGTATTTCCAAAACCTGCAAGCGGCTTGGACCGACGAGCCTTGGGAATACGTGGAAGCCTTCGGCGAAACTCTTTTTCCCTATTGGGATCCCGAGGGTGCGGCTCGAGGTGTCGACTCCCTGCTGGCGCGGCCCGACCTGGCAGTTCCATTGAGGAACCTTGTCCTGCGCCTGAAGGACAATTTGGAACTGCGCCGCAAATTGAGTCGATAAACCTGCCGTTTTGGTAATCTCAAAGCCGGTCGACCGCTCGGACCGCTTGAATAAAAAAGGACGGCCTATTTCAGGCCGTCCAAGAGGTCGAGAGTGTCGGGGTCTTGGGCAACCCCAGGCTTGAATCGAGGACTAATTGCCTTTTACGGCACTTCTTCATCTTTTCACTAAATAATATAGGACTTGTCCATTTTGACGGCCATTGTGGAAACTACGGGAACTCTATCCTTCTGATGACACCCTGCTATCGACTTGAGAAAGCGTTCCCTTTACAAGACCTCGAGCTAAAAAAATCCCGGTGCGGTCCAAGACCACACCGGGATGCCTTTCCATTCAGGAGGACAGCAAAATGAAGCTGTCGTTTCAAGTCAGGTAACCGCTCTAGGGCTTGTGCCGGCGGGGGTCGCCCCCTGAAACTCGTGTTCAAGACCCGCGCCGACCGCCGGTTCCTGCCTGAAACTCCTATAGACTAGCCGCAGAATTTCACCGGCACAATTAATTCTCAATAATCTGGAAAATCTTTTGACGAATAATTGTAGAGGCCCCGGACGACCCATGACCCGGACTCGTCGGGGCTGACTAAAACCACTGCTAAACCGTTTCCTAACGGCGTATTAAGTAGATTCCACAGTTGAGCGTTTACAGCCCCTTTGATACGTTTTAACCGGGTGGAGGAGCCTTTCTTTCTACAATTGATTTATTTCTCCTTTCGCAGCATTTTTGTATTGTTCACTTCCCTGCCTACCCTTCAATTCACGCACTGGGAGCTGACGTGAACAGTGAACCTTTGCACACTGACGATTTACTGGATATCGCCCTCGGCCTGGAGCCAAAACAACGCCGTAACTTTGTGGAACTTGTAACTCAGGGTGACACCGCTTGGGGCAAGAAGTTAAGTGAGCGGCTGGCCCGGTACGAGACTTTTGAAGAAGTCTTGGAAAACACGGGCGGCTTGCTGAGCCTGGTTAATGAATGGGAATTCCAAGAGGCCGAGACGCTTCCTGCCAAACCCGGCGCACAACCCCCGGTTAAATCGGAAAAGCCTGAAGTCCGAACCGAGGCAAAGACGGAAGAAGCCCCTGTTCAGATTGACGGTCTTGCCATCATGGAAAGAATAGCCGAGGGCGGTCAGGGCGCCGTGTACCTGGCTCGTCAGGAGCAACCGGACCGTGTCGTGGCTTTAAAGCTGATGCACAAGACCGGGTACCTTTACGACCGTGAGTTTATGTTCCGGTTCCAACGCGAATACGACGCTCTGGCCCGCATGAACCACCGTCACATAGCCAAAATCTACGAGACCGGCGTCACCCCTGAGGGATATCCCTACTTCACCATGGAGTTCGTGGACGGCTGCCCCCTCAACGAGTACTGCCGCGAAAAGAAATTGGGTTTGGTCCAAAGGTTGGAACTGTTTCGCCAGATTTGCAGCGGCGTCGCCCACGCGCACTTGAAACTGATCCTGCACCGGGACCTGAAACCTCGTAACATTTTGGTTACCGAGGAAGACGGGAAACCCATGGTCAAGCTGATCGATTTCGGCATCGCCAAGAGCCTGGATCAATCGCTGGGAAAAAACGACTTCGAGACTCGCGTCGCCTGGATGGGAACCCCGCAATACATGGCGCCGGAGCAGTTGGCCCAGGGTAGACTGGAACCGGATATTCGCATGGACATCTACGCGCTGGGCGTGTTGCTGTACGAATTGATTACGGATTGTAAACCGCACGATCCCTCGCGAATGCTGAACCTTCCCCAAGATGAACAACTGCGTATCTACCGTGAGGTAGACCCGCCGCGGCCCAGCGTTCGCCTGGCTCGTGCTCAAACAAGACCCGTGCGCACCATTGCCGACGATTTGGACTGGATCGTCATGAAGGCCATGGCCCTGGACCCGGAGGAGCGCTATCCCACCGTGGCCGCCTTGCAGAGCGACTGCTCCGATTTCCTGGCCAACCGGCCCGTTTCGGCCAAGGCGCCGCATCCCCTCTATGTGCTTCGAAAGTTCATTCGCCGCAACAAACTATTGGTTTCCACCACTACCGCGGCAACCGTATTTCTTTTCGGCGCCTTGTTGATGACCACCCTGGCCAAGCGCGATGCGGAGACCTCTCAGGTACGCTTCGAAAAAAGCTTCCAAACCTTGGAATCGGTGCTCACCGCGCCCCATGAAATGGGGGTAGATACCCGCATGTTGGATGTACTGCAACTGGGTGAGAACTCCTGGGAGGCATCGGTTCATACCGACCCGGTTTTAGAATCCATGATTCGCCGCGTCTGGGGCAAGACCTACCATGGACTGAACCTGTATGACAAAGCGCTCGAACATTTCAAGCGAAATCAAGTGCTCTTGCGCAAGGAGCGCGGACCCACACACCCGGAAACCTTACGCAACGATTATTTTCTGGCCAGGACCCTGTACCGCCGAGGTGAATACAAAACGGCGCGTTTGCTCTTGGAAGAAACCTATGACGCCCAATACCGCCGACTGGGCCTGCAACCCGAGGTACTGGAAACCCTGACGGAACTTGCCTGGGTCCTGCGCAAGCAGGGTCTGAACAAGGATGCAGCGGCTCTATTGGCAGGTGTCCGCGAGCGGGCGGAAGCCCTACCGGAATCGCAGGCGCTGGCCAAGTACCTGGTTTCTCTGGCAATCATTCAAAAACCGGACGGCAACCAAACCGAGAATCTTTTGCGAAAAGCGCTGGCAATCCAAACCCGCCTGCTTGGCCCCGAGCATCCCAATACACTGGCTACCACCAGCAATCTGGCCAACCGCTTGCGCATTCTGGATAAATTCGCGGATTCCGAGGCATTGTATCGTAAGGTCATCATCATCCGAACCCGCAAGCTGGGACCGAACCACGATCGGACCTTGACCGCTCGCGCCAACCTGGCCATTTGCCTGCGCGACCAGAAACGCCTGGCCGAAGGCGAGGAGGAAATGCGTGCTGTATGGCTGGCCAGATCGGCGCGCAACGCTCTTCACCCGGACAGTTTGGAGGCCATGCGACAACTGGCCCAATTCGCCAAGGCTCGCGGCAACCTGGAACAAGCCACCAGTTTACTGGAAGAATTGAATGGTTTGTATGCTCAACGCGGCGAACAGAACACGCCCGGCGCCCTGAAAACCCGGCATGTCCTGGGTGACCTGCTCATCAAGCAGGAGCGATTTGAAGAAGCCGTCAGTATTTTGGATGAAACCTGGAAGGACATGGCGGAAGCCTTCGGCAACGGCGATCGCAGGACAGCGGCAGCCCAAATCACCCTAGGCCAGGCCCATGAGAAACAGGGCAATTTCCAATCGGCGGAGACCTGCTACAACCAAGGCATTGCACAGTTGGAAGAACACCACCCCAAAGCCAGAGAGTTGACTTACTACCAGGCCATCCGCGGCTACAACCTGACCAACCTCGGTCGCCAGGACGAAGCGGAGCAACTATTATTGGCAAGCCTTGCCGCATCCGGCGAAAAGAGTCCCTACCGACAAGAAATCACCTCACTGGTCATCGCCCACTATCGAGCCCGAGGTGATGAAAAAAGTGCTGCCGTCTACACTTACCAGGATTAGAATCAACAAAGAAAGGGCGGGTGATTCATACTCCCAGCAGCCTGCTCATGAGGCCGTCGCCCGGAAAGCGCTTGTTTTTGCGCACGTAGGTCAGTAACTCGCCGACTTTCATCTTTTTCAGCGCTTTCTTCGCGGCTCGGAAGCCGTCGCCGTAGACGGGGTCCGGGTTTTTGTGCAGGCGTTTGAGGCGGATCGAGGCGATTTCCGTTTTCTGGCGCTCCAGCCATAAGCCCTCGGCCAGGGTGCATAGACCTTCTTCGACGCGCTCCGGAAGTTCGCGGAACCCCTTGAGGAAGAGCCAGGCGTGGCAAAGTTCGTGGGCGGCGACCATGCGGAACATTTCCTCGGGCAGGGCATTCATGATGATGATTTCTTCGAAACGCCGCTCTACCACTTGTTTGCCGCGCATGATCGTGGTGGTGCGGGCCATGCCCAGGCTGGGCCTGTCCTTCTTTTTGCGCTTGGCAAGCTTCTTCAATTCCGCCGGCGTTACCAGGCGGAAGGGGAGATCGGCATTACCGAAATCGAAACCCATGGACTGCATCTTTTCGCGTACTTCTTTCAATAGGCGCGCGCCGTCCGGTGGCGCGGTTACCAGGGTTTGCAGACAGATGCCGCACAGGTCTCGGCCGTCCGGCAGGCGTTGACCGCCGCGGGTCAGGGCCTCGCAGATCAGTTTGCCGCAGGCGAAGCAGGCGGGCATCTTTTTGGGATGGAAATCGCAGTAGCGGTTGCCCCAGTCGTCGATGACGAAGCGTTGGGTAATGGGGTCGGCACAGACGGCGCAGGGCGGCACAAAGGCGCGGCGGTAGCACTCGGGATGGAATCCCTTGCCGTCTTTTTCGCTGAATTTCTTTTGTTTGATGGATTTACCACAATAGCCGCAGCGAAAACAATCTGGATGCCAGTTACGGCCGAGCGCTGTAATGAGCATGCCTTGGATGGGTTGTCCACAACCGGCGCAACGTTTGCTGAAGCGGGAAACCGCACAGGCTTCATGCCAGGGGGCCCCGTTCTTTTCGACAAAGGAGCCGTTGAGCGCGGCGCCGCAGCCCTTGCAGGTGAAGCAGGCGGGGTGCCAGGCCCGTTTCATGGCTTTGAGGTAGTTGCCGGTCACCGAACGACCGCAACCCGCACATCTGGTCATGAAGGTTCCTCAGGCCGAGAATTCGACCTCGTAGGCAGTGAATTTACGGACGTTGATGACGCCCGCATCGAAGATCAGGTATTGGCCTTTGATGCCCGTCAGGCGCCCCTCGATCTTCGGGTTCTTATCCAGGTTTAACGAGCGAATCTTTTCAGGGTATTCCAGAACGGGGTATTGGAAGGCGCGGGTCTCTTCCTCGTCCAGCACCTCGACCTCGTCCTCGTATTGGCCCAACAGGTCGTCCATCTGGTCGGCGCATGCCTCGAACAGCAACTCGCGGCGTTCCTCCAGGTCCACGTTGCGAGCCGGGCCCTTCAGCATTTCGCGCCAGTTGGTTTTGTCGGCGACGTGTTTCTTGAGCATGACCTCGAACATGCCGGATTGCAGGCGAGTGCTTACCCTCAGAATGGGAATGGCTTGCGTTGCGCCCTGGTCGATCCAGCGCGAGGGCAGGTTGGTGTGGCGCGTAATGCCCACCTTGACCCCGGCGGTATTGGCCAGATAAACGTAGTGATCGGTCATGCAGTTGCGCAACCCCCAATCGGGTTCGCGGCAGGTGCCCTTGTCGTAGTGGCAGGTCTCCGGTCGGAGGATACACATATCACAAGAGGCCAGACGCATGGTGCAGGGGTAGCAGTGGCCGTCCGAGTAGGTCTTTTTGATTTTGTTGCCGCAGTTACAGCAGTGGATGTTCCCGGTAAATTGCAGGCGAACCTGCATGCCCAGCAACGGGTTGAGATGGATGCGCAGTTCATCCAGGGGTAGATGGTAGTCCACGGATTCGCCGTCCGCAACTTTCATTTTGTCCAAATGGCCGATATAGGTTTCCATCGTCCGTCCTTCGCTTAAAAGTCGGGCCTATTATGACCCGCGCAGGGTTGAAAGCGAAGGGTCTATTTTGATCGGCCGGCTAATGGGCTCGAGCACGGACGCGGGCATAGCCTGTTTTTATTTCGAAGGCGAAACTGGTTCGGCAGACGTGACATTCTCCGTGACGACAGGAGCGGCATGAGATCTGGTTGCAGTCCGAACAGACCTTCCAGCCGTCATCGTGATCCAGTTCGATTGTTGTGTTGCAACTAGCGCAGGTAACGTATTTGTTCATGCCCTGCTTATCGGAGTTATGGGGCCGGATTGAAGCGTTTTTGTGATCTTTCTCACAAGGCTGTCGGCTTATTCGACTTAGCCGTTGCCTCCGATCAAGGTAATTTCCGTGAGGCGTGACATGGAGCTTAAATCAAATGAAATCAGTAGTATATATGTTTGGTGGTTGTCAAGTACCTCATAGTGCATGCTTTATCTTCGGCTCCAGAATACCCGATTTGCGGCCGGCAGGGCTTTCGGGGCAGTCACTTACCTGAAACTTGTCTTTTCAGATCTCCGGACAGCTTAACCGTCCGTATGGGTACTGCCGGGCAAAACGCCGGTCGGTGCTTTTCGTGATGTGAGCGGTTATGGTAAGGTTGCGCGACGGGGAGGCCTTTTGAAAGCTATGATCATGAAATTGTCGGCTCATCGCCGGTGGCCGCTGTTAATGGGTTTATCTGCCCTGGTGCTCACCTTACCGGCGCTTTTAGGGGATTGGAGCAGCGACGACTATATTGTGCGCGCGGTGTTGGAGGGAAAACATCCGCACCCGGCCATGGATCGGCCGATTCAAGATATGTTCCGGATGATGCCCGGACCGGAATTCGACCATACCGTATTTCGCGAGCGCGGTTTGTTGCCCTGGTGGGCGCACCCGGAAATTCGACTGTCCTTCTCGCGGCCCATTCCTGCCTTGACCCTCGCTTTGGATCATCTTTTGTGGGCCGAAAATGCGATGATGTGGCACCTCCATAATCTTTTATGGTTCGCCGTGGGCGTTTGGATCATCGGATTGGTGTTTCGGGAAATTCACGGAGCCGGGACCGGCGTTGCCGGTTTGGCCGCGCTGCTGTTTGCCTTGGAAGATGCTCGCGCCGGTTCTGCCGCCTGGATTTCCGATCGGTCCGGCGCCATGGTCATTATCCCCGCGGGCCTGGCCTTGATTCACTATATCCGCTTGCGTCGTGACGGCAATACCCGTAGCGGTATCATTGCCTTGGGTTGTTACCTCCTGGCTCTTTTGACCAAAGAGGCCGCGGTGGGCGCGCTTGCCTTCCTTTTTGCCTGGGAGTTTTGGCTCGGCAAGGGTACTCTGAAAACCCGGTTGGCGGCGTTGGCGCCCTATATCGCGGTGACGGTTGTCTGGCGACTGGTTTATAACAGCATGGGTTACGGCGCTTCCGGCTCCGGAATTTACGTGGACCCGATCAATGATCCGTGGGGCTTCCTGCAATCAGTTTTCGTCAACGGCCCCCTATTGATGTTTGCTCAGTGGTTCCAAGGGCCTATCGATTTCTGGTTGGCCTTCCCGCCGCAAACCCAGCGGATGATTTTGACCGCCATGTTGATCTTGTGCGGTCTGTTGTGCGTGTTTTTTTTCAAGCTGCTGCGAACTCAGGCCGAAGCGCGCTTCTATGCGACCGCCATGGTCCTGGCCGCGATTCCGCTTTGCTCGGCAGTTCCCATGGAGCGGGTGCTTACCTTCGTCAGTCCGGCTGCTTTCGGTCTCCTGGCCTTGGAGGTCGAACGCATCGGTTGGTTGGAGGCGAAGGCCGCCGTCGGGAATCTGTTCACCCGCTGGATAACTGGATTACTCCTGGCCATTCACCTTTTCGGGGCAGTGTTGCTGCCGTTACGTGCGATGACCTATCCGATGCTTCACAGTATCTTCGAGGCGGCGCCGGATGCCATGACCGGCTTGCCGGGCTTGGACCGGAAAACCCTGGTTTTCGTTAATGGAGATGATCTTTCTTTCCACATTCCTTTTATATTGTTGGATAGGAACGAACCGGTTCCCGCCAAACAAGCTGTTTTAGGGCTGGCCAGCGCCGACCTGGAAGTGACGCGGGTCGATGAGCATACGCTTCGCATTCACGATGCCCGGGGTTGGTTATATCGGACCGCTCACCGGCTCTACAATGATTTGACCAAAAGCTTTGCCGTAGGAGAGGAAATCCGCGGTTCGGCTTTCACGGCCCGCATCGAAGAGTTGACCGGGGACGGACGGCCCATGACGGTGTCGTTTCGCTTCGACAAGCCGCTGGAAGATGCTGAATACCTCTGGTATTGTTGGCGCAACGGCGCAATGGTGCCCTTTCAGCTACCCCCGGTGGGTGGCAAGGACGTGTTGCCGCTGACGATTCCGGGTTGGACGCCGCCCTCGGATTGACCCGGCGGTTTCTGCTGAGGATGTGTGGGGATCTTCAATTGATCGAAAACCGCGCCTACCAGGAATACGGAACCGGCGATGATAACCCCCACGTGAGGGGATTGTCGGCACAGGGCCCGCGCTTCCTCTATGGCTTCGGCGATGGATGAAGCGCACCTGTACTCGGCGTCACTTGGGAATTCTTCGGCCAGGGCTTCGGGTTGAATGCTTCGGTAGAAACCACCTGTAAGGATGATTTGCGGGGCCAGAGCTTTGATCGCGGGCAATAGAGGCGCATAATCCTTGTCGGCAGCGGCGCCGTAGATGAGGATGCGCTCCGCGTGGGGAACCCGGTCGTCCAGATAGCATCGCAAAGCCTGGACGGCTTCCAGGTTGTGGGCTACGTCCGCGAGCCAATACCGGCTGTCAATTCGGAACCATTGCAGTCTTCCCGGCCATGATATTCGAGACAAACCTATCAGGTCGCTTTCGATCCCTAATTCTGTTTTAGCGGCTGCCGACAAAGCCAGGACGGTGCCGGCATTGCGTAACTGATGATCTCCGGCCAGGTTGAGGTAAAGGGTCTCGGCAGGGAGATCGAAGAGGTTCAGAAAGCCAGGTTCGGTAATTTGAAACCGGCTCCCGTTACGGTGTTTCTCTACAGGAGCAACCGGGATTGCTTCAATCACCGTAACATTTCGTTTCCGGGCATCTCGAAATAATGCGGTTCTGGCTTTTTCATCCATACCGGGCCCCAATACCAGCATCCCTCGCTCGGAGGCAATCCCGGCCTTATCCGCCGCAATTTCTTCCAGCCCGGAGCCCAGACGGTCCTGATGGTCCAAACCTACCGTTGTAACGGCAGAGATGATCCCGGGCAGGCAACTCACCGCATCGTTATAACCGCCGATGCCCGCTTCGAATACGGCAACCTTGACACCCGCTTCCCGGAATACAGCCAGGGCGATGAGAACCAGCACCTCGAAAAAGGAAGGCGTCATTTCGGGGCCGTGCCGCGACAGCCAATTGTCGAGGAATAAACGGAAGCGTTCGCATATTTCGGTCAACATTGCATCATTGGCCGGGGCGCCGTCAATGCGAAAGCGCTCCGTGACGGATACCAGATGAGGACCGGTGAACACGCCGACTCGATTGCTCGAACGCAGACAAGCCTCCAGCATGGCGCAGACGGAACCTTTGCCGTTGGTGCCGGCGATACGGATGATGTGCATGCCGCCCGGATCGGGAAACCATGCCGACAGAATCGGCGGAAATCGCTCACGCATGGCGGCCTTGCCCGCGATTCGCCTGGCGGTTACTTGCAAAAAAAAGTCGAAATGTCGGGCATGGGTTGACGAGGACATGCGCTTACCTTCGAGAAAAACGGGGCCTTACGCCTGATAGCCGATTGCCTGCCGATCATACTATGAAACGGGTGGGGAAGTTAGCAGCATGCGAAGCGACCGCTTTCTTCAGGCTGGAATGCTGCCCAAGAAACAAACAAGCCGACACAGTAGACCCGGCATCACTCCCAAGCCGACACCCGGTCCCCGTGCCGAGGGGGGTTCCATGCCCGAGCAGCGGAGTTGTAGAAACAAAAAACACAACACCAATCCCGGGAAGCAAACCGCGTGAGTCGAAAAAAGTGGTTCTCCGCCCGGGATGATACCCCTTCGACCTGTCTGAACCACCTTCAATCCCGAAAATCGATATGCTGCCGGATTTATTTAACAACTTCTCACAGAGCTTGGAGGCGAGGCTGTCGATGGGTTCGGCCCGATTTACGGAATAACAACCAGTATTGAGTTTTGGTTGAGCAAGTTTCCAGGGAAAAAAGCCGTTTGAGCATGAGAAATCGGCATCACTCCCGAGAACAGAACCACCCGGCCGAACCCAAACCGGTCCCACTCCCGGGAATGATGCTACCTTCGGAGCTCCAGGGTAGACCTTTTCCCGGGAATTGAACTCGATCTAACGAAAAAAACGGCTCAAAATACGAGAAAAATGGTCATTCATGGAGAGCCGGCCGGTTTCACGCCACAAGTGACTGTTTTTTGCAAAAGTCAACGTATGTTTCGCTCTTTGCTTATTTTTAGTCTGCACCCAGGAGCCGCCGCACTGAAGTCCTGGATATATAGCCTCCAGGAGTTTGGGATAAGCGGATTCCAATGTGATCATACGCGCGGGGCGGCCGTCGACCCGGCAACCTACCTCTGCTGAAAGCACCGGCGCGACGCCAAATGTTGCCCGGGCCCGACAAGGTGACTTCAAAGCTTCCCTCGAAGCGGGCCAGGCAACATTCTCCCTTCGCATCAATGCTCTAGATGCGATTCTTCGGATATGGAGTGGTTGCAGATATGGTCATCGTTGGCATCCAAGCAACGGCAGCCGATGATTATAGAGCCTGAATATCTAAATCTGCATTGCTCGCAAGGGGCACCCTTGCAGCTGTTCTTGACATCCAGGCTGTTCAAACTGAGGGCCTTCGCCTTGCAATTCCCCTCTGCGTCCTTGGTCCGCTGAATCAGGTAGGTTTCATCGCCCCTTTGTTCCAGATAGCGGGCCACCGGCTTGTCCTTTGCGCTCATGCGATTGACCAGCCCGGAATTCAGGATCTCCTCGATCAGCGTCTGGTCGTGAATCTTGAAGGTCAGTGGACCGGGTTCATCGCTGCCGGTGTCCTTGATACTGAAGCGCCCGTAGTTATTGGTTTCGTTGCGTTCGGCGATATTTTCTTTCTTGTCCAGGAATAGTTCGTAAGTGGCGCCCCTTACCGCGGGTGAGATGAAGGACACGGTGGCAACACCGTAGTCACAGGCACAGAGACCCCCAATGGTGCCGTCCTCGCAGTTGCCTTTGCGTTTCTTCCCGTTAACAATGGCATCCGGGCAGGCAACCCCCTCACAACTGCCGTTCCTCGTATTGGCACAGTTGCCCCCGATATCGTCGTCTATGCTGTCGACAAAGATGACATCCACCGGCCGGCTATCGATTTGGGTGTTGTTCATCCAAAGATCCACCTCGGATATCAGTGGCCCCGAGAGGCCGCAAATCCTGACCCTGACCGCGACGTCGATGGTGACGAGGCCGTCCTGTTCTTCCTGAATCGAAAAACGGTCAATGCCAAGGTCGATGTTATCCGTGGCGAAAATCATGGGCGTGAGCAGCCAGAGCCCAATCATGAAAGCAATGCGACTTTGTCTTAGGGAAATCATTACCTCTCCTTGTTAAACTGAATTTGAAAACCCTGATAGGGTAACATGAAAAAAGAAAATTACTCAAATTGAGGAGCCTATCCTTATTTCTTTGAAATAATTACCTGAATGAAACCTGTGATTTCCCTTTTCCGGCTTATCAGAGCACTAACCTTTCCCAGTTCAAATCACGTCGCTCATCGCTGGTAAAAACGGGGTCTTATCCGCGGACCAGGGGCCGGCGCACCTGTTCCTTTAGAGCTCGGGAGAGGGATTCGGTCCATTGAATTGGGGAAAAATGGAGCACCGGAAAAGTGGGCAAACCGTTCTTAAATCGGGCTTAAGCGTCCCTCGGGCGAACTTTTTCTAATTTTTGTTAGGTAAATGTCGAATAGTACTTGATTTTGTCTTGAAGAACTGGTTAACTAAATTTCGTTAGGTAAGTGTTACGGCAATTGCCGGTCGGGTCCTCTCGACCGGCAACTATCGGGTTTCCGGTCCGTTTGGGGTGTGTCCACTCTTCCCCTCGGGTTGCCGACGCCTGTTCCGGATTGCCGTCACCCTTAAAGCGAATTTATCCGGGTTGCCTTTATGAGATGCTTTTTTGTGTTCTTGTGCATGGCCGTGCTGTGTCCGCTCCATGCCACTGACCTCCGGTCCGCTCCCGAACGCGTAACCGCCTGGGGCGATGAGATTCTCTACTTCGTCATCGTCGACCGCTTCGCCGACGGTGACCCCAATAACAACGCCAACGTAGACATCGAGGGTAGAGGCGCCTTCCACGGCGGCGACCTGAAGGGCCTGATCAAGCAGTTGGACTACATCGCCGATCTGGGCGTGACCGCTGTTTGGATTACGCCCGTGGTCAAGCAGATCCCCAAGTATGTCTCCTCCGTGGGTTTCCCCGATTGGGGCTATCACGGTTACTGGGCCGAAGATTTCTACCAACTGGACGAGCGCTTCGGCACCGAGGACGATCTCAAGAAGCTGGTGGACGAAGCCCACAAGCGCAAAATCAAGATCCTGCTGGATGTCGTCTACAACCACGCGGGGTATATGTCCGCCTATACCAAGCGGCCCGACGCCAATGACTGGTTGCGCACCGGCCGGCGCGAAAGCTTGTGCGGCGATGACGATATCACCATGTGCCTGTCCGGCCTGCCCGATTTCAAGACCGAGAAACCCGAGGTCCGCGATTACCTGATCACCTACGCGGTCGAGCTGGCCAAACGCACGGGTCTGGACGGCTTCCGCCTGGACACGGTCAAGCACATCGAGCACGACTTCTGGCAGGAGCACCGCGAACGCTGCAACGACGTGTTGGGCAAGGACTTCTTCCTGCTGGGCGAGGTCTGGGGCGGCGATCACAAAGTGCTGGACCCCTACTTCCGCACGGACGAACTGGATTCCGGTTTCGACTTCGGCTTCAAGGGATCGGCGCAGGCCTTCGTGCAAGGCCGCGGTCGCACCATCGCCTTCAGCCGCTACCTGTTGAAGCGCCACAAGATTCGCGACGACTACCTGGTGTCCCACTACCTTTCCAGTCACGACGTGCCGGGCGCCCTTTACGAACTGAAGAACGATAAAACCCTGTTCAAGCTGTGCGTCGGCCTGAAGCTGACCACGCTGGGCCTGCCCATGATCTATTACGGCGAGGAGGTCGGTCGCTTCGGCGGTGACTGGCCCGAAAACCGCACCCACATGCCTTGGGGCAAGCAGTCCAAGCAGATGCCGGGCGCCGGCAAGGTCCAGGACGCGGACATGCTGGCCTTCTACAAGAAACTGATCCAACTTCGCAAGGCCCATCCGGCCCTCAGCGTCGGCGGCATGCGCGAACTGCATGTTGAAGGCGACCTGTTGGCCTTCGCGCGTACCAAAGACGGCGGCGAGGTCTGGGTGGCCGTCAATCGCGCCAAAGGAAGCGTGGAAGCCGCGCTGGACCTTCCGGATACCTGGAAGGGCAAAACGGTAACCGAGGCAATGTCGGGCAAGCCGGTCAAGGCCGACGGCGGCAAGCTGAACCTGAAGGTGCCCGCCCAAACCATTCACATCTACACGGCTGAATAAATGGTGACAACATGGCAGAGATCAATCTGAGTAAGGTGTGCAAGCGCTTCGGCGATGTATCGGTCATTGAAGATATGGACCTGCACATCAAGGAAGGCGAGTTCATGGTGCTGGTGGGACCTTCCGGTTGCGGTAAATCCACCACGTTGCGCATGATCGCGGGACTGGAAGAAATATCCGACGGCCAAATGCACATCGGTGAGAAACTGGTGAACAACCTGCCGCCCAAGGATCGCGATGTGGCCATGGTGTTTCAGAGCTATGCCCTCTATCCGCACATGACGGTCCGCGAGAACGTGAGCTTCGGCCTGAAGGTGCGCAAGATTCCCAAGGAAGAAATCGACAAGTCCGTGGCCGAGGCCGCGCGCATCCTGGGCCTGGAAGAGCTTCTGGATCGCAAGCCGAAGGCGCTTTCGGGTGGTCAGCGCCAGCGCGTAGCCCTTGGTCGCGCCATTGTTCGCAACCCCTCGGTCTTCCTGTTCGACGAACCCTTGAGTAACCTGGACGCCGAGTTGCGCGTGCAGATGCGCGCCGAAATCAGCAAACTGCAAAAACGCCTGGGCACCACGTCCGTGTACGTCACCCACGACCAGGTGGAAGCCATGACCATGGGCCACCGCATCACCCTGATGTGCAAGGGCGACATCATGCAGGTGGGCACGCCGCTGGAACTGTACGAAACGCCCGCCAACCTGTTCACGGCGCGCTTCATCGGTACGCCGCCCATGAACGTGATCTACGGCGAGATTGCCGAGTCCGGCAATCACATCAGCGCCGAGGGCCTGACACTGCCGCTGGAAGGCGACCTGGCCGGTTTGGGCGTACGTCATCGCGGTAAGAAGGTGGCCGTGGGCATTCGGCCGGAAAACGTTACCGGGGCGAGAGCGGACGAAAGCGGCGGCCTGGTTTTCGAGGGCGAGGCCGGTGTGGTCGAACCCCTGGGTCACGAAATCATTACCCACGTTGCCTTGGGCGAGGGACACATCGTCGCCAAGCTGCCGCCGCATCCCATCCCCAGCATCGGCGACACGGTGCGACTCAAGGTGTTGCCCCAGAAGCTGCACCTGTTCGACACCGAAACCGAACAACGGTTGGTTTGAAAAAATACAGAGAGAAAAATATGGAGAGGTTTGAGATGAAAACATGGATTCGGATAGCCCTTACCGCCCTGGCGGTCCTCAGCCTTGCCGTTCCGGCGATCGGCCAGGATAAACAATTGGTGATCTGGCATAGCTATCGCGGTCAAGAGAAAGAAGCTCTGCTGAAGGTGGTCGACAATTTCAACGCCAAGGTCAAAAGCGACGGCTATTCCGTCAAACCTCTGGCCGTGCCCTACGACGCTTATGCCGACAAGGTGACCGCCGCCATTCCTCGCGGCAAAGGTCCCGACGTCTTCATTTTTGCCCAGGACCGCTTGGGCGGTTGGATCGAGGCCGGCAACACGGTGGAACCGCTCGATTTCTTCCTGGAAGACGACATGAGCGACAAGTTCGTGGAAGGCACCATGGACGCCATGACCTACCAGGACACGGTTTACGGCCTGCCCTTCAATTTCAAGTCGATCCTGATGATCTACAACAAGAAGCTGGTCCAAACGCCTCCCAAGACCACCGGCGAACTGGTCGCCATGGCCAAAAAGATGACCAACGTGGCCGCCGGTGAGTACGGTTGGGCCTACAGCTACAGCGACTTCTTCTTTCACGCGTCGGTCATGAACGCTTTCGGCGGCCGTGTCTTCGATCCCGGTCCCAAGCCGGTGCTGAACCTGCCCCAGAATGTCAAGGCCTTGGAAACCCTGATGAAGTGGTTCAAAACCGACAAGGTACTGCCCGAGGAGCCCTCTACCGCTCTGATTACCGCGCTGTTCAACCAGAATAAGGCCGCGATCATCTTCAACGGCCCCTGGTTCCTGGGCGAGATCGACAAAAGCATTGACTACGGCCTGGCCAACCTGCCCACGGTGGACGAAGCGGGCGGCGAACCCATGCGGCCCTGGATGACCATCGAGGGTATCTACATCGCCGCGCCCAGCAAGCACAAGGACGAGGCGTTTGAACTGGTGAAACACCTGATCAGCCTGGAAACCGCCAAGACCATGGCAATCACGGGTCGCCAGACGCCCGCCAACCTGGCCGTCTATGAAGAACCCGAAATCAAGAAGGACCCGATCATCCAGGCCCTGCGCGAACAGGCCAAGCTGGGTGTCCCCATGCCCAACTATCCCGAGATGACCATGGTCTGGTCGCCCGCGACCACCGCCATGAACCTGATTGTCAAGGAAACCGCCACGCCCGCCCAAGCAATGGAGCGAGCTCAAAAAGAAGTTCAGGCATCGGTTGATCGCCTGCGCGGAAACAGAAAATAAGGACAAGTTGGCATGAACGGGGCAACCAGGGCAATACTCATCGGTCTGCTGGTCGGCGGCATCGTTTCCGGCTACATGGGCTATCGCTTCACCGTCGGCGCGGTAGCGGATCAGAAAATCGATCTGGGCAATCGCCAGGCGACCATGCAAGTGATGGCCCTGGCCGAGTTGACCGGGGCGGTGCTTGAATCCGAATCGGGTGTATTGCAGGACCTGGTGGTTGAATGGGACAGGCGCCATGACGATGTCAGCAACATTCGCGTGCTGCGTATCGGCGGCGCCCGCCTGCTTGCCTCTACCATTCCCGCGGATATCGAAAGGGGCCTCAACAAGCGGGTGCCTCGCGAGGACAAGCCCTTCTTCGACACCGCCAAGGCCTTGCAGTCAGGTCACACCACCAACGTGCGCGAGGGCGGTTTCCGCAAAGATGAAGTTGTCTACGAGGTGCAGGAGAACGGCCATGTGCGCGTGACCGCTCCCTATGTGATCGAAGATAAGATCAAGGGCGCGGTGCGGATGGATGTGGAACCTCGTTTGGATACCCAGTCCGTATCGCCTGTCAACGCCTTGATCCTGGTCGTACTGCCGTTGTTTGCCTTCGGCTTTGTTTCCCTGATCCTGCGCCGCGAAGATCGTTGGATTCCGCTGAGCATGGCCCTGGCCGTGATGATCGGCGCGCTCTACATGTTCAACAAGAACAGTATGTTCAGCTACCAGGGCGCCCGTGCCGGTTACGAGGGCCAGCTTGCGGTCTATTACGGTAAGGTGCGCACCGATGCCTCGGCCCTGGCTCAAGTCCACACGCCCGCCTACACCCTGGCCGAGACCAACGCCTGGGATACCGATGAGTTTCGCCGGCCGCTGAATCTGTTCGCGGTGGACGGAATCGTGGACCAGACGGCCGTTACCAAGGCATTGGAAATTTCTTCCGTACTGCTGCAGAACGGCTTGTGGTTCGCCTCCGGCCTGGGCATAGCGCTGCTTGGCTTTATCGGCAGCGGTTGGGCGGGTCGCGGTTGGCGCACCCTTGTCGTCTATCGCGAGGCGTACTCCTATATTACGCCCGCCTTCATCGGTATGTTAGTGCTGGTCTTCTTCCCGTTCGGTTACGGCATCATCCTGAGCTTCACCGGCCAGACCCTCTACAATACCGACAAGGCCCTGTGGGACATCTGGGTCGGGTTGGAAAATTATGCCCGCATTCTCGGAGATGTCGGCATCATGCAGACCACCGAGACGGGAACCCAGGTCAACTTCGCCAACTTCTACTGGACCGCCTTCATCACGGTGATGTGGACGGTCTGCAACGTGACCATAGGCGTAACCGTGGGTCTCATCCTGGCCCTGGCCCTGAACGTGAAAGGCTTCCAGCTGAAGGGCATCTATCGCGCCATTTTGATCCTGCCCTGGGCACTGCCCACCTACGTGACCGCCTTGATCTGGAAGGGCCTGTTCCACAAGCAGTACGGCACCATCAACTACATGATCACCCTGTTCGGCGGCGAACCCATTGCCTGGTTCGACGGCGTCTTCACCGCCTTTATCACCGGCATCGCCGTCAACGGCTGGCTCAGTTTCCCGTTCATGATGGTCATCTGCCTGGGCGGCCTGCAATCCATCAGCGCCGACATGTACGAGGCCGCCAAGTTGGACGGCGCCTCCAGGTTCCAGCAGTTCCGCTACATTACGCTGCCCTCGCTGAAACCTACCCTGATCCCGGCCATCATCATCTCCGTTATTTGGACATTCAACCTGTTCAACGTGATCTACCTGGTCTCCGCCGGTGAGCCGGGCGGCGCCAACGAGATCCTGGTGACCAAGGCCTACAAGATCGCCTTCCAGGAATACCAGTACGGCTATGCCGCCGCCTACTCCACGGTGATCTTCTTCATCCTATGCGCCTACGGCTTCTTCCAAAACAAAATGAGCAAGGCCACGGAGGATATCAATCGATGATTAAGAAAAAGCCCAAGCCGAGGATGCATGACGCGGGACACCGCTACCTGGAAAGAAAAATCTGGTGGATGCCGGACACCGCTAAAACATGGCTACATGACGTGTGGCGCTCCCTGCGCGAAAACTTCTGGCTGCATTTGATGGTCATCGCCATTTGCCTGATTACCATCTACCCGGTACTGTGGGTCTGCACCATTGCTTTTTCCGGTAAGCAGTCCCTGGCCATCGCCGCCCTGCCCGCCGATCCCGGCGTTTGGGATTATATTCGCGCCATGACGCCCTGGCCGGAAACATTCTCGGTCAGTAATTTCGTGGAACTGTTCACCGACCAGCCCTTCCATGTCTGGTTGTTCAACAGTATCGTGGTTTCCGTGGCCACTACCATGATCGGTGTCTTCCTGGCTTGTACCTCCGCCTACGCTTTCTCCCGCTTCCGTTTTCCGGGACGAAGCGCGGGCCTGATGGCCTTTCTGGTTTCCCAGATGTTCCCCGGAACCTTGATGCTGGTGCCCCTGTACATCATCATCGTCCAGTGGCTGGGTCTGGGCAACACCTTCGCGGGCGTGGTGCTCATCTACACGGTGACCGCCCTGCCCTTCTGTGTCTGGATGCTTAAAGGTTACTTCGATACCATCCCCATGGAGATCGAAGAGTCCGCGATCATGGACGGCGCCTCGCAAGCCATGATCTTTACCCGAATCGTACTGCCGCTGGCCAAACCGGCCATCGCCGTCACCGCTCTGTTCAGCTTTATCACAGGTTGGAACGAGTTCATTATCGCCTCTCTGATCATGGAGTCCGAGGGCATGTACACGGCGCCGGTGGGCCTTCAGTTTTTCGTCGGCGGCTTTTCCCAATTGTGGGGCTACTTCGCCGCGGGTTCGATCATCGTGTCGATTCCCGTGGTGATCCTGTTCGCGTACACCCAGAAATACCTGGTTTCCGGTCTGACCGCGGGAGGCGTCAAAGGCTGATCCCAAGCCGGTTACCCCAGAATCAAACAACCCGAGCGAATTTTTCTTAAATGTTGAGGAGGAGAGTCATGAAACTCAAGTCTCTGGCGGCGTCGGTCCTACTGGCCGTGTCTGCCTTCAGCGCCGTCGCAGGCGAGAAAATAACCTTTAGTGATCCCCGCGGTGACGATAACGGCCCCGGCGGCTATGTCTACCCCACCGATGCGGTGTACACCAGGGGTTCCTTCGACCTGACCGAATTCGAAGTGGACTACACTGACAAGAAGGTCACCTTCAATGTATCCATGGATTCCAAGCTTGACGATCCCTGGGGAATGGGCGTCGGCTTTGCCGTGCAAATGGTTTTCGTCTTCATCGATACCGGTGACGGCGGCCATACCAAGGGCCTGCCCGGCCTGAATATAGCGTTTGATGAAGGCAGCGCCTGGAACAAGGTGGTCATCCTGTCACCCCAGAAGAAATCCCGCGTCACTTCCGAGGCCAAAACCAAGGTTCCCGCCGATATGAAGGGAGATGTGATCGTTCCCAGCCGCACCCGCGGTAAGAGCAAAACCATCAGCGCCTCCGTGAAGCTGGAGGATCTGGGCGGCGGCGATCCCTCCAAGTGGGGCTACCAGGTCGTGGTTCAATCCAACGAAGGTTTCCCGGCCGAAACCGACCTCTTGACCCGTAAGGTCAACGAGTACGAGGGCCAGCACCGCTTCGGCGGCGGCAACGACGGCGATTGCGATCCTCATGTCGTAGACATCCTGGCCGGTTCCGGCAGCGGCGGCGATGATGAAGCCAAGGCCCAACACGACATGCTGAAGTACACCTGCGATGACGAGGGCAACACCGAAAGTCTGCCCAAGCTCAAAATGGTTCGCAAAAACTAAGGAGCAGTGATCATGCAACGATCGATCTATACCCGGCTTGCCATCATCCTTGCCGGCGCGTTTCTCACGCTTCCGCTCATGGGGCAAGGCACCCTGAAGTGGGGCGGTACCATTTACACCAAATGGCTGGACGGCAACCGTCTGGTCAACGACGCTCTGTACAACAACTCCGAGTTCGGTAACGGCGACGTGGGTCAGGGCACCGAGTTCGAAATGCTGTTTTCGGCCACGGTTAGCCGCCAGGTTGAGATCGGCGGTCGCTTGAAAGCGCGTTTCGACCGGAACTTCTGGACCAACGGCGGCGGTTTCGCCGACGATGAATTGGAACCTCGTTCCGCCCAGTACGTCAAGTTCCGCGGCGTCTACGTGCGCTTGACCCCCGGCTACAAGTGGCTGGACAGCGCCACCATCGGCTCCAACGACTGGGGCCAGTTCGACCCCTGGACCGTCGGTAAGATCCGCTATATCGACCGCGACAACGTTTCCGGTCTGCTGTTCCAGGGTTCCGTTGCCGAAAAGAAAGGCCGTTGGGACTTCGCGCGGGTTTCCCTGCCCAAGCTGTGGGCGGGTCCCGATTTTTCCACCGGTCCCCTACACCAGAAAGATGCCGCTTATGCCGTACAGTTCAAATACGATGTCAACAACGACTTTAACTTTACCCTGATCGGTCAGTATCTCAACGATGTCGAGATCGACCTTTCCGACATCGACAACCGCGACGGCGTGGAAACCACCGACCGCTTCACCAACACCGTCTTCGGCGCCAAATTCAGGTACTCCGGCGGTCAGTTCGACGTATCGGGCGCATTTTACAGCTCCGATCACGAACTGGGTGTCGTGACCAGCCCCCGCTGGACCCCCACCCTGACCGGCGACGATGACGACACCAGCTTCAAGTTGAACGTGGACATCAACGATGTCGGCCCCTTCAGCTTCAACATCGAGTACTTCGACATCGGCGCCAGCTACTTCTCCATGATGGCCGCCCGTCGCGAGTCCGACGTGCTGCTGACGGAAGGTCACGAGGGTACCTGGGGCTGGAGCCGTCCCGACTATAACGTGGGCTCCAACACCAACGGCGCTTCCCGGGCCGGTATCGGTTACGGCGGTTGGGACGGCGCGTCCCACCAGGTCGTTGCCATCAACGCCGACAACGATTTCACCGACTTCGACGAAACCATGGCCGAGTCGGTCCTGGGCTGGAAGGGTTTCACCATCGTGCCCAAACTGACCCTGGGCAACTGGGACCTGGCCGCTGAGTACAGCTACATCGACTACAACACCAACTGGCAGGGCTACGACCGCGGCGGCGCCGACAACGGCATCTGGCCGCGCCTGGACGGTACCCGCGGTTGGGGTCTGGGCGGTGACTGGCGCTCGCCCTTCACCTCCTACCAGGAGAAGGAAACCACCATCATCGTGCTGAAAGGCGAAACCAGCTTCGACGTGGGCGAGGGTATTGACTTCTCGTTCAAGTACAAGATGATCAACGACGAAGACGAACGCGTCACCACCCAGGCAGGCCTGGCCGACGCCTACCGCCTGAGCTTTGTGGGCGACGTTGCCTACGATGACCGCGAAGCCGACTACACCAGCTTCGTGATCTCCGCCGGCTACCAGTTGCAGGAAGACACCTACGGTTCTCTGACCTACGAGTACCACGAGGTGGACCTGTTCGACGGCACCATCGACGTCACCCCGCCCAGCATGGAATCCTGGGAGCCCGGCGCCTGGATCGAGTACCTGACCGGTCAGCACGAGAAAGACAAGCTGACCCTGAAGATCAAGTACTTCCTGTCCGGCATGGAGTTCGGCCTGAACACCCAGTGGATCGACGGCACCTATACGCCCGAGTTCTTCACCGGCAACAACGGCACGGTAACGCGCTTCAATCCCACGACCCCCACGGTCGATACCGCGGTGGGCACCATCGAGGCCAGGGAAGTGGATTTCGACCACTATCGCCTGAAAGCCTTCATGAAGGTACAATTCTAAACAAGACCCGCGATCCCGCCGGATATTTCCGGCGGGATCCGGTCCCAATACACCATGGAGGTATGTTCTACCATGTCCATCATACGCAACATCGCCTTGCTGCTCCTGTGCTTCCCGCTCACGGCCGGGGAAACCATCTTTACCATGAAAGACGCGACCGGCGATGACAACGGCGCGGGCACCATCGCCTATCCTTCCGGCGCCGATTTCGAGCGAGGCGACTTGGACCTGATCTCCTTCAGCGCGGAGAAAAGCAAGAAGGGCACCTGGTTCGAGGTTCGTTTCGCCAACAATGTGCGCAAGCCGGACGAGCGCACCAGCAGCCAGTCGAACCTGCCCATGAAGGACATCGTAGACCATGACTTCTACACCATCAACGTGGACGTCTACATCGACACCGACGGCAAGGTGGGCTCCGGCCTCACCAGCACGCTGCCAGGTCGCGACGTGGTGGTCAGCAAGGCCACGGCCTGGGAAAAAGCCGTTGCCCTGACCCCGCGCCCCAACAATGCCGAAAGCCTGCTACGCGGCATGATGACCAAAAAACACCGCAAGGACCTGGAGGACAGCGAGGGCTCGCTCAGCCAGGAACGTGTGCGCCAAATGCGAGAGGACATGCGCGAACTGGTCGAACAGCGCTTCTTTTTTCCCACTCGCGTCAATGTGCGCGGTAGATCCATCCGCTTCCTGGTGCCCAAGGAATTCCTGGGCGGCCACGCTTCCGCCGACTGGCGTTACCTTGTTGTGGTCACCGGTTGTGATCCCGAACAACGCACGAATGTGCCCATTCTCAGCGGTCGCGGCGAGCCGGGTCTGATGATGATGCCTTTCAACTACGGTCGACCCTTCGAAAGCTTCCGCACGGAATTCGACTCCGACCCGGGCCAACCGCGCATCATCGACGCCCTCTACCCCACGGCCGACCAGCAGGTGAAACTGCTGAGCAACTTCGACTCGATCAAGGGCGTTGCGGCCATACTGCCCGGCATCGCCCCGGACCAGAAGGAAATTGCCCCGCCGCCCCCTGCCAAAAAGAAGCCGGTGGTGGTTGTCAAATCCAGGGATAAGGGCAAGACCACGGGCAAAAAGGCGCCGGTAAAGGTAGAACCCAAGACCAAACCGGACGCCGATCGCCTGTTGAAACCCACTCCGGCAAAAAAGAAGAAACCCCAGGTTCCCAAACGTTCGGTCGCCGAACGCCTGAAGGAACTGGAAGACCTGCGCAAGCAGGGCCTGATCACTGAAGAAGAGTATAAGGCTCTGCGCAAAAAAATCTTGGAAGACCTGTAAACCATGGAACAGAACCGCGGCCTCAACGGCTCGAAAGCCCTTATTACCGGCGCCAGTCGTGGACTGGGCGCAAGCCTTGCCGTTGCCCTTGCTCAAGCCGGGGCATCGGTGGCCCTGTGCGCCCGTAACGGCGAGCAATTGAGCGGGGTGGCCGCATCCATTACCGATAACGGCGGCAAGGTCTTTCACCGGCCTGTCGACGTGACCGACCGGCAACAGATTCTCGATTTCGTAGAAGCCGCCGCGGCCGAACTGGGGCCTGCCGACATTCTGGTCAACAACGCCGGGCTGGGTTGGTACAAACCGTTGCTGGAATACAGCTACGAGGAAATGGACCGGGTGATCGACGTGAATCTGCGCGCCGCTATGGTATTCTCCCGCGCCGTGCTGCCGCATATGGTGGCGGCGGGTCGCGGCAAGATTCTCAACGTGGCCTCGGACCTCTCCCGCCGCGTCATCCCCAACATGGCGCCCTACGTGGCGGCCAAACACGGCATTGCCGGCTTCTCGGGTTCACTGCTGCGCGAGGTCAAGGACCAGGGCGTGCAGGTGCTGACGCTGATGCCGGGCATTATGGACACCTGGTTCGGCGGGCCGCCGGGCGAGCGCGATGACACCTGGGCCATGAACCCCGATCACGTGGCCGAACTGGCCGTGTTTATGCTGACCCAACCCAATCACATGATGACCGACGAGGTCACCGTTCACCCCATGTACCAGGAACTATAACGATGAAACGATACCCGCTCCGAAGACCTTCCGCATCGACCCTTCCTCTTTCCGTGGGAAGAGTTTTGCCTGACGGTCATCGGGGCCGTGTTTTGGATAAGATTTCATATCCCCGGGGATTTCCGGCTTGTTTCTTTTCGCATTCATCACTAAAATGCGAACGATCACAGGACGGGCTTCCCCTTTTCTACGCTGTTGGTTCCCGTTTTTTTCACGCGGCAAACGGCACACCGTTACCCATATCAGAGTTGAAGAGGTCCCGCAGTTGACTACCAGGAGCAGATCCAGAAAAAAAGGAAAAGGTGCGGAAGACGCCCGTGAACGCGTCCTGCAGGCGGCCGAGGAACTGTTCAACGAGTTCGGTTACACCTCGGTGACGGTGCAAGACATTGCCCGTAAACTGGGTATCAAGGCTGCTTCGCTTTACTACCACGCGCCGGGCGGTAAGGAAGAGCTGTTCGTCATGGTTTTGGAACGCAGTCTGGCCCGCCACAAACAGGGTGTCGACGACGCCATCGCCAGGGCGGGTACGGACCTGAGAGACCGCTGTCGAGAAATCATCGGCTGGTTCCTATCCCAGGGGCCGCTGGGTTTTCTGCGCCTGCTGATGTCCGACCTGCCGGGTCTTGAAGGCGACAACGCAACCAGGCTGAAGCAGCTGGCAGAGGACTCGCTGATCCAACCCCTGTGCCGCATCTTCGAGGAGGCGGCGGAATCCGGCAACATCAGAACGGCGCAACCCCGCCTGATGGCAAGCTCCCTGCTGAGCATGGTCGACGGCATCTGGTACGCGGCCACCATCCAAGGCAACGCGGATACGGAGGAACTGGCTTCCGGCTACGTTGACGTACTCATAGACGGCCTGCGTCCCAGATAAATTTATTTGTGCTCTCGGGAAAGTCGTTAGTCCCGATTGCGCCTGGAAAGACCGGAGGGCTGACGCCCTCCGCGGACTCCAAACTAATCTATTGTTCGGCAATAACTTGCAAGTCCGATAACAATCATAGTTCGAGGTCGGAGCACATTCATGGGTCTCTTGATTGACCGGGAACCAATGGGTTTGCAGGTGGGTCTTGCGAGCATGGTTACCCGTACCTGGAAGCTTTTCCCTCTCTTGCCTGGAAGCTATTTTCCTTCTGCTTCAATCAGTGTTGGGCCGACTTGACCAGATCATTGACTTGATCGGCTTCTACCTTGACCAAACCGGCTTCCTCGCCCTTAAAAGTCGATACATACGCCCAATTTCCATGGACTGCCATGAGCCTTTTCAGGGCAAGAGCAGAAAAGGAATTCTTAACCTTCCGGCCTTCGGAATCGAACTGCAGGGGTTCCAAGTCGGGTTTAAGGAAATGGCTGCCGGAATAGACCAGAATATGATCTCCCCGGCCGGGGCTCAATGCCTTGACTAAGGGAAAGTATTCGGATGTCTTTTTCTGAAGCTTCATTCCGGTCTTTTTTTCTGCTCGAGAAATGGCCGTGCCCTCGCTCCAACCTTCAGGAATCGGAATACGGGGAAGTTCCAGCAACGCGGTATGGTGCAAGCTCAGGTCATTCGCCTTGTAAATCAGAAGCCGTGACTCACCACGTGGTTTGAAATAGATGAAGTCAGTACTTTGAGATATTTGGACCATGCCTCGATCTTTCGGCCCGGCACCAGGGCGTTCCGACGTGTATAGGGTTTGTTCGTTTTTGAAATAATGATCCGTAACAACCAGATGTTCGAAACCATCCGAAGTGGACACTGCTTGAACCCACCTACCGACAATCTTCTTCCTGAATTTAAGCCGGAAACCCTCCGGAACATCGATGGTCTCGGTCAGCTTCCCCTCATGGGAGAAAGCAAAGATGATGTGGTTTCGGAATGTCTGTGAGACATAGAGCAAGCGGGTCGTTGTGTCGTAGTGAAGGGACCAGATCATCCCGAATTCTCCGGGACCTTCTCCCTTTCGGCCAATTTTGTTTACGAAAACCCCGTGATGATAGTGAGCGATACTTCCCTTCCGAAAATCGGTAAGAAACGCGTGGTCATCGGCTGTGACAATCACCCGATAGGGGTTCAATTCGGAATAGATACCGGTTTGGTCGATTTCCCAACCGGTGTTGGTAATTAAGAAGACCAATGCGAAGAACATATTCGGTAGCCTTGGAAAAGCGGCTCAACACGGGCTGAGCCGCGCTTTGATTAATAGGTTTGACGTAACTTACAGTTCAGATGGTTTTGAACGGCAGCATCGATAGCCGCATCGAATTCTTCAGGTGAGAGGTAACCGCTTTCCAAACCAGCGGTAAAAATGACGATGTACTCATCAAGCACACGATCGCAATGATCGCGGCTAAACAGCATGGTAGAACTGAAGGCAAGAGCGCAAATAAGGAGCAGCTTTTTCATAATTCCTCCGGAATATTCCTATTTAAAACGATTAATACGGAAGCACTTTATCAAGTTGGCGGCCGGCCGTCAACGGAGAAGAAACTGAAGCAGCTTCGGGCAAAGGGTGGATAAGAAACTGAAGCAACTCCTTCGCGCCGCCTGATACCCTCTTTTCCCGAAACCGGTACATGGTAAGTGGAAACCCAGGCCGTTTGCGGGCAGTTTCCCACCGTCAGGGACGAAGTGGTCAGTCTGATCTTCAACGGCTCCGGCTCGACCACGGTGTCTTCCGTCAGCGTGAAAGGACCAGTCCTCGCCGGTGGAGACTCTAAACCAGATCGTGTCCCCGGTTGCCGTTTAATAGGTCGGGTAGGCGCTTTTTGGGCCCGGCTCCAGAACTTCAACCAGGCGCGTGCCCTCGACTGTACCGTCGGTAACCCACAATTCATTGCCTTGGTCCGTTTCGGCGGGGAGATAGAGCCGCGGGGCTCCAGCGAGCCGCCGCGGCCGTGTTTTGGTTTGTTGGGTTGACTCAGCCTTTGGTCGCGCGCACCATCAGGTCATTGATGCGACTTGCGAACTCGACAGGATTGTCCAGGGTCAGGCCTTCCATCAGTTGAGCCTGGGACAGCAACAGCTCGCTGTACTCCTTCAACCAAACGTCTTCCCGGTTCTTGGTGAAGGTTCTCTTCAATACGCCGAAGACCGGGTGATCCGCGTTCAGTTCCAGGATACCCTGGGCACGGCCGATGGGGGCGGAGCCCGCTTCTTTCATCAGCAATTCCATGTTGAAGCTGGGACCGGATTCGGGATTGACCAGGCAAACCGCGCTGTTGCGCAGGCGCTTACTGACGCGAACTTCCTTGACGCGATCGCCCAGGTGTTCCTTGATCTTGTCCAACAGATCCTGGTGTTCGCTCTTTTCTTCTTCCTTCTTGTCGTCGTCCTTTTTATCCTTATCCTTGTCCTTGTCGTCATCCTTTTTATCGTCCAGGGTGAAATCGCCCCGGCTGACTGACTTCAGCTTTTTGTCGTCGTAGTCGCTGAGGTTTTGGGTGAGGAATTCGTCCACCTTGTCGGTAAAGTAGAGTACCTCCACACCCTTCTCGCGCACCGCTTCCATTTGGGGCAGGCGCTCGATGGCCTCGCGGTCCTTGCCGGCCTCGTAGTAGATTTCCTCCTGCCATTCCGGCATGCGATCCACGTATTCGCGCAGGGTGGTCATGCCCTCGGTTTTGTGGCTGCTGGGGAAGAGTAGGTAGTCTTGCAGTTTTTCCTTGTTGGACCACTGCATGAAGATGCCGCCCTTGATGGCCTTGCCGAACTCGTCCCACCACTTCTCGTAGTCGTCGCGCTTGTTCTTCAGCATCTTCTTCAGCGAATCCATGACCTTCTTTTCCAGGTTCTTGGCGATCAGCTTGATCTGGCGGTCGTTCTGCAGGATTTCGCGGGAAACGTTCAGCGAGAAGTCGGGTGAGTCCACCAGACCGCGTACGAAGCGCAGGTGGTCGGGCAACAGGCCGTCATAGCGATCCATGACGAAGACATGCTTGCTGTACAGTTGGATACCCTTCTTGTAGTCGGCCGCGTAGAGATTGATCGGCGCCTTCGACGGAATGAACAACAGCGCCGTATACTGCACCGTGCCTTCCGCCTTGACGTGCAGAATGTCGGCCGGCTCTTCCCAGTCGTGGAAGTGATGCTTGTAGAACTGGAAGTATTCGTCGCCCTTGACTTCCTTTTTGTCGCGCTCCCACAGCGGTTTCATGCTGTTGAGGGTGCGGACCTCGAATTCCTGTTTCTTTTCCTTCTTTTCCTCACCCTCGACGGGTGCGCCGCTGTCGTGTTTCTCGAAGTTGATCTTGATGGGGTAGTTGATGAAGTCGGAATACTTGCGAACCAGGTTTTGCAAGGTGTACTGGTTCAGGAAGTCCTCGGCGGGGTCCTTGGGGTCCAATACCTCATCGCGCAAGTGCAATGTGATCGAGGTGCCGCGTTCGGGCGCCTCGATTTCCTCGATGGTGTACTGGCCTTCGCCCGCGGATACCCAGCGTACGCCGTAATCGCCGCTCATGGAACGCGAGACCAACTCCACCTTTTGCGCGACCATAAATGAGCTGTAAAAGCCCACGCCGAACTGACCGATCAGGTCCAGGTCCTCGCTACCGCTACCTTCCTTCTGCTCGCGTGCGGCTTTCAGAAAAGCCAGCGAGCCGGAACGGGCGATGGTGCCGATGTTGTCAATCACCTCGGCCCGCGTCATGCCGATGCCGTTATCGGAGATGGAAAGCGTTTTCTTTTCCTTGTCGATGGCAAGCCAGATTTCAAGAGTTTCGTTCTCGCCAACCAGCCCGCTCTCGGTTAACGACTGAAAACGAACCTTGTCCAAGGCATCCGAGGCGTTGGACAGCAGTTCGCGCAGGAAGATCTCCTTGTGGGTGTACAAGGAATGGATCATCAGGTTAAGCAGCTGTCTGGTTTCTGCTTGAAATTGACGGTTAGACTTCTTTTTTTTACCGGCTTTTTGCTCTGTCATTTTCTTTTTCACTCCAAACACATAGTGTTTCAGTACCCAAACGACGCATTTAATAACAAAAAGCGAATTTTGAAAAGGGTGTTCTTGAAACCCGCCGGGAACTTGTCAAAGTCAATTGCCGATTCCAAGAGAGGCCGGAGCCGGATTTTTTGTGGACCGGCATGTGGCTAAAAGCCGGTAAACCGAACCCTGTGTGCATCTACCCGACGCCTTTTCTGATAAAGTGATGGTTATCCCCATGCGGGCATGTTATCCGAGGTGTTATCGATGAAATTACTGGTCCTCTTCGTTCTGCTTTCCCCGTTCCACGTCTATTCCGGCGATGCCGTGGAGGCCGCGCGTCAATGGCGCAAACAACACGGTCCGCGTATCTTGCGCGAATATGCCGAACTGCTGTCCATTCCCAATGTTGCGGGCGATCACGTGAATATCCGACGCAATGCCGAAACCATTGCCGCCCAATTGGCCGAGCGCGGCGTGCAAACCGAATTATGGGAACTGCCCGGCGCCTCGCCGGTAGTCTACGGTGAATTGAAGGTTCCGGGCGCTACCCGCACCTTGTTGCTGTATGTGCACTACGACGGCCAACCCGCCGATCCCAAGAACTGGAAACACGATCCCTGGACGCCCACGCTCTACTCTCGCGCCATGGAAGACGGCGGTCAGGTGATCCCCCTGCCGAAAGACGGTCAGGAAATCGATCCCGAGTGGCGGCTTTATGCCCGCGCCTCCGGTGATGATAAAGTTCCTTTTCCCTGCCTGTTTGCCGCTTTGGATGCGTTGAAACATGCCGGGATTGCCCTGACCAGTAACCTGAAGTTCTTCTTCGAGGGCGAGGAAGAGCGCGGCTCCACCCATCTCAAAGATTATCTGACAAAATACCGCGACCGGTTGGACGGCGATCTCTGGCTATTCCTGGACGGGCCGATGCACCAGAGCCGCAACCCGCAGGTCATGTTCGGCGTTCGCGGCGTTACCGGCTTGGAGGTTACCGTTTACGGCGCCTCCCGCTCCCTGCACTCCGGCCACTACGGCAACTGGTCGCCCGTGCCCGGCACCTTGCTGGCCAATTTATTGGCAAGTATGAAGGACGAAAACGGCAAGATTTTGGTCGACGGTTTCTATGACACGGTCGCCCCCCTGGAACCCGCCGAGAAAAAAGCCCTGGCCGCTGTTCCCAACTACGACGTCCAAATGCGTCGAGAGCTGGGTCTGGCCGCGACCGAGGCCGATAACGCGTCTTACATGGAGCGCCTGTTGCTGCCCTCGCTCACGGTGAAGGGCCTTCACAGCGGCAATGTGGGCAAACTGGCCCGCAACGTCATTCCCGCAACGGCGACCGCCTCGCTGGGCGTTCGCCTGGTCAAGGGCAACGACCCGGAGCATATGGTCGACCTGGTCGAAGCGCACATCCGCAAGCAGGGCTACCACATCGTTCGCGAGGAGCCCGATCACGCGGCCAGGTTGAAATACGCCAAGCTGGCGAAGGTTACGCGTAGAAAAGGCTATCCGGCGGCAAGAACTTCGATGAACCACCCGGTAGCGCAACAAGTGGCCGCGGCCATGCGTAAGGCATCGGAAGACGAGCTCTATATGATTCCCGGGTTGGGTGGTTCGTTACCTCTCTATTTGTTCACCGATATCCTCAACCAACAGGCTATCATCGTGCCCTGCGCCAATCATGACAACAACCAGCACGCCCCCAACGAGAACATACGCATTGCCAACATCTGGTACGGCATCGATATGTATGCCTCGATCCTTGCCATGCCTTGATACAAAGGAGCCTCCATGTTCTTCCGGCTGATCTTACTGTTTTTCTGCCTTTCTCTTTCCGCTCAAGACCTGACCGTTCGCAACGTTACGCTTATCGACGGCACCGGCGCGGCCGCACAACCCGGCATGACGCTGGTGATTGCGAACGGCCGAATCGAGGCTGTCGGCAAAGATGTCAAAACACCGGAAGGCGGCACGGTAATCGACGGGTCGGGCAAATACCTGATCCCCGGCCTGTGGGATATGCACATCCACTGGATGATGCCGCAAAACCTGACACTCTTCCTGGCCAACGGCGTCACCGGCACCCGCAATATGTTCGGCAGCCCCATGATACACAACTCGTGGCGGAAACTGATGAAGGAAGGCCGGTTATTGGGGCCCCACATGGTGCTGGGAAGCCGGATTGTGGACGGACCCCAGCCGATCTGGCCCGGTTCGGTGGCCGTGGACGGCCCCGAAAGCGGTCGTAAAGCGGTGACCACCGTCAAGGAGGAAGGGGCCGACTTCGTCAAGGTCTATTCGCTGTTGTCCCGGGAATCCTTTTTTGCCATTGCCGAGGAGGCTCGCAAACAGGGGATGAAGTTTGCGGGTCATGTGCCCATAGGCGTTCGCGCCGCCGAAGCAGCCGATGCCGGGATGCACACCATGGAGCATATGTACGGGCTGCTCGCGGCCTGTGCAACCACCGAGGATCAGATGTTTGCCGAGGTGGACGTCATGCTTGCCTCCGGCCAATCGGACCGTCAGGCTTTTGGTCGAGTACAATCGTATAAAACCAGGCACGCCCAACATTTCGATGAAAAGAAAGCGGACGCCCTTGCCGCAAAACTGGTTGAAAACGGCACCTGGCTTTGCCCGACCCTGGTGGTCATGCGCAACATGGCGAACGCGGACGATCCCGAGCAACAGAACGACGCGCGCATGGCCTATATGCCCGGTTGGATTCGCAACTTCTGGAACCCCAAAAACGATTTCCGCCTTAAAAACAAAACGGAGGAACAGTGGGCGCAAGAAAAAAAGAACTATCGGGAGATCAAGAAACTGGTGGGCATTCTGCACCGCAAAGGCGTGCGTTTCATTGCCGGGACCGATGTCCTGAATCCCCATTGCTACCCGGGTTTCAGCCTGCATGACGAACTGGTCTTGATGGTGGAGGCCGGCTTGTCTCCCATGGACGCCTTGCTGGCCGCCACGCGCAACGCGGCCGACGCGGGCGGCAGACTGACCGAGGTCGGCACCCTGGAAAAGGGAAAGCTGGCGGATATGGTGCTGCTGGACGCCGACCCCTTGGATGATATCGCCAATACCAAAAAGATCCACGCGGTGGTTTTCGGCGGGAAATACCACGATCGCAAAGCCTTGAATGCATGGTTGGAAGAGGCAAAAAAACTCGCCGCCGGCCCTTGAACTCAAGCAAGTTCTCCCAAAACCAAACGTTGGACAATAGAAATATTGCCTCAGTGAGGATCATCTGTAGGAGTTAGACAATAAATAATCTGTCCCGGCATGTCGATCCGGTGGACCCGCCGGGCGATCAGACTCCCGTTTCACGACCTATGTTGTAGATGTCTTCCAAGGTATATATGCCCGCCTTCGCCATGATCGAGAGCTGCTTCAAGAACAGGCAGGCCGTGGTCAAGGCGTCGAAATAGGCGTGGTGGGCTTGGAATGAAGGCAGGTTGAACTGCTTCGCAATGGCGCACAGTTGCAAGCCGGCGGTTTGGCGGCCGCGGGCCGCGTTGTCCAGGTACCATTCCTGAAGATAGCGGGTATCCAACGTGGGCTGCGCCGGGCGGCGGCGATTGCCTCGGGTAAACAGGGCGTTCAGGAATCCCAGGTCGATGGAAACGAAATGGCCCACCAGGATGGTGTCTTGAATAAAATCCACCAGGTCGTCCAGCATCAGGTCGGGGTCTTCACCGGCAGCAACCGTGTCGTGATTCAAGCCGTGGATGAGCACGTTTTCCTTGCTCATTTCCAACCGGCGCGGACGTAGCACACGGTAGAAGGATCGGCTCAGATCGATCTCGCCCCGACGGATCTTGACAACACCGATGGAAATGATTTCGTGCTTCATCACATCCAGTCCGGTCATTTCGCAATCCAGAACGCTGAAGTCGACCGATGAAGCCAGGCGGCCTTTCAGATCATCGGGAAGTTGTAGATGACGATTCGGCGCCGTTGCGTCCTTACGCTTGCCAAACATGGGCCGACCTTAAAGTGAGCCCAGGAACCGGCGACGGATACGCACCTGTAAGCGGCTGATTTCCCGAAAGGCCGCCTTCAGAATATCCTGGTCCAGTTTGCTCAAGTGATAAGGATTGATGTGATTATCCGGCACTCCGCCGGTGCGGGCGCATTCTTCCTGGTGCTGCAGGCGCAGGTTCATCATGTAGGCATAGCCGCGGCGCATGGCTTCGTATTCGGTTTCGTTCAAGAAGCCGTGGTTTTTCAAGGCGGCCAAACGGTGGGGCGTATGCGTTTCGCGTATGCCGTGACTCAGCGCGGCTAAACGGGCAATTTCCACCACGAAATTCATGGTTTTCTTGATGTCCAGGGTTTTCTTATGCTCCCCCTTGCCTTCCACGATGAAATTGCGGAAGAAACCCAGCGGCGGTGTGTGTTCCAGGTGACGTTGCGCCATGTGCTGTAACAGGTTTTCCCCGTTGTGTAGGGCGCCCATCAGGTGATCGCGCAAGGACGTGGTCAAGCCGGTATCGCCGTAAACGGCGCGGAAGTCGAAGAAGATGGTTGCGCATATCTGGGCATCGGGAAGCGGTTCGCGAATCCATTGGGAGAACATTTTCTTCCAGGCGGAGAGCGGCCGGCACCAATTGCTGTTTTCGGCCATGACCCGACCCTTGCAGTAGCGATAACCGGCCTCATCCAGCCAGGTACATACCAGGGCGCCCAGATTTTTGAACCAGCGCGCGTCCTCCGCGCTCACATCATCGGCGTAGAGGATGGCATTGTCCTGGTCCACGATCAACGTCTGTTCCTCGCGACCTTCGCTGCCCAACACCAGGAAGGCAAACGGCGCGGGCGGTTCCCCGAGGCGCATCATGCCGAACTCGATTAGACGACGCAGCACGGCATCGTTGATATGGGCGATAAAACGAGAGACATGCTCGGGTCCGTAACCTTCTTGAAACAAGGCGTAGACTACCTCGGGAAGTTTGGCCTGAACGCGATTCAATTCCTCGGGCAGGCGCGCACGCCTGATGCGGAAGACCAGGTTCAGCGGCGAACGCTGTTGCACCTGGGGGAGCGCCAGGGCGGAAATCACGCCGGAGAGGCCATTTACATCCCTCACGGCCAGGTGGCTGATACCCCTGTCGATCATGATCAACAGGGCGTCCAGAACGGAATCATTGCTTTCAACCGTCACCACGGGATGTTTCATCAGGGCGCGGATCGGTTCGCTCGGAGCCAGGTCTCCGCCGACCACTTCGCGGCGAAAATCGCGGTCGGTGACGATGCCCAACAACTGATCTCGCTCCATGATCAAGGCATAGCCGCTGTCGGAGAGCGAGATGATTTGGGCGGCTTCGCGAATAGAAGTCTCCGGCAGGCATCGGCTGACGGCGCCGTCCACCAAATCGCCCACGGCCATATGCATCAAGGCCGATTCGCCGTCATCGCGAAGCTTCAGGCGGCGCCGTCGCAATGCGGCCAGGGATCGATGGTAGCGGGCATTCAAACGATCGGTGAAATATTCGTGGACTTCTTTATAGCGGCTGCACAAGGCTACGAAATCCCCCGCGGGGTAGCGGTACAGAAAACAGTCCTCCACAGTGCGAGCACCGCGCAGGGCCAGGCCCTGATTGCGCAATATGGAAAGGCCGCCGAATAGCTCGCCTTCGCCCAGCAGGTCATGGCTGCGATCTTGATCGGCTTCGTCGAATAATTCAACGGCGCCGCGGGCGATGAAACAGACATCTTTAACCGGAGTTTCACTCTGGGTCCACAACACGGTATCGCGGCCGGCGTAATCGATGCGGCAGTTGGAGGCAATACGACCCAACGCTTCATTGGGAAGTGTCTCGAAGGCAGTAATGGTTTTCAGGAATTCCTTGATGGGTTCCAACAAGGTTTCTTTGGGCATGCGCCGCTCCACGAAATCGATACAAACCCGCGCGGGAGCGTCAGCGCGGAAAACAATTTATCATAGCCGGTCAACGTTCAAATTTCAATAACCGCCGGCAGTGTGTCCGAGTGTGTCCGCCGGTCCGGCGAGTTTTTTTGCCTGGGAGAAGGGTCTGCACGCTTGTCCGTCGCGATATTTTGCCTGGGAGAAGGATCCGTCCGCTCGTCTATCGATGTATTTACTCGGGAGAAGGATGGTCCCGCTCGTCTATCGGGTTATTTTGCTCGGAAGAACGATTGACCCGCTCGTACATCGAGTTATTCTATCTAAGTGGTCGATGGACCCTTACGGACATCGGCGTTTTGGATCTCGAGCTCGTTGTGCAAAGCGGTAACCGTGCATAAAAATTTCGAAACATCGTTCCGCCCCGGTGACCATGCTTGTCTGTAAGAGAATACGCCCATGGACAACCGGGGCGATCGAGTTTTTGGCCGAAATGAGGATTGTCCCGCTGGGCCGATGCTTGTTTGAGAATCAAAATCCTCACAGACACGGAGGTCGAGCCACGTTCTGAGCAGAATATGAGGTTAACCGACCGTGACTAACCTTGTCCGGATCCAATAAGTCGATAGTCAGCGGGGTAGACCTGCATATCCTCGGAAATATGCAGACGGAAACGGTTCGCGAATCTCTCACCCAAATCGCCCCCCACGCAATCCCGGTGGCAATTGGACAACCTGATTCCGTGTTATACTGCCCGTGATCCTATCCCCGATTAACCTAAGAGGGCCGGCATGACTTCAAAAAGAAAGGACCGGATTTGCGCCTTACTCAAAGGCATCGAAACCGGCGATGCGGCAGCGACGGCTGTCGTCAATCCCGACAAGTACATTCAGCACAACCCTCAGACTCGCGAAGGAGGCGAGGGCCTGGCCGCACTATTTAAGCGGTTGGCCAAAAGCTCTCCCCGGGTCAATATCGTGCGTGTCTTCTCAGACGGCGACTATGTATTTGCTCATACCGAATACGAATTCAGCAGTTCGCGAATCGGCTTTGAAGTGTTCCGGTTCGAGGGCGATCTGACTGTTGAGCATTGGGATAATATCCAGTCTAGAAAAGGTCCCAATCCATCCGGTCGCACCATGGTTGACGGACCGACCGAGGCTACCGATCTCGACAGGACTGAATCCAACCGGGAAATCGTGCGGTCCTTTGTTGACGAGGTCCTTATCAACCGTCTACTCGATAAACTGGAACAATACATAGACGGCGATAACTACACCGAGCACAACCCACGCATAAGTGACGGCCTTTCGGCGCTACGCACGGAGCTATCCCAACCCGCATCTAACCACGACGCCATGATTCGATACGACAGAAATCACCGCCTCCTAGCAGAGGGGAACTTTGTGCTTTCCGTCAGTGAAGGAGCCCTCAACGGTATCCACACCTCGTTCTATGACCTTTTCCGCGTTGCCCATGGCAAGTTGGTGGAACACTGGGATACTACCGAGGCAATTCCTCCGCGATCTGAATGGAAGAACGACAACGGTAAGTTTTAAAACCGGCTTCAACCGAGCCGGGGGGCGGAACCGGGCGGCCCGGTTCCGCCGATCGGGTTATTTGGGAACTACCGTCAGGTAGTGCACGTCGTTGGCGCTTAGGGTGACCGACCAGCTCAGGTTGCCCAGTTCGTCGGTGGTAACATTCCCGCCGGCGATCGTCGAGGTGACCGTGCCCTGTGTATCGAGCAGCACCTGCTCGGTAACCCGGTACATGCGGTTGGGTGTCAAGCCTGAGAACAGGACGCTCCTGGTGAAGCTGCCGCCTGCCGTGGGCGAGGTGTGGTGGTCGAATAGCAGTGTATGTACCGCGCCGGTGCTTGTGTGGTAAGCCGACACGGCCTCACGCCAGTAGTTGCTGCTCGAGCCCGGGTTGCCGACTGTGGTCAGACGTTTGCCGCCCACCAGTTCGTCGTACCAGGCCAGCACCTCATAGCTGGGGAACTTGACCCAATTGTTGGGATGCTGGGCCGAGTAGTTGAAGAGCGAACGGTGCCAGATGGACACAGTCTTGATATTCAGCGAGGTGTCCATGAACGCCTGGAGCATTTTGGCCAGCCAGGCCGCGCCATGCAGGCCCTCGTAGGTGTTGCTTGTGGCCACGTTGTTTACATACAGCAGCCCCAGCTCATCCACATGCACGCCCAGGTTCGGAGTCCCCCTGGCCGCCAGGCTCGCGGCCAGGGTATCGAGATCGGTCAGCAGGTCGCCGGTGGTCACCGGGTTGTTGGTGCGGTCCAAGGCGTAGACACTTAGGCCGATTTCGTTCAGGTTACTGTTATCCAACAGGTAACCCGGCCAGGAAAAGCCCCGGTCCAACACGAAGTTGCCCAGACGCAGAGGCACCTGGCTGCTTTGGCCCGCATTGGCCGCGGCGAAGGCGTTCTCCGTGTAACCGACGATGTTCTTCATTTGAGCCATGGTGCCCTGAAAGTGACCCGTCACGTCCGGCTCGGTCCAGGTGGTCCACCGCCAGGAGGCGACCTGGCTCCGCCCGTAGGTTTGGGCGAAGTGGGTGACCAGATCCTCGACCATGTTCTGCCAATTCGAGCCGTAGACCGGCGCCTCGGCGATATGGCTGAAGTTACCGCAATCGCCCCCAAACGTGCCGGTCTGGTCATAGGTCGCCAGGTTGACGGTGCGGTCCATCAGGTGAACGGGCGTGCCGGTCAGGGTGATATGGGGCTTCAGACCGGCATCCAACACATTGGCTGTCCATTCAGTCAGTTGGCCGAAGTTGGTATTGTATCCGGTACCATTCCAAATATAGATCTCCTCCAGGTCCGACGGCGCCCAGGAGGGGATGTCGCAGTGACCGAAGAGGAAATTCCCGAAGCGGATATGGGTGAAGAAAGGGAAGTTGTTCTTCAGCCAATTGGCCGGGTACCCCGCCACATTCTCGTCATTGAAACCCGCGTAGGGAAACGAACCGTTGGCGCCGGTCCACAGCCGGGTCACGGTGCCCGCCTGATTGCCGGTGTCGAAGGTCAGGTCGGCGGTGGGCTGCACGGCAAAATAGGCCGTACTGCTCCAGGGGCCGTTGCCGGACCCGTTGACGGCGCGCACTCGCCAGGTGTAGTTGTAACCCGCGCTCAGGTTGGACGTGGGCGTGTAGGCGGTGCCGCTGACACTGGTATCGATGACCTTGAGCCCGGTGCTTTGTCGGGTGACTTCCAGATCATAGCTGGAGGCGCCGCCGATAGACGACCATTGAAAGGTGGGTCTCCTATTGGTAACCGTACCCTTGGGACTGATGGTATTGGGCGCGGTGGTAATAGTATCGGGTCGGGTGGTCACGGTTACCTGGGCCAGCAAATTGGTGCTTCTGGTGGTACCGTCGTACAGGCGAAAAGTATAGGTCCGCCCGCCCACGATCCAGGGCGCGGTTTTCGAGCCGGAAGCGGCTCTGCTGAAGAAGTTGGGATTGTCGTCCACAAACAAGGTGGCGTCGCTGTCAGGGGGATCGGTGGACCAGGTAATGGTGGTTGATCCCAGGGAACCGTTAGCCACGGTCACCGGATTGGGCGAGGCGCTGATGGTGCCCGAGGGCCGCACGCCGGTCACGGTGACCGTATCCAACAGGGTGTAACTTCGGGACGGTCCCGAGTAGAGCCGGAACACATAGGTCCGGTTCGCCTGAATCCAAGATGCAGGCCTGGACTTGGCCGCGCCGTTGGAGAAGTAGTTGGGGTTGTCGTCCACAAAGACATGGGCGTTGGGATTGCTTGGGCTGGTGCTCCAGGAAATAGTAGTTGTACCCGTGTTTTGCCCGAAGGGGACAACCACCTGGGTGGGTGATGCACTGATGCTGCCGCCGGCAAATGCCGCGACTCCGGTCATCAGGAGACCGGCCAAAAGCATGAATCGAGTGGTCATGAATTCCTCCAATATTGAGGCCGGGCATTTGGACGGCAGGCGCGCGTCCGAAGCCGGCAATCGGAGGATACCACCGATTACGCGGTCATTGAATCGGCCCTTTGTGCGAAGTTTCTTACGGATGACCGCTTTGTTTCAGCTTTCGAAAATAAATAAGGGGCGCGGTTCAAAAAGGATGTTTCATTTCACTCGGCCGTTCGAAGGTAATGGTCTCGAAGGGCAGGCCGCGCTCGCGGGCCAGACTGTAGGCTTGCTGGATTTCATCGGCCCGGGGGCGGCGCGACAGCGGGGCGTAACGGGGTTGATAGGTGGGGCTGCTTGGATGGGTGTGCGTGTCGGGACGGTACTGGTCCATGATGTTGATCGGCACGTCGGGCCAGTTCTCGGCCAGCCAGTCCAGCACGGGTTCGGTGCAGCAGTCGACGTGGTTGGGCATGATCAAATGGCGAATACCGGCGTCTTCGCCCCAATCGCGCAGCAGGGCCAGATTTCCCGTCACCGTCTCCCAGTACCAGGGGGTGCGTGCTGCCGCGACGGCGCACTTGCCGGGCCCGAACTTGAAATCGGGCAGCCAGACATCGATCAGAACCCGCAGCAGTTTCATGGTTTCCAGGGTCGTGAACATATTGCTGTTCCACAGCAGCGGCACATTGAATTCGCCCTGGTGGTAGGCCGCTGCTTTGCTGTCGTCAAAAAGCCCGAAGCCGTGTTCGACCCGGCGGATGCGGGAGGGGTCGGTCCCCGCCGTTTCGTCGTCCAGCAAGTCGATAGCGGCCAGGATGGTGTGTAGGTGAATGGTGGGGTCGCCGCCCACCCAGTTGATGTTGTGACAGCCGCCCAGTCTGAGTTCGCGGGCTATTGAGGCCAGTTTCGCGGGGGTAACCTTCATTCCGTTGTGCTTGTCGGTGCTGATGTCGCCGTTCTGGCAAAAGGCGCAACGCATATTACAGGAGGTAAAGAAAATAGTGCCGGAACCGTGCGTGCCGCGAAAGATCAACTCTTCGCCGCGGTGTTGGAAATAAGAGCCGACGCGCGAGGCGGCCCCGAGCCCGCAGGTCCCGCGCTTGCCCTTGGTACTGCGATCGACGCGGCAATTCCAGCGGCAGAAATTGCAATGGGTGAGCATGCGCCGACCAAGTTCGACGGCCAGACCGCGCAGGTTGGGTTGAAGGCGGGGCAGATCGGCCAGGCGCACCTGCCCGCTTTTGATGCGCTCCTGAAGTGCAAGGAAGGTTTGCGTGGCGCGATCGAAGGCCGACCACAGTTCGGTTTCCTCGCTCGCCGGATCCACATCGACCGCCACGCGGGAGGCAATCAGGTAACGGGCCGGCATGCGGTTGGCGGCCACCTCGCGGTACCATGCCGTGCGATGTCGGATTTGAGGATCGTTCCAAACCCACAAGTTGTCGAAATCATCGCTACGCGTGAACATCGGGCGCTCCTAGAGTTAAATATAAGGCGAGCGCCTGACAGGTTCAAGAACGGGTGCAGAATTCCAATGCAACTGCCTGCTGTAAGTCGTCGAAGCGTCCCCGGCCGATATGTTGAGACCGCGTGACCACATGGTCGTGCTTGACCCGAGTTTAGGCACCTTGGTAACGTAGGCATAAGTATGAACATATTGCTCATTGTTTTCGGGGGATTTCATGCAAGGATCTCGCTTTTTTAGCACAAGCCTGACGGTCGTTTTTTGTTTGCTGTTCTCGTCAAGCGGTTGTGCTGTCAAAACCGATACTGACCTGTCTCTCGATACCGATGTTGCGTTTCTGACCGTGGCGCTTTATCCCTATGTGCCGCGCCTTGAGCAATTCCAAACCGCTCTCCGGGAAGCATGGGAGGCGGAAGTTCCGGGCGTGGCCCTGAAGTTCAACAAGGAATGGGATTGCTACGACGAGGACCCGCCGGCGGATCTGGACGTGTTTGTGTTCGATGCACTATTCTTCGATCACTTCCAAACAGCCGGTTACTTGAGCGAAATCAAGCCGGATGAGATTCTCAATCGCGACGATTTCCTGAGTTATGCGCTGGACGGCTGCCGAGTAGGCGAGCATTATTTCGCCATACCGCAACTGGGTTGCGGCTCAGCTCTCTTCTACCGCAGGACCGATACCGATCTGGCCGCCGCGACCACGCTTGACGAAGTCGTCGAAGCTGTCGGCGAGTGTACCTACAAGACCGAGGTGCCTCCCAAGGGTGAAGGTTTGATGGTTGATCTTTCCGGCGGCACCACCTCAGCCTGCCTTTACCTGGACGCGCTCGAGCAGAATTACGGCCGCTATACGCCCCGCCCGCCGCTCGCCCCCGAGTCCTCGAAAGTTGACGCATGGGCGATCGAAAACGTCCGGCAACTGATCCGCATGGCGAGCCCGGCCCAGGCGGCCTATTACTCCGAGGAAAATCCCTACCAACGGGCGACCTGGTTTTCCGAGGGCGCGGGCCGCGCCATGATCGGATACACCGAATCGATGTCCGCCATGAGCGCCGAGGCTCGCGAGCAAATCGCTTTTAAGTTGATGCCCCTCGCCTCGCGAAAGGACAAACAGGTTTCCCTATTCTACTCCGACGTTATCGGCATCAACGCCGGGATCGAGGGCCCCGGAAAACGCGCGCTGGCTCTAAAGCTGGCCAATCTCATGGCTTCCACCCCTTACATGATTGAAAGTATCGGTCTAAGAAACAGTAGATGTGCCTCAATACCTGATGCCGGTGCGTCACTCGGTTTTCAAAGCAATGAGCGCCTCTTATCCGCTCTATGGCGAGATGTACCGCATGGTCACCGACGGTTACCCCGGCCTGTTCCGTATCGGTCCCGACGCCAGGGCCTGGCTGGAAAAACTCAAAGGTGAGATCAAGGACCAGATCTACAACGGTGCCTTTCCGTAATCACCCGGCGAGTGATTTAATGTGGTCCCTGCTTAATATAGAAAGATTCCACATAGGTGGACGATGCCTGGTCTTGAAATGAACAAATCGTCAATAACAGATAAACCATGGAAACATCCTCATTCCCTGTCCGCAGATTAATGATTTCCAGAGGTACCGGGAAGGTCAGGGCTCCCAGTCTCAGCGGCATCACTCACTGCTTCTATTCTTGTCCTTTTCGAGAGGCCTTTCTACCTTTACGCTTGATCTGGATCTCCAGATTTGCCCTAAAGGGAGTACCATCCGCCAAGCTCCCCTCCAGCACCAATAGCGTTTGATTTTGTTTCTCCTCTAAGGATATAAACTTGACCAGATCCCAACCCAGGAACAAACAAGTCCAACCATCAACGGAGGGGTAAAGTCGATAGGGCGTCACGGGATCCGGCAAGGTCCAATCGCCAACCTGAATGATCTCTGCCGATACGATTTCTTTTTCCGTTACAATGGAAAAAAGCAAGGGCTTGGGATCCTTACGCTTTCCTGGATGGAATTTGGTTCTCACCGGACCTTTCGCGGGAAGAACCAGGCTCGGCACGATTTTTTTTATAGATTCGGGTTCATTATTAGGAGTAATCCAAACCGCGGTTCGTGTCCAGGCTGTAATGATTCTGCCCGCGGGAATATAAGCTTGCCGACCTTTGATTGTAACGCTCCGGGCAACTTTTTCGCCGAATAAGACGGCCAGGCCCGCTCCGGTGAGACCCGCTGTTAATCTTCGGTTTTTACCCTTGGAGCTTGCCACGGAACCCATGGGTACAAGTGTTCCGTCAACAGCAGAAAGTTCGGAGATCTTCATCTTCATACTTGCGCCCAAAGCGGCCATTGCCGCTGTCTTTTCAAGAACGGTCCCTTTCACCATTGTGCCCTTGCTCACAAAGAGTGTCCCGTCAACCCACACATCCTCAACTACACGCATCCAAAACGGCTGTTTGGTGGGTGTTAAATGGCTGGATACATTTTCCATGAATTCAAGTTGAACCTCCTGATTGGAAGGTATCTTAACCAGGCCTTCGGTTTGTTCCGGCGCTATATAGGCCGACTCGGTCGGATCTTCCATTTCTTTGGCCAGCTCCCTTAAAACCGCCTTGTGATAACGTTTTAAGATATGTTTCTGTGCCTTCCTTGTTTCTCTGGCATTGGGAGTCGCATAAAATTTCACTTCCTCAAGCAGTTCTTTGCCCTTCTTGGGGCTCAGCTCATTAAATAGAAGGGTTCCCGACATGGTCATGTCGATATAGTAGGTTGCTCCCCCGTGGAAAAACATTTCTTTTGCGGTTTGAATCCAATTGGTCCAGAGCAGGTGTTTTCCAGGTCCTAAATAGGCGAATGTATAACAATTATTATCCAGCACACCAATGTGTTTTTGATCTGCAAAAAGGAACATCGTGCGGGCCGCGGCTGGAAAGCGGCGATCCCTGATGAAGTAAATAAGCGCTTGGCCCTCCTTCTCGACGCCATATTGTTTTACCTTGGTGGTTTCTGCGCCTATGGCTGGAGCCCCCGATGTGATCCAAAGCAAGGCTAAGGGCAAACAAATGAGGAATACATTATGGAACACGAAGGATTTTCTTGATTGAATGATCATATCTTTCTCCTTAGTACGTCATTCTTTTTGACGGGTTGGTTCAATCCGTGCCGACCAGCACGAAAGGCGCCCAGTAGTAGGGATGGCTGTAACGATCGGACTCCATAAAGAGAAGCTGAGTGGTACGGAGAGCCTGCCGGGCTGATTCACCCTTGAGGTAAAAGCCATAAAAAGATTCCATGAAGTCGACCGTAGCCTTGTCATCAATCTTCCAAAGTGTGGCAAGCACGTTTTTGGCCCCGGCTTCTAAAAAGGCCCGGTTCAAACTGTAGACGCCATCGCCGTTATTAACCGCACCCAAGCCGGTATCACAGGCCGAAAGCACTACAAGTTCAGTTCCTCGCAGATCCATCGACAAGATCTCGAGTGCAGTGAGCAAGCCATCGGTATGATCCTCGGCAATACGTCCTTCGGTGATGCCGTTGGCTCCGGCTAGAGCCAAACCGGAGGCCAGCATGGGTCGATCCTCAGGTAGTAGTTCGAAGGGTCTTGGCAATTGAACCGATTCCAGATTCCGGGTCTGGAAAAGATTCAGGGGCGTACTCCTGCTTTTCGGAGAGGAGCTGTCACTTCCAAGAAATTGACCGTGAGTGGCTATGTGTAATATTGAGGGCGATTTGATTTTTGAGACCAAGGCTTCGGTAGCCTCAATGCCACTTTGGTCGACGACCGCGACGCCGTGCTGCTTGAATAGCTCGATTAAGCGTGTACCTTCCTCTTGGGCGCCTTCAAGTTTCGAAAAGCGCCGTTGAGTATTAGATTGTGGATGGGTGGCCTCGCCCAACCTAAAGTCATAGTCAGGAGCAAAGATTAAGTGAGCCTTGCCGGGCCCCGCCGGCCTATCTTTGCGGTTGAAATCACGACCGGAGGCAAGTATAGCGATATCGGTTGTAGAAGCCAACCAATGGTTCTTTTCATCGACCAAAGATCCCCAGGGTACTAGGTTCAAGACACCATCCGGTACAAGGTAAACCCTATTCTTGCCGACCAGATAAGGTTCAAGAGGTTTCCAGAGTTGCAAGAAGAGACGCTTCCCTGCCTTCTTCAACAGGGATTCGTTGTTCGACTTACTGACTGCTTGGCGAAAAGCCTGTAAATCCTTGCTGACGGAGGCCATGGTCCCCAAGTTCACCAAACGAACAGGCGTCTCGGCTTTGGGATCGGCGATGAGGGCAACGACACGTTTTTCAATTGACCTCATCTTGCTGAAATCTATGTGATCATATATCTGGAAATCTACCAAAACAGATCCAACGGGAATGGCCTCCAGAACCGGTACCTCAAGATCATCTGTAATGGCCATACTTCCCGAAAGAAGATTTCCTATCTTTTGCTCCAGGTCTTCTAACTTCCAGATAAGTTGATTTATTTCATCCCGAACTGACGTAAAACCCATCCATGCACGCTGGGCTTGCGAAGATAGCTGAATACGATATCGATTCAGGCTATATAAGTAATCTGAAAGTTCAGAGTCTGGAGATGAGGCCATGGCTGATTGATGAGTCTTGGATGCTATCTGGAACAATAATCCTTTTTGCGCGAGAGTAAGAGAAAGCAACTCCACATCTACATGTTGTAATGGTTTTTTGGAAAAGTGAGAAACTAGAACATTGTGAAAAGGTTCATGACGTTTCCTTAAAAAAAGTCGACGTTTCCTCGTATCAAACCCTGAAAGTAGCTGCATGTACTCTATCGAGAGTCGAAAACCTTCTAAAAAGTACCCTGTCGCGCGCTCATTTTCATCTATACATGTATTCAAAATAGCCAAATTGCTTAGAGAAATTAAGACATCCGGGTGGTTATTGCCCAATATTTCCCTACGCAGCTTCAAAGCTTTTTCCAATAGAGGTTCGGCTACTTGAAAGGCACCGCGAGATTGGTACCACACCGCTAAACTGTTCAGTGCGCTCAATGTACTAGGATGCTGCTCACCAAAAAGCTCATTGTGAAGCCTTAACGAATCTTCAAGCAGAGGTTTAGCCGCATCTTTGTCTCCCTGTGATTGGTACAAAGAAGCCAGCATTCCCAAAGTGATCAGGGTTTCTGGATGGAGCCTTCCCAAAGTTTCCTTACTAAGTCTTAACGCTTCTTCCAGTAGTGGCTTCGCTGAATCATAGGCACCCTTATGTACATACAAGTTACCCAAATTGGCAAGGGATCTCAAGGTATCAGGGTGTTTTACTCCTAGTATTCCTCTTTGTAAATTTAAAACCCTTTTACGTAAGGGTTCAGCTGCATCATAAGCACCTTGCGCTTCATATAAATTGGCTAAGTTATTCAGTGATACCAATGTATTTGGATGTTGGTCACCTAGCGTCTCTCGATGAAGATTTAACACCCTCTCAAGCAGAAGCTCTGCTTTGTCGTAAACTCCTTGGGAAGTATATAACTGTCCCATATTGCCTTGCGTTAACAATATAGAGGGGTGATACTTGTCTAATACTTTGCTATATTGTTCCAAGGTTCGCTCGAACAGTAGCTTCGATTTTTCAAAATCACCTACTTCCTTATAAAATGTTGCCAAGTTGTTCATCGAGTTCAAAGTGTTTGGATGGAGTTCGCCCAAGGCACCTTTCGAAAGGCGCACCGCCTTTATATAAAGCGGCTCTGAAGCCTTATAGTTTCCTTGTTTCTGATATGATAAAGCCAAATTATTGATTGATACTAAGGACTGAATGTGGCTTTCTCCTAGACTCTCACTATTAAATAAAAGAGCCTTTTCTAAGAGTGAGTGCGCTTTTTTATACATACCTTTCAATTGATATAGCATAGCTAGGTTATTCAATATTTTCAAAGATTCAAAGTGGCGTTCACCAAACACGCTCATAGATAAGTTTAATGCTTTTTCAAATAGAGGGAGGGCCGTCTCATAGGCTCCCTGGTTTTGATACAACATGGCCAGATTGTTCAGAACGAGAATGCTATTGGGATGACGTTCGCCTAAAGCCTTTCTGGTAAGCCTCCAAGCGTTATCAATTAGCGACACTGCAGAACTATAATCCCCCTGCTCTCGGTGCCATTCTGCCAAGTTAGTCAGTGAAACCAATGTACTGGGGTGGTGCTCACCCAGAATCTCAATAGAAAGGCTCAGCGCTCTTTCAAGCAAGGGTTTCGCCTCATCATAGGTACCTTTATTCAAATACAATAAGGCTAGATTATTGAGTGAGCTCCATGTCAAGAGGTGGTGATCTCCCAACTCCTTCTGGGAAAGGAAAAGTGCTTTTTCAAATAGAGGTTTGGCCTTATCACTATTGCCCTGCCTTCGATATAACAAACCTAAGTTATTGAGCAATATCAGTGTTTTGGGGTGGCTTGCACCCACTTCCTTTTCACATGCCTTCAATGCTTCCTCATACAATGGTTTTGCTACATTATAGGCCCCCAGTGCTTGATGGGATGTCGCAAGATTGTTGAGTGATTCTATGGTAAGTATATGCTGATCCCCTACCGCCTTCCTGCTTAGACTCAATGCCTTTTCAGATAGTTGCTTCGATGATTGATAGGCCCCCTGTTGATAATGTAGTGAGGCCAGATTATTCAATGCGGTTAAAGCTTTTTGGTGAGTTTCCCCGAACCAGAGTACCGCATTCTGGTATTTTTTTTCTGCGGTAACAAGTGCATCTTCATCTTTTTGAAGAGCGTACTCGTTAGATTTTACGCTCACTCCAGTTGGATCGATACTGAGAACTCGGGAAAAATACGTAAAATAGTTTTTAGTCCGAGGTTCCACGCTTTGACTCGTAAGGGAGACTAAGAATATCCTACCATGAAATTCTTCACAGAGCATTCCGGCCTTATCGTTAGAAATATTTACAAAACTCGGACATGAGTAGTTTTCTTGGAGGGAACTATCAAACATCGGAGACTGCGCACTTCTAGGTTTGTCACCGAACACATCAAGACGAAGGGCCACATGCCAAGACCGGGTCTCGTTTCGTTCCGAATAGCTGGTATCGACAGGGAAATTAAGGATTAGAGTTATACAAAAAGTAATCATATTGCCTCCATTTGGCTTTCTATTGCCCTTTAAGCCTAGCCAGGTTTCGGCTAAAACTGATTAGAGTGGTCAATCAGCATGATGCGTTCTCCTTTATTGGGCTTTCAAGGTCACCACGGTGCGGTTGTAGCGGGTATCGCCTGCCTCACTGCCCGCATTTTGAAGATCCCGCCTACCCGGGGTCATGAAGCGATTCAAGCGGCGGAACAGACCGTTCTCGGCGCCGGGGCCGCGCGCCATTCCTCTTTGATCCACGTCCCCGCCCAGCTTTTTCCAGTCCATGCGCTGAACGCTTGCGAAAAAGGCCAGACGGTCATCCGCGCTTCCGCCGGGTTTGAAACGCAACGCCTCACGGGGACCATTGAAGGTATGGGATTGTCCCGGCTTCAATAAAATCGCGCTGCTTTTCGCCGGCAGGGGGAAGATGCTACCGTTTCCGCTAAGTGCAAACCCCGCCACATACATGGGTTCCTCGGATGCCTCGTGCAGCGTGACCCGAACGAACCAGTCCTTCTTTTTCGGCAGGAAGAGGATGTCGCCCTTTTGTTTTTCACCATAAAATTCACCATAGGCGCTCTTGCTGCCCACGGGAACGATCTCTATTTTCAGGCGTTGGTGGTCGGGCATGGTGTGGTCGTCGCCGTGCATGGCCAGGATGGTTTGAATGCGGGCGTGACGCACCGCTGTTTGAACCAGTTCCCAGCCTGCATAGGTGTTGGATATGGGGAACCTGCCCCGGTCCCGGCCCAGACGATCCACCAATACCAGGGCGTTATCTCGGTAAACCACTTCCAGATCGGGCGCATCGGGATAGTCCTCCTCCACCCGGTTCAGGCAAATGGACGCCTCATGGTCTTCCTTCAAGTACTGCTTCAGTTCTTTGCCGATGGTTTCGGGCACGCCCTCGTCCCCCGGTTTTTTGGCGGGCCGGATGCGGAGGGTGAGTTGCACGGCTTCGTCACCGGGCAAAACCAACACGGCGCGATCATCCCGTCGGATGGTTTCGGCGGGGGCGCCGATTACCCGTGCCGCGGCCCGAAAGCCGTCTACCCGCAGCACCTCCAAGGTGGCAACGGCTCGGCCGGGGTCCAGCCAGTGACGGCCCACGGTGTCGGGCCGATAGACCCGCAATTCGGCGCCGGGACCGATGCCGGGCATCACCGTTCCTATCAAGTCTACCCTTAGCTCTTTCCTCGCCGTTTTGGTTTCCATCACCCGCCAGGTGACGGGGTTGCGCCTTTGGGTCATGCCGAAAACCGGCCGTTGCAGGTTACCTTGAAAGCGAGGCAATTGCAGGCGGGTGTGGCCCAGGACCGAGCGAACCTCCCGTTCTACACCGGCCCAGGTGAGAGCCTGATGGGTCATACGACCCATGGCGGGAATCAAATGCCTGGTAAACAAGCCGCCGCGTAACCCGTCGAAGGCTGGTGTGCCGTCTTTGGCCGCGCTGATGACCACCAGGTTGGGCATGGCGGCCGGTTGGTATGTGGGGTCGATGCTCACCATGCCCCGACCGCCGTCTGAAGACTTTCTCGACCCCTGGCGCTTTCGGTTCGGTCGGTTCGTAAAGGTGTTCTCTTTAATCGCCCGCACCAACCCGCCGGTGGTCCGAGTGCCGGATTCGGAGTGGCAGGCGTCCAGGATGACAGTGACTTCCGCCGTCTTTTTGATAAGCTTGTGCAGCAAGCGGTTGAATTCATCGTCCCACAAACCCAGCGCCAAGGTGTCCGAATCATGGAGCAGTAGGATTTCATCCTTACCGTCTTCCTCATCGCCGTTGAGGTCGGGACCTTGTGTGCCGTGGCCCGAAAAGAAAATCACCACGGGATCGCCCTGCCCGGCTCTGGCGATCAAGCCCTTTTTGATCGCCTTGCGCACGTTTTTCAATGTGGCGTTTTCGTCCGTCAACAGGATCACGTTTTCCTTGGGAAAAGCGTAGCCGTCCGGGTCGGTGAGCAGGGCTTGCATGTTGTGTGCATCGGCCACGGCCCCGCGCAGGTCGGTAACGGCCGGGTCCTTGTATTGGTTGACGCCGATGATTAAAGCCAGGGGGGCTCTGCCGTCAATCCGGACCGCCGGCTTCAGGGGGAAAGGGGATTGACCATGGGCGGGGATCAAAAAAAGCAACAAAAGGAAAACCGAGATAAACTTCATGAGAAACAGCCTCCATACCGCGTTCTATGAGGGTTGGTGCAAACGGTCGGCAGGCGGGATCATGGTTTTTGTATTTTCTTCCTTTGCACCAAAAAATGATCACCTGCAAGGCTGACTTGCACTAACCCCGGTGAAGACGACCGGAACGCTTTTAAGGAGGAGTGCCATGTTGCTGATCAGCTTGTGCTTGGCCCTATGGGCTTTTGGGGAGGAGGTGAAGACTTATGAGGGCACGCTTAGGGTAGAAGCCCGGCAGGGTGACTGCGAGGATGGGGTAACGGAGCAAAAGGTCACCCTGCTCCTGGCCGAAAGGGACAAGGGTTTCCAAGGTTATCTGATCTTTCAGGACAAGCGTTTGGCCCGGGTTGAGGGCGCTGTTAAAACCAACCTCCGCCTCAGGTTCCCGGCAGCAGAACCGGAGCTCGCGGAGATCTGGTCCCTGCACCTTGCTACGGTTGAAGGTAAACTAACCGGCCGGGTTCAAGCTTTGAGAGAGCAAGGCAAAGAAAACTGTCGCATGAAACAGGCGAGGCTTCAGCTTCAGAAAAGCGATAAAGATGCTCCAAGCATTGATAAGTGGTCGCGGATATTTGAGGCTCTAAATATTGTAGAGCGGGTTCATATTGCATTCGAGGTAGGAGATAGCCATACCGCCCTTGCCGAAGCTGAAAGAGCCATTCAACTGGGCACAGGTCACGAAGAAATCCATCTGGCGGCTGCGGCAGTGATTATGACATCAGAGAAACCGGGTGAGACGATAAGAGCATGGCTTAATGCGGCAGAAAAAGCAGAGCAGAAAAATAAGTCAGAGATTTCGGGCGATTACCGTGCCGTTATTGCAGTCATCCTCTTCTTAATGGGGGACGAGGAAAATCTTAAAAAGGAATATGAGTCGGCGCTGATATTTTTTGGACTTGCCATTCACCTAAACCCGAATAGTCATTTCTATCTAGCTCAGGCAGGTTACGTCTGCAAGCGACTAGGCCGGCGAAATGAAGCAGTAGCTCTTTTAAAAAAAGCGGTTGAAGCCGCAGTACTAAATGGGGATATAGATCCTAGTATTTACAGCACTGTTAACACCTACCACACAGAGATTTTGAAGATGCGAAGTATCATCCCCAAGTGGGCAAGGGAAGAAACTGAGAAAACTAACAGAGTACCAGATACCCCCGAAGTAATGGGTTATCTTCGAGAATGGAAAGAAGGAAACAAGCTTTTTAAAAAAGCGCAACGCGAGGGCAAATACCGCAAAGGATTGGCCATAGCAGAAGAAAATCACAAACTGGCAAGGGCCCGTTTTGGTGTGTCCCATCCACACACGCTGGCCTCTCTCGAAAACCTTGCAGGTGCGTACCTAAAGCTGGGAGCCTATGAAGCGGCACAACCTCTCATGGAAAAAGCGCTCCGGTTTCGCCAAAAAGTCCTGGGAGAGCGCCACCTCGATACCTTGCAGTCCCTCAATAATCTGGCTGTTGTGTATAGCAAACTGGGAGTCTATGAAGCGGCACAAGCACTCTATGAGAAGACTCTGGGGCTTTATCAAGAAGTCCTGGGTGATCGCCATCCCTTTACCTTGCGATCCCTCCACAACCTGGCAAGTTTGTATAAAAAGCAGGGAGACTATAAAGCGGCATCTTCTCTCTACAAGAAAGTGCTCCAGCTTCGCCAGGAAGTTCTAGGGAGGCACCATCCCGATACCTTGCAATCCCTCAATAACCTAGCGGCTTTGTATGGAAGTCAGGCCCTGTGTGCCAGACTAACGTGAGACACGAATCTCCTTGTCGTCCCTCATAGACTTAAGGAGTTTCGCGTCTCACGTTAGTCTGGCACACAGGGACGCGGTGAGGCACGGCAACCGCTATCGGAGATTGCACCTCCTTTCCGGCAGTTGCCCGGCACGCTCTGTGAGGGTGAGACGCTGGAAGCCCTCCACAAAATTCAAGGCTTGCCCGTAGAAGCTTTAATCGGTCCTACCGCCACAGAGGCCCGAGTCGCCGATATTGCCTCACCCAAGGTATTTCATATCGCCACCCATGGTTTTTACGAGGGTGCAGCCAAGCAGAACCTGAAATCCCGAAACACCGGCATGAAATTGTCATCTCTTAACAGTCGTGACCTGGAACAGGCTCCTTTCAACCCCAATGAATGGTTAGATGACCAGCGGCCCATGTTGGCCTCCGGCCTGGCCCTGGCCGGGGCCAACGGCGTCGTCAAGGGCAGGGTGGCCGGCGACTATACCGACGGCATCCTCAGTGCCTTGGAGGTGTTGTCCATGGACCTGCGCGGGACCGACCTGGTGGTGCTCTCGGCCTGTGAGACCGGACTGGGTGACATCAGCAAGGCCGACGGGGTTTACAGCCTTAATCGGGCTTTTCTGGAAGCCGGGGCCAAGAATGTGCTGTCCACCCTATGGGCCGTCGATGATGAGGCCACCGCTGCCTTTATGGAGTATTTCTATACCCTCTACCTACGCGGTCACACCCCGCGGGAGGCCTTACGCTTCACCCAGTTGCACTTCATCCATGATACTCCCTGGAACCATCCCTATTACTGGGCGCCCTTCGTGCTGGTCGGTGGAAAGTAACCGTGATGGGTTTGCGCGATGGGTTGTTGTCCCTCTTCAAGCCGCTTTGCGTCTTTTAAAACTTTTGATCCCGGACACGGTTGTTTTGCACCAACCCCAATGAAGAGCGCTTTTGGGAGAGGATGGTATGTCAAGACCGGACACTTTGTTTCACCGCATGTTCGAAGAGAATCGGGATAAGATCTGGGGTCATATCTTCAAAAAAATGCCCGGCCGGGAAGATGCCGAGGATGTTAACCAAAAGTGTTGGGTAGATTTCGCGACGGCCCTGAAGAAAAACCGCCCCAAAAAGCCGGAAGCCTTGCTTCGGACCATCGCCGAAAGGCGAATCGCCGACTTTTACAGGAAACGGGAGAAGGAGCCGCCTGCCGTGGAAATCGATGAATCGTTCCTGGAACATTACCGGCACGGCTCCGCCACAACCAACCTGTTGGCCTGGGCCGGGCGGCAAGGACTGTCGGAACTGGAGGCGGCGATCCTGGAACGGAAATTTATCCTGGGTCAAACCTACCCGGAAATGGCGCCCGAGCTTGGCAAAACCGTAAAAGCCTTACAGAACGCCTACTCAAGAATCATCAAAAAGCTGAAAGAGCGCTATCATAAAGGCGGGAAGTCATGATGAGCACCCTGAATCGTGAAGAGTTGAACGAGTTGTTACAACAGAAAACACCGGATGAAATTGCCGATCAGGAAAAAGACCGGTTGGACGATGCCGGTAAAGCGTTCCTGGAGCAACGCCGGGCCCACCCTGAAATAGAAGACTTCCTGCGCGACAGCGGCCGTTATACCCGCGAACAGTTGGACAACCCGCCGGAATTCACCTTGCCTCAAGACTTCGATTGGGAACCGAAGCCATCCCGGCTCTACCGGTTTTTCTTCGGCGGGGTAAAGGTACCGGGTTTTGTCATGGCGGCCGTGTTGCTCGCGGGTTTCCTGGTATTCCAATTTCAGGAAACCATTGTCATCGACAAAGGCGCGATCAGTTTCGAACGCATCAAAGATGAACCCGGCGCGGAACCTCTGGACAAGCAGTTGTTCGAGGCCCTCAAACAGCGCGGCATCTACTTTTTCAACAAAGGAGAGGAAACCGGGGAGGTGCGCTATTACAAAGAGGCCTATAACGACCTGACTCAGGCCTTCATGATGGACAACACCGATGACGCGATCAGGCAGTACCTGATCAGGGCACACAACATCATCAATGAAGACTATGAAGTGGAAGAGTGATGCACGGGAAACTTGCCGCACAAACTCTTTTTTCAGTTGTGCTTACCAATTTAATGAAATTCTTCGGGGGTTTTTGCCCTCGCCTGAAGACATTTAAGGCAAGAGCTCACCGAGAGCGTCGCCACGGCGCTACCGGGTACCCGGTCCTCTAAATTTTGTTTAGGAGACCAGACATGAAAGACCTCATCAACCAACCGCTTTACCTTGCCGCCGCCGCTGCCCTGGCGGCCTGCCTGATCTTCAACCCCGGCGATTTGCAAACCATGATCTGGATGTTGGCCACCCTATCGACCAGAACCGGTTCGGGCGCGCCCGCACCTGCTTCGGATAACATCAGTGACAGCGGCGGCGATGTGACCGATCCGGCCGGCGATCCTCCGTCTGCCGCGGGAGGAAATGGTTAAGCGTCAACCGTACCGGGCGCCTTTCAAGGGCGCCCCCATTCCGATCTTTTTCCGAGGAACGCATTATGTTACTGTTGCTGTCAACCTGTTCCGCGCGGACCATCATGAATCAAGAAAAGATCCAAATTCCCATCACCCAACTTCTCCAACAATGGCGGGCAGGCGATGATCGAGCGCTTGACCGCTTGACACCCGCCGTCTATGGCGAGTTAAAGCGTTTGGCCATGGCCTTCATGCGCCGCGAGCGTCCCGGCCATACCTTGAAAACCGGTGACCTGGTGCATGAGGCCTTCGTGCGAATGATCGGCGAGCGCGAGCGCAATTTCGAGAATCGCCTGCATTTTTTCGCCCTGGCTTCCAAGATCATGAAGGACTTCTTGATCCAGTACGCCCGCGCCCGCAACGCCCAAAAACGGGGCGGTGATTTGCTACGGGTGACGCTGGGCGGAGACGACAAGCTCTCCGATGATCAGGCCGGCGAACGCATTGTGTTTCTGACTGAAAGCATCGAGACTCTTACCCAAATCAACACACGGGCCGGTCGCATCTTGGAACTGTTCTATTACGTGGGTCTAGGTGTGCAGGAGATCGCCGAAATAATAAAAATAGCCCCCGCTACCGTGAAACGAGACCTCCACTTTGCCCGAACCTGGTTGAAGAAGCGTTTCGCCGAGAGGACCTCATGAAGACGATCGCGGACTGGGACACCTTACAAGGCCTCTTTGAGGAAGGTATCGGGCTTGGCCACGATGATCGACACCGCCTCCTGGCCGGCAAACTGGCGGGACGCCCGGATCTGCAAGCGGAATTACAGGCTTTATGGGCGCAGGAATCGGAAGAGGACCCGTTTCAATCTGTTCGGTTGTTGGCCCGAGGCGTCACGGCACAGCCGACTGAAGAAGACATGCCCACCGACTTTTCCCGGTATGAGATCCTGGAGCGGATCGGCCGGGGCGGTATGGGTGTGGTGTACAAGGCGCGACAGAAGCAGGTGGATCGGATTGTAGCCCTGAAGATTTTACCGTTGGGTCACTGCACACCGGAACGCCTGGAGCGTTTTCGCGGTGAGCAGCGGGCGCTGGCCCTGATCGATCACCCCAATGTGACCCGTGTTTACGACTGCGGCGAGACCCCGGAGGGACAACCCTTCTACACCATGGATTTTCTGGAAGGAGCGCCGATCACGACCTGGTGCGACGAACACCGGTTGGACATTCCGGCCCGGCTGCAACTGATGCACGGCGTGTGCGAGGGTCTTGCCCGGGCGCATGGTAAAGGCATTATTCACCGCGATATCAATCCCAACAATGTGATGGTGAGCCGTGGACCGGACGGGCCGGTAGCCAGGCTGATCGATTTCGGCATCGCCAAGTTCAAGGACCGGACGGTACAAACCAAAACCGGATCGGTTTTGGGTACGCCCGGTTACCTGTCGCCGGAACAGGCGGCCGGCGGTAATGAGGCCGAGGTAGATGTGCGTAGCGATGTCTTCAACCTGGGCGCCTTGCTCTATGAATTATGTACCGGCACCGCACCCTGGGCGGAACATCTTGCGGACAATAACTCCTTGGACCACATGTTGCGGGTCGTGCGCGAGATGCCGCCGCGTCACCCGGCGAGGGCCGTTCACCGCAGTCAGCCGGATACCGCACGGACCCATCGAACCAGTCCCCACGCCCTGGCCAAAACGCTCAACGGCGAGCTGGGCCGCATGATCATGAAAGCGACGGCCCTGAAACCCGAGGATCGCTACCAGGACTGCCGTGCCTTGATTCGCGACCTGGACCATTTCCGGCAGGGCCTGCCCCTGGACGCCATGCCGCCGGATCGCTTCTACCGGTTGCGCAAATTGGCCTGGTACCATCGTCGCCCCCTCTTTTTGGGCATTGCATTTCTGGCCTTGCTATTGGCGGCGATCACGGCGATTTCGGCGGCTTTCTTCCGAACCCGCCGGGCGGAGCTCGAGGCCCGGGAGACCTTGGAGCGGTTGCAGGCCGTGCAGGGGTTTACCCTGGGTATTTTCGAGGAGGTAGACCCGTCCCGGGCGGGCCGCTCGGTAACGGGATCCGAGCTTTTGGAACGGGCCGAACGCAAACTGGCCGCATCCTATCGGAATCGGCCCGAATTGGAGGCGCCTACTCGCATGGTGCTGGGTCGAGCCTGGCGCGGGTTGGGGTTGGCCGCGCGCGCCGAGGACCAGTTCAGGCGCGCCTACGCATTGAACAAAGAGCGGTTGGGAGAAACCGCGGAAGCAACCTTGTTGTCCCTGGAAGCCGCCGCGTTTTCGAGCTCGGTCTCCGGGAACCTGTTACTGGCCGGGCAACGTTACGAAATCTGTCACCGGGGTTTTCTGACCCGTTTCGGTCCCGACGACCCGCGAACCCTGCGAACGGCGAGCGGCATGGCTTTGGTGCTCGGCCTTTTGGGTGAACATTCCCGAGCCGTAGACCTGTTCAAGCAGACCTTACAACGCCAGGAGGCTTTACTGGGCGCTGACGACAGTCAAACCCGGGCCACGCGGCATAACCTGATCAGCTTGTTGATCTCGGCGGGAAAACTGGAAGAAGCCGAAACCTTGCTCGCCGTAACCTTGCGACAGCTCGATTTTAAGGGCGATACCGATCATCCGCAAGCCTTGAAGGCGCGACACAACCAGTGTTTCCTTCTGGAAAAGAAACGCCGACGGGATGAGGCGGCGGTCTGTTACCGAGACGTCCTGGCCCGCCGGGAAATCGTGTTGGGCCGTTTCCACCCCGACACCCTGATGACCCGCAATAACCTGGCCGTTTCTCTTGGCGACGGTGGAAAGCCGAAGGACGCACTGGCATTATTGGGGGAGGTACTGGACGATCCACAAAGGCCGGCGAGTGAGCATCCCGTCTATGCCCGGCTGGAACATAACCTGGGCCACTACCTGCTCACGACCGGCCGCAGGCGAGAAGCGGAGCCCATCCTGGAAAAAGTCCTGGAGAAGCGTATCCGGACCCTGGGACCCGCCAATCATGCCACTCTGCGTACCGAATGGACCCTGGGGGAGGTATGGCTGGCCCGGGGTCACCGGGAAAAAGCACTGGCAACCTTCAAGGCTGTCATAGCCAAAGCAGAAAGTGCCTTGGGCGCCGATCACGCCGATACACGGCTTTACAAGCGCGTCTTTTCCAGGATGTGACCAAATCCCTCAGGCCCGGTTTCGGTGTGGTGCCGGGAGTATCTGCCTCGACTGAAGATGCCGTTTCAGGTTTTCGGGCGGGGTTTCAGCCCGCCCGGTTTTCGGGCCTAGCGGCGTTTGCTGGGGTCCAGCTCCATGATGATGCTGCGTTCCAGGAACTGGCAGAAGCGGTCCAGGTAGTTGTATTCGTCGCCCTCTTCGCGGTGCATCAGCCAGGGATTCATCAAGGTGTGCCGGACCATGTAGATATGATCGGCCTCCTTGGTGCGGTCCTCCACGGCATCCACGAAGGTATCCACGTCGATACCCAGCTCTTCCAAGATGCGCGCGCTTTCGTGGTCGTTGAGCTTGGATTTCTGCAGCGAGGTAAATGAACCGAAGAAGTCGTGACCCTGCAACGGCTGGTTGGGGTCGATCTTCATATGGTTGAAGATCTTGCGGCTGAAGTGGTTCATCAAGGCCAGGTACTTGTTCCGCTTGGGGTTGATGCAATAGCAGATCAGGTTGGAATCGGGCGTGTAGGGAATCGTAATGGTTACCAGGTTGGACACGCGGCTGCGCAGTTCGTAGAGCTTGTCGTAAAGATACTCGCAGGACTGCATGGAGTTGGTGAGTACGCGCCCGAAGCCCTTGCGGTGCAGGGGAATCACCCGGTGGGAAATATAGGCGGCAGCAGCGGCGGCGCCCGGTTTGGAACCTTCCATAATGTACTGGCCCAAGCCCCGCAGTTTCTGCATGGGCGGTTTCTTCAGCGGGTCGTCCTTCAAGTCGAAAACGTATGCGGCCTCCTGGCTGATGAAGTCCAGGATGCCGGCGTCGCGGCTGACGAAGGCGCCGCAGCCGAACGGCATATAGCCCAGTTTGTGGGGGTCGATGGTGACCGAATCCACCTCGGAAACCGCCCGAAACGCCTTCCAGGTGCCCTCGTGCGGGAAGTATTTGAAATCCTTGCGGCACTCCTCGTGGGCGGCAAAGGTACCATCCTCGTTGCGGAACATACAGGCCATGTAGCCGCCCCAGGCGCCGTCCACATGGATACCCAAATGCAGGCCTTTCTGCTTGTATTTGTCGCGAATCTCCACGATGCGGTGGATGGGATCGACCGAACCGAACTCGGTGCTGCCCAAAACGCCGACCGCGCAGAGAATGGGTTGCTGCTCGGAATGGCAGGCCTTGACCGCTTCTTCCAGGTGGTCCATATCGCCGCGCATGTGTTCGTCCACGCCCAGGTGAATCAGCTGACCGTGACCGATGCCCAGCACCTTGCAGGCCTTCTCCCAGGAGTAATGCGCCGAAATGGGCACGATTACCTTGGGCGGTTTCAATTCGGTGTGCTTCATGAAGAACCCGGCCATGCCCAGGCACTCGAGACTTTCGGAGACCATCATCTTGGTAAAGCGCTGAAAATCTTTTTTGCCGGCGTCCTGCTTGAGCCGGCTGAGGGTAGCCTGCATCAACTGGTGTGTTTCGCGAATCGTTAAGTTGAAGAGTTCCCATTTGGTATAGGCGCTGAGGTTCTGCTTGAGAGGCCCCACCCCCTCGGGATCGAAGCCGAAATCGCGGCAAGCCTCGGCCAGGGAGACGGGATAGAATTTGACCGCACGTAAACTCCACAAACCCTCATAGTTGGCAACGGTGCCGCCGGAGGTCAAATGGCCCCAACCCACGGGGCCGGCGTCCTGCTGGATATTAAAACCGACCATCTTGGCCAACATCTGACCCACGTCCAGTTCCTTCTGTAAGGTGGCGGGCGCCGCATCGTCGGAAACGTTGTTGGGGTTGTAGAGAATGGTCATCATTTGAGCCAGGACACCTGGTATCAATAGATCCGCGGCCATGTGACCCAGGTAACGGGGACTGAAAAAGGGAACCGATTTCTTTAAATCGGCACTCAAGGTGTGCAGCTCCTGCTGCATGGCAGCCACGAAGTCGTTGAAGTCTTCCCGGTAAGCCGCCTTGGTGGGAATGGGTGGTCGGTTCTCGGGGTGGAAGTTACGCCTCCAGTAGGCGTGGTCCCGAAAGAACTCGAGCAGAATGCTCTCAACCATTTTATCGTTTTCCGCGTATGCACCCAGAAAATAGGGATGCATGAAACTCAAGTCAGGTGTCGTCATGCTAACAATCCTCAACGCTGAAATGGTGTTTACGGAAGGACTCGCCCGTAACCCACGGTGTCTCGGGATAGTGCCGGCCGCTTGCTCAGAATTCCGGTTCCGTCATATTTTCAAAACAGGAAGTTCTGCACACATACGGCTTAATGATGTCACTTTTTCCACCGTATGTACCAACGTCTATTTCTTCGGAATAATGCAGAATTCCCTTAAGGGAGATCCCAAAAAAGGTGTGGGGCCGGCTGCACTGAATTTTACCATTAACTAGGGTTAATTGACACTAAGTATTGGGGATGAGGAGCGCCACTCCAACCGTACGATCGGCTTATCCCGCTCGCTCTATTCAGTTTTTTCGATTGGGGGAAGTTCCACGACGAATACCGAAAGGGCGCCCCGGCGCTTATTTGTCGGCGTCGGTGTTTCGATCGGGCAGGGTGAGGATTTCATGGCCCGTCTCGGTAACCAGGATGGTATGTTCGAACTGGGCCGACAGCTTACGGTCCAAGGTGTACACGGTCCAGCCGTCGCTTTTGTCCAGAAAGGTCTGAAAGGTGCCGGCGTTGATCATGGGTTCGATGGTAAAGGTCATGCCGGGAAGCAACTCGCAATCGGTTTCGCGGTTGGGATAGTGGCAGACCTGGGGCTCCGCGTGGAAGACCCGGCCCACGCCATGGCCGGTATAATCGCGAACCACACCCAGGCCGCGTTTGGTGGCGTGATTGTAAATGGCGCGCCCCACCTCGATCAGACGTCCGTGGGGTTTGACCGCTTGAATGCCCAATTCGAGGCATTCCCGTGCGGTTTCGGTAACCAGTTTGGCTTGCTCGGAGGGGGTGCCCACGTAGATGGTGCGGCTGGTATCCCCGTGGAAACCGTTCAGGTAACTGGTCACGTCGATATTCAGGATGTCGCCCTCTTTCAGGACACAATTCTCGGATGGAATGCCGTGACAGACGACGTCATTCACCGAGGTACAGACGCTGCGCGGGAAGCCGCCGGTGGTGATGCGGGGCTTTTTGGGATCGGTACGCCCGTTGGGATAATTCAGCGGCGCGGGGTAGGCGCCGGCATCGAGCGTCATCTGGTGGACCCAATCGTCGATCTGCTGAGTCGTGGTGCCGGGTTGCACGCGTTCGCAAACTTCGTCCAGGATATTGGCGCTGAGCGTACACACCTTACGCATCTTCGGAAGGCTTTCGGCATCCATGATCTCGAAATCGCGCTTGGGACGACTGGTCAGGGAAATCGTGGTGGTACGTTTGCGCCCGTGGCATTTTTTATATTTCAACCCGCTTCCGCAGTGACAAGGATCGTTTCGCTTCAATCTGGTATGCCTCATGGTGTGTCAGCCCTTCCAATATTTTGGGCAGGCCTGGAGCAACACTGCCCTAATCAACCATTATCTAACAAAAGTGGTCGCGAAAACAAGAGCCGGTCCGGTTCTGGTTCCGGGCAGGGTGTCGTCAAGTCGAGGGGGAATTTGCAGATTGTTGTGCCCGAGCTCGGTAAGTCCGTTTTTCAGGTCTGAAATGGATGTTCCGAGCGCGGCGATGAGCATTTTTATCTTTCAGCAAGCCCGCCCGGCCCGGTTGGTTGATTCTATTTCGACGCTCACGGTGATTTGAGGGGAATCGGCACCTGTTCTCTCTTTAAAAAGACCCGGCGCCCGGGCCGCCCGTTAAAAACCGGTGGAAAATGTGCCCTCGCCCCGGCCGCTCGTTATTATAGTGCTTCGGAAAATCAACGGCTTTTAACCCTATGCAGCGTGCATAGGGGTGTAATTTCCAAGCTTTCGTTGTAATTGGGGCCCGTCGGGTTGGGAGGGGCGGGATTGGAGATGAAAATTGAGTTCCTGGTGAATTACCGACAGATTGTTAGGCGAAATAGTCCGATTGCCTAACGAGGTCTTCGCAAAAGAATCACAAAAACTGCTTTTTTGCCAATTGGGGCATTTCCGGGCTGTCGGGCCCTTGCTATAATGCGGATGTACCGTGTCGGTTGCATGAAGAAGGAGGCAGGTTATGGAAGACCTCGCTAAGTTGGAGCAGGAGTTTCAAGCCCGGATCGACCGAGGCGAAATCATCGAACCCAAGGACTGGATGCCCGAACGGTATCGCAAGCAACTCATCCGCATGATCTCACAGCACGCGCATTCCGAGGTCGTGGGCATGCTGCCCGAGGGCAACTGGATTTCCCGTGCGCCCAGTCTGCGCCGTAAAAAGGTTCTACTGGCCAAGGTCCAGGATGAGGCCGGCCACGGTTTGTATTTGTACTGCGCCGCCGAAACACTGGGCATCAGCCGTGATGAAATGATCGACCTGCTGCACCAGGGCAAGGCCAAATACTCCAGCATCTTCAATTACCCGTCACTGACGTGGGCCGATATGGGCACGATCGGTTGGTTCGTGGACGGAGCCGCCATCGTCAACCAGACCATGCTGGCCAAGGGCTCTTACGGACCCTACGCGCGCGCCATGATTCGCATCTGCAAAGAAGAGAGTTTCCACAAGAAGCAGGGCTATGAAATCGTGGCCAATATGGCGAAGGGCACCCCGGCCCAGCGCAAGATGGTGCAGGACGCCGTCAACCGTTGGTGGTGGCCCTCTTTGATGATGTTCGGCCCGCCGGACAACAATTCACCCAACAGCGCGGAACTGTTGAAGTGGAAGGTTAAGAAGAATACCAACGACGAATTGCGCCAACGCTTCGTGAATATGACCGTCAAGCAGGCGCAAGCCGTCAAGCTCACGCTGCCGGACCCCGATCTCAAATACAATGAGGAAACCGGCAATTGGGATTACGGACAGATCGATTGGGACGAGTTTTGGAATGTTGTCAAAGGCAACGGTCCCATGAATAGAGAACGCATGGAGGCGCACCGCAAAGCCCACGATGACGGCGCCTGGGTTCGCGAGGCGGCTCGGGCGTACCATGCGAAAAAATCCGGTCGCAACGCGGCCTGATAAGGAAGGACAATTTGGACGAAGGTATGAGAAAGGACGAATGGCCTGTATGGGAGGTCTTCGCCCAAACGAAGTGGGGTCGTCCCCACGAACACTGCGGCAGCCTGCACGCACCCGATAAGGAAATCGCCCTGCAAAATGCCCGCGATGTCTACGCGCGGCGCGAGGGCGTGAAAAGCCTGTGGGTGGTCCGCGCCGATGCAATTCACGCCACGAAGTTGGAAGATCAGGGGCCCTTCTTCGACGCCATCGACGATACGCCCTATCGTCACCCGCAGTTCTACAAGACGCCGCGCGGCGTAAAGGACCTGTAAGATGAGCGAATTGGAACCCAAGATTCAAAACGCCTTGTTCCACTACCTCTTGCGTCTGGGTGATGACGCCCTGGTGCTGGGCCAACGCCTCAGCGAATGGTGCGGTCACGGCCCCATTCTGGAAGAGGACATCGCCCTCACCAACATTGCCCTGGACCTGGTGGGTCGCGCCGAGTCGTTGCTCAAACTGGCCGGTCAAATCGAAGGCAAGGGACGGAGCGAAGACGACCTGGCTTATCATCGCGACGAGTACGAGTTCTTCAATTGTCAGTTGGTAGAACGTCCCAACGGTCATTTCGGCGACACCCTGGCTCGGCAGTTTCTCTTTGACGCCCACGCCTGGCTGCTCTATACCGAACTGGCCCAAAGCGAGCACGAAGGCCTGGCCGCCCTGGCCGCCAAGAGCTTGAAGGAAGTAACCTACCACCTGCGCCACGGCCGCGAATGGGTTTTGCGCCTGGGTGACGGCACGGACGAGAGCCGCGAACGCATCCAGGGCAGCATCGACCAACT